>NZ_JANFMV010000004.1 GCF_024385575.1 Rhizobium sp. NRK18 | reverse complement strand
ACTCATTCACACGGCATGGGGGCGTGACTGATGGCCGGACGCGACCGCAAAAACTCCCTGAAGGCGCTGTTCGGTGGTGAGGGCCTGACCCCGCCGGCGACCGATCCGGCGCCGGAAACAAAATCGGAGCCGAAGGCCGAGCCTGCGGCGCCGCATGCCCGCACGTCATCCGGTGCGATCAAGGCCATGGGCCTGTCGCTGTCGTCGATCACCCGCGAGGCGGAAGAGGCCAAGGCGCTTCGCCAGGCGCTGGAGGAGGGCGAACGCGTCGTTGCGCTGGAAACTGACCGCATCGACTCGTCGTTCATTTCCGACCGCCTGAGCGATGCGGAGCGGGACGATCCGGATTTCCTGGCGCTGGTCGATAGTATCCGCGAAAACGGCCAGCAGGTGCCGATCCTTGTGCGTCCGCATCCCGAACAGACGGGCCGCTATCAGGTCGCCTATGGTCATCGCCGGCTGAAGGCGGCGGTGCGCCTCGGCGCGACGGTCAAGGCGATCGTCAAGGGACTGAGCGACGACGAGCTGGTGCTTGCCCAGGGCAAGGAAAACGCCGAGCGGCGCAATCTGAGCTTCATCGAGCGGGCGCTGTTTGCCAGTGCGCTGGTCGAGCGCGGCTTCGACCGCAAGGTGATCGGCGATGCGCTCGCGGTGCAGAAGAGCGAGCTCTCGCGCCTGCTGCAGGTCGCCGACAGCGTGCCGGTTCAATATGTGCGGGCCATCGGGCCGGCGCCGAAGGCCGGACGCGAGCGATGGATGGCGCTTGGCCAGCTGTTTGCCACCGGCGGCGGGGCGGCGATCGAGAAGGCCGTCGACGAGGTTCATTCGGAAAAATTCAGGTCGGCCGACAGCGACCGGCGCTTCCAGATGCTGTTCGAGCGTCTGACGCGCAGCCGTCGCCGTCCGGATCCGCGCATCGAGGACCTGACCGGTCCTGATGGCAAGGTGTTTGCCCGCGTCAACCGCAAGGGCAAGGGCGTGAAGATCGAATTCCAGGCGACTGTGGATGCAGGCTTCATTGCCGCGCTCACGGAGCGGCTGGACCAGGATTACGCTGCCTTCCTGAAGGCGGGCGGCACAAAGGACAACGACTGATTCGGCCGGGCTGAGGCCCGCCGATGGTTGCGTGAAGCGAAGGAAAGGAAGCGCGGAGACAAGAAAAAAGGCCCCCAAAACGTCACCATTTCGGAAGCCCTCTTCTTATGTAGCAATTCGAGAGAATCACTTCCGCACGGCAAAGTCAAGAGTCGGGGACAGGTTTGTGCCGCCGGCCAGCGTCAGTTCGCCCTGAAATCGGTGCGTCCACGGGACCGTCTTGCCTCTCATCAGAGGACCTGACGATGACTGACAATATTGCGACGACGCCTTTCGGCGGCGGCAGGATGAGTGCGCGCGTTTTCGCCCGCCAGACTGCCGTTTCCAGGAGGCAGGAAGCCCTGCGCGCAGGCGAGGGCGGAAACGATACCGGCAAGGCCGACAAATGGCAGCTCCTGAGAGCCCTGACCGAGGCACGCTTCGCTTTTGGGCTTGGCGATCGCACGATCTGCCTGCTCGAAGCGCTTGTAAGCTTCACCAATGAACGCGAACTGGACGGCAGCCAGCCGATCATCGTCTTCCCGTCGAACCGGGAACTGTCGATGCGGGCCCGCGGCATGGCACCGGCGACGATCCGGCGCCATCTGGCGGCCCTGGTCGATGCCGGCATGATCTTCCGCCGTGACAGCGCCAATGGCAAGCGCTACGCTCGCCGTGACGACACGGGGCAGGTGGAGGATGCGTTCGGCTTCGATCTGGCGCCCCTGGCGCTCAAGGCGGCGGAGATCCACGCTGCGGCGGAAGAGGAGCGTCTCCGTGCCCGCCAGGAACGCGCCCTGCGCTCGGAAGTCACGCTGCACCAGCGCGATATCTCCAAGATCATTGCCTGCGCGCTCGAAGAGGGCAGGGGCGGCGACTGGCTTGGTTATACGGAGCGTCTGGCCGCCATTGCAGGACGATTGCCGAGACACGCGGCGCTCGAAGTTCTGTCGACACGCCGGGATGAACTCGCCAGATTGCGGACTGAGGTGGAAAACACTTATCTATCAATGCTTTCTGAAGAAGAAATGAGCGGCAATGACGCTCATAACGAGCGCCATATTCAGAATTCAAATACAGACTCTCCAATTGAATTAAACGGCTATGACCTAGGTCGTGCGGGAACCGCTGCGGAACCAAAGCCAGCGCCGGAGCAGAAACTGGCGGTGAGCCTTGCCAGGGTGAAGCGAATTTGCCCGCAAATCGGTGATTATGCCCGAAACGGGATCTCCTCTTGGGCCGATCTGATCGTGACGGCCGATCTGGTGCGCTCCATGCTCGGCATTTCGCTCGACGCATGGCAGAAGGCGAGGGCGGCCATGGGTGAGCAGGCGGCGGCGGTCGTCGTGGCGATGATGCTCGAACGGGCGGAAAGCATTCGATCGCCCGGCGGATATCTCCGAGATCTGACCCAGAAGGCCGAGAAACTCGCCTTCAGCATCTTCCCGATGCTTCAGGCGCTCGAACGGTCGAAGGAATAGGTCAGTGCACCCGCTTCACCTTCATGTCGGTCAACAGCGGATAGCTGACGATGACGACGAGCGGCAGCGCGAGGATGAGGCCGGCTGCGACGCCGAAATGGGCAAACAGCAGCGCGCCGAACACGCCGCCGGAGAAAAACAGCGAGACGAGGCTGGCGAGCAGTCCGAGTTTGGCCCGGTCGGCGACGACGGGAGCAGGGGAGGCGGGGCCTGGATGCGGCGGATTGCGGTAAAGCGCCTTGCCGAGTTCGATCCCGATGTCCGTGACCATGCCGGTCACATGGGTGGTGCGGATGCGGGCGCCGGACAGCTTGGTAATCATGGCGTTCTGCAGGCCCATGACGTAGCAGAGCAGCATGATGATCGCGATGGCGGAGTGCAGCGCCGAACCCTCGGGCAGCAGGTCGGAACCGGCGAAGGCGAGGAGAAGGACGGCTTCCAGCGCCAGCGGCAGGGCGTATTGCGAATAGAGATCGCGGCGGCGGGCCCAGTTGATGAGGATGGCCGAGCTGGCCGCGCCGAGGATGAAGGCGACGAGGCCGGCAAATCCATGCAGGAACAGCACGAGATTGCCGATCACCAGGTTGTCTGCCAGCGACGAGACGATGCCCGACATGTGCGAGGTGTACTGGTGCACGGCCATGAAGCCGCCGGCATTCGCAGCACCCGCGATCAGGGTCAGAAGAAAGGCGAGGTGGCGGTCGCTCCGCTCGCTGCGGTCACGGCCGGCAAGGCTTTTGAAATAGCTGCGCATGGAAGTCCCGGGAAATCTGATCCAGTGATACGCCTGAGGCCGGGTGGACGCAAGCCATGCTAGCGTTCCCGGCCAGGCGCGGAAATCTGCGAGAGGAATTCGTTGGAAATCGCCTCGACGATGGCGGCATCCGCGCCACGGGAGGGAACAAGAACGAAATCGACCTGTTCGAGCTGAGGCAGGCGGGAATTGCTCAGTTCCTCGAGCCCGCTTTCCACCATGCTGCGCGGCTGGACGAGGACGCCCATGCCGGCGCGCGCTGCTGCCACCAGCCCGGTCAGGCTCGGGCAGGTGCAGACGATCCGCCAGGCAATGCCGTGGGATTCCAGTGCCTCGAGCGCGACACGGCGGGTGATGCTTGGTGGTGGATAGGCGATCAGCGGCAGGATGTCGCCGGGGTTGAAGGGAAAATTGCGGCTGCGGGCCATCCAGACCAGCGGTTCGCGGTAGAGCAGCCGGCCCCGGGCATCGTCCTTCATGCGCTTGGCCAGAACGAGATCGAGTTCGCCGCGGCCCTGCTTTTCATAAAGAACGCCGCTAAGGTCGACCGTGAGTTCCAGATCGACCAGCGGATGCAGGCGGATGAAGTTTTCAAGCACGGCGGAAAGGCGCGTGGCGACGAAATCTTCCGAAACGCCGAGCCGCAGGCGGCCGCGCAGCCGCGATTGGTGGAACAGTTCGCGGATCCGGCCGTCCATTTCGACCATGTCGCGGGCATGACCGATCAGCAGTTCGCCATCCGGGGTCAACCGGACGGCGTGGGTGGTACGCCAGATCAGCTGCTTGCCGAGTTCGTCTTCCAGGCGCTGCAGATGCTGGCTGACGGTCGACTGGCTGAGGCCGAGACGGGCGGCGGCGAGCGTGAAGCTGCCGGTCTGCTGCAGGGCGATGAAGCTGGAGAGGTGGGTGAGATTCAGCATTATTGCGTTTCGCGATAATTGTTAGCGTTTGTATCGTGAAATATGATGACCTAGATTGCCGATGTTCGCAATCTCAATGTCCTGGAAGACCATGCGCCGCTTTCTGCCCGATACCTTCACCCTTCTTCTCGTCCTGACAGTGGCGCTTGCCTCGCAACTGCCGATTAGCGGCGCGCCGGCGGCCTGGTTCTCGGTCGCGACCAAGGTGGCGATCGCGGTCTTGTTCTTTCTGCACGGGGCGCGCCTGTCGCGCGACGTCGTGGTGGCCGGCATCCTGCACTGGCGGCTGCACATCGTCATCCTGGCCGTGACCTTCGGCGTCTTTCCACTGTTGGGTCTGGGGATCGGCTTTGCGGTCAAGGACATGCTGCCGCCTACGCTGTTCATCGGATTTCTCTATCTCTGCACCCTGCCATCGACCGTGCAGTCGTCGATCGCCTTCACCTCCATGGCCGGAGGTAATGTTCCGGCCGCAATCTGCGCCGCGTCCGCCTCCAATCTGGCCGGCATGATCCTGACCCCGCTGCTCTGCGGTCTGCTTCTCCAGGCCGGCGGCCATTCCGGCGTGTCAATGGATGCGGTGCTGCAGATCTTCACGCAGTTGCTCCTGCCCTTTATCGCCGGCCAGATCCTTCAGCCCTGGATCGGCGACTGGGTGCGCGCCCGCAAGAAGCTCTTGATGCCGATCGATCGCGGCTCGATCCTGATGGTGGTCTATGGCGCCTTTTCCGAAGCGGTGATCGAGGGCGTGTGGCACAATTTCTCGCTCGGTGACCTCGGCCTCGTTGTCGTTCTGGACATGGCATTGCTCGCCTTCGTGCTGGCCTTCACCATGTTCGGCAGCCGGGCTCTGGGCTTCTCGCGCGAAGACGAGATCACCATCACCTTCTGCGGTTCGAAAAAGAGTCTCGCCTCGGGTGTCCCCATGGCGAATGCGATTTTTGCGGGCCAGCCGGTCGGCGCCATCGTTCTGCCGATCATGCTGTTCCATCAGATCCAGCTGATGGCCTGCGCCGTGATTGCCCAGCGCTACGCCCGAAAGGCGGTTGAGGACGCCCCGGTTGCAGTTTCCGTAAAATAGGATGAAACTCCTTTCCGGCCAATGCGTTATGTCCCAGACGAGTTGACTGCAGTCAACTTTTCAGCTTGGCTTGCCTGAAGCGCGCGACCGGCCCCGGTTGTCCGCATCGATAAACCGGAAATGGAAATATCATGGCGCTGCGTCGTATCGAAGTCCTTGCCGAAGAGCGATATGCGGACCGCATTTCATCAATCGCCGATCGGTTCAATGCGCTGGAATACTGGTCCCTGCCGGCCGAAAAGGAAGGCAGGCGGCTCTATTACCTGCTGCTCGGCCGCTGCGACCGACAGGAACTCCTCGACGCGCTCCAGAATGCGGTTGGAAACAGCGACGGCAGCCGGGTGATGGTGACCGCCGTCGAGGCGACGATCCCGACGGAGGACGAGGAGGAGAGCGAGGAGGAGAAGGCCGAGCGCAAGCGCGAGAACCGCGAAGCGACGCGTGAGGAGATCTATACCCAGGTCTCCCATGGTGCGGATCTCAATTACAATTACATCCTGCAGACGATCCTCTCGACCGTGGTGGCCTCGATCGGTCTGATCGAAGGCAATATCGCCGTGGTGATCGGTGCCATGGTGATTGCACCGCTGCTCGGTCCGAACCTCGCATTTTCCTTTGGCGTCGCGCTCGGCGACGGCAAGATGATGCTAAGGGCCATTCTGACCGGTGTCGCGGGTCTCGGCGCCGCGCTGGTCCTGAGTGCAGGCATCGGACTTCTGGGGCATTTTCCACTGGATTCGCCGGAGCTTCTGTCGCGCACCCGGGTCGGCTTCGACGGAATTGCGCTGGCGCTCGCCTCCGGTGCGGCGGCGGTGCTGTCGATTACGGCCGGACTTCCGACCGCGCTCGTCGGCGTCATGGTCGCCGTGGCGCTGCTGCCGCCGGCGGCCGCGGCCGGCATCATGCTCGGCGCCCGCGAATACTACAACGCCAGCGGTGCCATGCTGCTGCTGATCGTCAACATTGTCAGCGTCAATCTGGCCGCGGTGCTGGTGTTCCGCACGCAGGGGATCAAGCCGCGCACATGGCTGGAGCAGCGCTCGGCCCGGCAATCCGTTGTGGTCAGTCTCGCCGTCTGGACAATGCTGCTGATCGTGATGGGCGTCGTCATCTTCTTCCGCAAACCGGTCTAGCGCCCGGCTTGCCGGCAGGGGAGGGGATCTAAAGTCCGCCCTTGACCCGACGCAGCGAGACCGAAGACTGGATCGAGGCTATGCCGGGGATCTTGGTGAGCTTGCCGGTCAGGAAGTGCTCGTATTCGCGCAGGCCCGGCGCCAGCACGCGCAGCAGATAATCGTTCTCGCCCGTCATCAGCCAGCAGTCGACCACTTCCGGGTGCTTCATGATCTCGGTTTCGAACGACGTCAGCTGGGCGTCGACCTGGCGGTCGAGCTTGATCGACAGGAATACGGCGACCGGCAAACCGATCTTTTCCTCGTCGAGCCTCACCGTGTAGCCGGCGATGAAGCCTTCGTCCTCGAGACGGCGGAGGCGGCGCAGGCACGGGGACGGGCTGAGGCCGACCTTCTCGCTCAGCTCCTGGTTCGAAATCCGGGCGTTCTTCTGCAGCTCGCGCAGGATGGCGCGATCAATCTTGTCCAGTTCGCCCTCGTTGGCATCAATCATCACAAATTCCAAATCTTCTGGCAGAATTTTGCGAAAGTTAGCGGCCGGCGGCAGTCTTTGCAAGAAAATCGCCTTTGAAGGGCGATATGCTGGAAGCTTACAGAGACCGGGAGGAGACACGCATGACCGCCAAGGCCGGCACGCAGATTGCAAAGACGAAAGCGCTGAAGGCGCTGGAGAAGAAGATCCTCTGGCTTGCCTGCTGGATGATTGACCAGGCCAACCGCCGGGAGAAGGTCGACGGCGTGAAGGTCGGCGGTCACCAGGCGTCCAGCGCTTCCCTGGCTTCGATCATGGCGACGCTCTATTTCGACGTTCTGCGGCCCGAGGATCGCGTGGCTGTGAAGCCGCATGCCTCGCCGGTGTTTCATGCCATCCAGTACCTCATGGGCAACCAGACGCGCGAGAAGCTTGAAAACTTCCGCGGCTATCACGGCGCGCAGTCTTATCCGAGCCGCACGAAGGACATCGACGATGTGGATTTCTCCACCGGCTCGGTGGGCCTCGGCGTCGGCATCACCGCGTTTGCCTCGATCATCCAGGACTATGTCGCCGCCAAGGGCTGGCTCGATGGCAAGCGCCGGCCCGGCCGGATGATCGCGCTGGTCGGCGACGCGGAGCTCGACGAGGGCAATGTCTACGAGGCGCTGCAGGAGGGCTGGAAGCACGACCTGCGCAATTGCTGGTGGATCATCGACTATAACCGCCAGAGCCTCGATGGTGTCGTTCGCGAAGGGCTCTATGAGCGGATCGAAACCGTCTTCCGCGCCTTCGGCTGGGATGTCGTGACGCTGAAATACGGCGCCCTGCAGCGCGCTGCCTTCGAGGAGCCGGGCGGCGAGGCGCTCAAGCGCTGGATCGATACCTGTCCCAACCAGACCTATTCCGCGCTCTTGTTCCAGGGCGGTGCTGCCTGGCGCAAGCGGCTCCTCGACGATATCGGTGACCAGGGCGACGTGACGGCGTTGATCGAGAAGCGCTCCGACACGGAACTGGCGGCGCTGATGAACAATCTTGGCGGTCACTGCCTGGAAACGCTGAGCGAGACCTTCAATGGCATCGACCACGACCGGCCGACGGCCTTCATCGCCTATACCGTGAAAGGCTACGGCACGCCGCTCGCCGGCCACAAGGACAACCACGCCGGCCTGATGACCTCGGCGCAGATGACGAGCCTGCAGGAGGCGATGAAGATCCGCGAAGGTGAGGAATGGTCGCCCTTCGAGGGGCTGGACCTTTCAGAAGACGCGCTGCGCGGCTTCCTCGATCAGGTGCCGTTCTTTGCCAGAGGGACGCGGCGCTATACCTCGAAAACGGTCAGCGTCCCGGCCGAAGTGTCCGCAAGCCCGGCCGCGCCAAGTGAGGAGATTTCCACCCAGGCGGCGTTCGGCAAGATCCTCGACGGCATTGCCCGCGGCGACAGCGAGCTTTCCGCGCGGATCGTCACCACCTCGCCGGACGTCACGGTTTCCACCAATCTCGGCCCCTGGGTCAACCGCAAGCAGCTGTTTGCGCGCAAGGATCTGGCCGACGTCTTCCGTTCCGAGCGCATTCCGAGCGCGCAGAAGTGGGATTTCTCGCCGAAGGGCCAGCATATCGAACTCGGGATTGCCGAGATGAACCTGTTCCTGCTCTTAGGCGCCGCCGGGCTGTCGCATTCGCTGTTCGGCGAGCGGCTGCTGCCGGTCGGAACGCTCTACGATCCCTTCGTCTCGCGCGGCCTCGATGCGCTGAACTACGCCTGCTACCAGGATGCCCGCTTCATGGTGGTCGGCACGCCATCCGGCGTGTCGCTCGCAGGGGAGGGGGGCGCCCATCAGTCGATCGCGCAGCCGCTGATCGGCATGAGCCAGGACGGTCTGGCGAGCTTCGAGCCCGCCTTTGCCGACGAGCTGGCGATCATCATGGGCTGGTCCTTCGACTACATGCAGCGCGACGGGGAAGGGGACCGCGACGAACGGACCTGGCTGCGCGACGAGACGGGAGGATCGGTGTACCTGCGGCTCTCAACCCGGCAGATCGAGCAGCCGGCCCGCAAGCCAAACCCGCATTTTGCTCGCGAGGTGATCGACGGCGCGACATGGCTGAAGGAGCCGGGGCCGAATGCGGATCTGATCATCGCTTATCAGGGCACGGTCGCGACCGAGGCGATTGCGGCGGCCGGCATGCTGGCCGACAGCCGGCGCGACATCGGCGTTCTGGCGATCACCTCGGCCGACCGGTTGAACGCCGGCTGGCAGGCGGCGCAACGTGCCCGTGCGCGCGGAAATGCGAGTGCGCGGAGCCATATCGAACGCATGCTGGAACCGCTGCCTGCCCATTGCCGCATCATCACCGTCATCGACGGCCATCCGGCGACGCTCTCCTGGCTTGGCGGTGTCGCGGGCCACCGGACCGTCAGCCTCGGCGTCGAGCATTTCGGCCAGACGGGAACAGTTGCCGACCTCTATCGCCATTTCGGGATCGACGCGCAGTCGATCGCCGAGATCGCCACCGGCCTGACGTCCGGCCGGCCGCTAAAGGGGCTTTCGGCAACGGGTTGATCGGCGGAGGCGCTAAAGTCCTGCCGCTTTCGTCAGGTTGACGCGGAAGCGGTCGCGCCGGCGCTGGTAGCGGCGGGTCATTTCCGCTGACGTATGGCCGAGCTGCTTCTGCACATAGCGCTCGTCGACTTCCGCCGAGGAGGCAAGGCCGGCGCGCAGCGAATGGCCGGAGAATAGCCTTACGCGTTCGGCCTCCGGCAGCTCGCCGCGAATGCCGGCGGCGAGCACGGTCTTCTTGACGAGGCGGGCGATTTCCTGATCCTTTAGCCTTTCGGGTCCGACCTCCTTGCCGCGACCGGTGACGCGGCGGAAGAGGGGACCATGAGATATCCTGCCAAGCTTCAGCCAGGTCTCGACGGCATGGACGGGGCAGGTGAGGTCGGAGGAGCCGCGGCCGATCTCGACCTCGCGCCAGCCGGTCTTGCCGCGCAGCGTCACCAGCATTCCCTTGTCGAAGACCTCGATCCAGCCACCGCCATCCTCCGTCTGGTCGCGGCCGCAGTCGAGCGCGACGATTTCCGAGCGGCGCAGGCCGCCGGCAAAGCCGATCAGAAGCATGGTGCGATCGCGCAGACCCCGAAGCGTGCCCCTGTCGAGCGTCTCGACCATGGCGATCAGCTCCTCGGGTAGGATTGCTTCCTTCTGGCGCGGGGGTGCTGCATGACGATTGCGAATGCCGGCAAGCACGGTTGCGATATGGCGGTCGCGGCGGTCGAGCAGGAGCCCGCGCTGCGTGTAGTTCCAGCATAATGCCGACAGCCGTCGCTCGACGGTGGCAACCGAGCTCGCCCGGGCGCGGGGCGCGGCTTCGCCGGACGCCAGGGCGGTGATGTAGAGCCCGACGGTCTGCACATCCGGGGGGAGGGGAGACAGTCCCTGACGCCGGCACCAACCGGCAAAATGCTTCCAGTCGGCCGCATAGGCGCGCTGCGTATTGGCCGAGCTTGAGGCTTCAACGTAGCCGCGGGCGCGCTCGACCAGCGGCGCCAGATGGCCCGGAGCTCCACCCGACAACCCGGAATCCTGCAAATGATCATCCGCCGCCGTGCCGAGAGACGGAGCAGAGTACGGATAGCGATCGTTTTCCGGCATTTGCGGCCTCGGAGAGCTGATTTTCTCTATAATGACAATAAAGAACGATAATGCAAGATTATCGGGCGTATTGCTGTAGAGACATGGCGTGCGGTTATGCGCATATTTTTCGAGATAACTGCTCATTGGATTTTTGTCGGCTGCACCTGATCCGTCCGTCGTCTCCGCGTAAGCCCACGCTGGCCTGGCTGAAGATCTCCGGAAGATCGATCGCCATGCGCCCACAGTCCTTCGCAGCGGGACACTGCTCCCGCCTCTCGCAAGGGTTTGAAATAGCACGATGATCTTAAGCGATCCTCACCAGTGCGCGCCGGCTGCTATGTTTCGCCGGGCTCTGAAATTTGCCATCCGGGCTGTGCCAAGTAGGTATGTTAACAGTGACGAGCACCCGATCATTCAGATCACCAGGATTTCGATGTGGGATGACGGGCCATGACAGACCACGACCCGCTTATCGCCGCCATCGCTTTCCCGCCGAGATCATCGCCCATGCCGTCTGGCTTTATTTCCGTTTTCCTCTCAACTTGCGAATCGTCGAGGATACTCTGGCGGCCCGAGGCATTATTGAATTGCACCAGACGGTCCGGCTGTGGTCAGAGAAGTTTGGAGGCGCCTTCGCCAGCGAGATTCGCCGCCGCAATGCCGAGGCGGCCAAGCCCTTGATGAGCAAGCTCTTGAAGAGCCAGGGCCGAGCGCCGCGGGTTATGATCACTGACAAGCTTCTATCTTACGTCGCTGCAAAGTGCGAGATTATGCCCGGTGTCGAACACCGTTCGCATAAGGACTTGAACAATCTAGCGGAGAACTCCGACCAGCCAATCCGGCGACGGGAGCGGATCGTGAAGCATCTCAAGTCTCAACGCTATTTGCAGCGGTTTGTCTCCATTCATGATCCAATCGCCAATCTGTTCCACATCCCCCGACACGACATTTAGTCCAGGCATCATCGCGAAATGCGCTCAGAGGCGATGAACTTGTGGGCGAAAATCGCTCGGACATGAACCGCCGTGGTGCAAGCGGGCCACCATTGCCTCGCGCCCATTAAGTTTATGATGCCCATGACGTGCACTTTGCGCTTTTCTCCAGGAGCGGGCTAGGCCGCCGTCACCGGTATGGTGCTTTCGCGGGACCATGTCAGCGTGACGGCTTCGCCGTCGTCGTGGCTCACCGATCCGGTGTTGGGCAGGCCGACGCGGATTTCGCGGCCGTTGTGATTGACGAACAGCGTCGTGCTGTTGCCGGCAAAGAGCCTGCGCTCGATGCGGCCGTCCAGCACGTTGTCCAATCTCGGCTGTTCAGCCGAGACGATCCGGATCCGCTCCGGGCGAACGGCGCAGCGAATTTTTCCGGATTGTGTTTCGCGGCCGGCGGCGACAGACACGGCACGCCCGTCGGCTAGCATGATATCACCGTCTTGCCAGTCGCCCTCGAAAATATTGGCGTCCCCGAGGAAGGTCGCGGCAAACAGGGTCTTCGGGCAGTTGTAGATGTCTTCCGGCCGTCCTTCTTCGATCAGTCTTCCATCCTTCAGGAGGCCGATGCGATCCGCCATGGTCAGGGCTTCTTCCTGGTCATGGGTGACGAAGACGGTGGTAATGCCGATTTCCCTTTGAATGCGCTTCAATTCGACCTGCATGTCGAGACGCAGGGCCTTGTCCAGTGCTCCGAGCGGTTCGTCGAGAAGCAGGACGCGAGGATTGATGACGATCGCGCGCGCGAGCGCCACACGCTGGCGCTGGCCGCCGGAGAGCTGGTGCGGCTTGCGGCCTTCGAGTTTGCCGAGTTGCACGAGGTCGAGGGCGTTCATGACCTTCGCTCGCATCTCCTCGCGCGCGACGCCGCGCACGCTGAGTCCGAAGGCGACATTGTCGAACACCGTCATGTTGGGAAACAGCGCATAGTTCTGGAACACCATGCCGATGTTGCGCTTTTCCAGGGGAACCCTCTCGACGCTTTCGCCGTTCATCTCGATGTGGCCGGTATCGGGATAGTCGAAGCCGGCGATCATCCGCAACAGCGTGGTCTTGCCGCTGCCGGACGGGCCGAGAAGTGCGTAGAAACCGCCATCCTTGAAGCGTACCGAGATATCGTCGAGCGCCTTGTAGATGCCAAAGCTTCGTGACAGGTTTTTCACCTCGACGCTGGCCATCAGCTATTTCCTCCGAATTTGTAGAAGCGGGCGGTCACCAGCATCAGGACCATGGACATGACGATGATGATCGTCGACACCGCGTTGATCTCGGGCGTGAAGCCCTTGCGGATCGCTGCGTAGATTTCGACCGGAAGCGTCGTCTGCCCCGGGGTCGCCAGGAAATAGGAGACGACGAACTGGTCGAAGGAAACGGCGAAGGCGAAAAGTCCGCCGGCGACGACGCCCGGTGCAAGATAGGGCAGGGTCACCCTGCGGGTGATCTGCCACTGGCTGGCGCCAAGCGAGCGGGCCGCCTCCTCAAGCTCTGGCGCGAAGGTCTGGAGGCGGGCATTGATCACGATGATGACATAGGGCAGGGCGAGCGCCACATGGCCGAGTATGATGGCGTGCAGGCCGCGGCCTATGCCAATGCCGTAAAAGAAGACGAGCATCGCCGTGCCGGTGATCAGCCACGGAATGGCGATCGGCGGCAGCAGCAGCGCCTGAAGCAGCTTCTTGCCCCTGAATTCGTAGCGGAAGAAGGCCAGCGATGCGGCCGTACCGATGACCGTCGCGACGATCGTGGTGATGACGGCGATCTCCAGGCTGTTGAGGGCGGCGCCGATCAGCTGGCCGTCTTGCGACAGCGCCCGATACCATGTCGTCGACCACTTTAACGGCAACTGGTAGAAGGGCGAGGCGTTGAACGACATCAGACCCATGATGACGATCGGCAGATAGAGGAAGGCCAGGAGAAGGCCGACATAGAGGCGCCCGATGGAGTTGAGGAAGCGCGTGGTCTTGCTCATGCGGCTTTCCTCATGACGGGGGAGGCCAATGCCAGGATGGCTAGGACGAGAGCCAGCAGGATGAAGGAGAGGGCGGCTCCCAGCGGCCAGTTGAAGACGGCGACGAACTGGTCTTCAATGACGGTCCCGTAGAAGGTACCGGTCCGTCCTCCGAGGATGCGCGGCTCCATGAACGAGCCGATCACCGGCACGAAGACGAGAACGGCTCCGGCGATGATGCCCGGCAGCGACAGCGGGAGAATGATGCGCCTCAAAATCCTGAAGCGCGATGCGCCGAGCGACCGTGCCGCCTCGATCAGGCTGTCATCGATCGCCTGGATGCTGAGGTAGCAGGTGAGCACGATATAGGGCACATAGGAATGCACGAGGCCGATGATGACGGCCGGATAGGAATACATCAGGTCGATATTGACCTTGAATGGCAGGATAGCGTTCAGCGCCGTATCCAGTATGCCGCCGCTGCGCAGCACCATCGCCCAGGAGAAGATGCGGACGAGGCCGTTGCTCCAGAAGGGGAGGATGACAAGTAGGAAGATCGCTTCCCGTGTTCTGCCCTTGAACACCTTGGCCAGCACATAGGCTGACGGGAAGCCGAGAATGATGCACCAGACCGTGACCTCGAAGGCGAGGCGCAGCGACGACACCAGAAGCTTTGCGTAGACGTCGCTCGAAAAGAAATCGGCGTAGTTCGACAATGTCAGCGACCAGGGCTTGCCCATGAAGGGCATGTCGCTGGCAAAGCTGAAGAAGACCATGGCCGACAATGGCAGGAAGATTGCCACCATCAGCCAGAGATAGGCGGGAAGGAGCAGCGGCGCGGCGGCATTTACCGTCGAACGATGCCCGAGCCGGGATTGTGATGCGCCCATGCCGAGCTCCTTCCTCCGATCGTGGTTACTTCACGTTGACCTTCAGTTCCTGCCAGATCTGCAGGTACTTCTCGCGGTCGGCATCCGAGACGGGCGCCTGGAACTGGATGCGCGCTGCGACCTGCGGGTCTCCCATGACCTTTCGGTTGAACGCGTCTTCCGGCAGTTCGGCAACGGCCGCGGTATTGGCCGAAACCGGTGCGCCGACCTTGTTGTCCCATTCCACGTAGAACGTCGGATCGATCATGTAGTTGATGAAGGCTTCCGCGCCCTCGACGTTTTTCGATCCCTTGGGGATGGAGAAGGCATCGAGCCAGCCGACCGCCCCTTCTTCCGGAACGACGAAGGTGACCGGAAGGCCGAAGTTCTTCTTGGCGCGCGACGCCGAACCGCTCCAGTAGGTACCGACGTCGATCTGGTTGGCGGCAACCATCTGGTTCCAGTCGTTCTCCGCACTCCAGAACGTGCGGATCTGTGGCATCAGGGACGCAAGCTTGGCTTTTACTGCATCCATGTCCTTGATGTCGTTGATGTTCTGCCCGGTCGCAATGGCGCCGAACTGAATGGCTTCGAGGGCGTCGTCGCGCAAGACCACACGCCCCTTGTGGGCTTCATCCCACATCACCTGGATGGAGGTCGGGGTCTTGTCGAAGGCCTTGTCGTTGACGGCGATGGAGGTCAGTCCCCAGACCCACGGCACGCCATAGGTCTGGCCGTCGTGGTTGAGCAGCGGCGACTTGGCCTTTTCCTCGCTGATGTTCGCCGCATTGGCGATCTTGCTGGTGTCGATCGGCTGGATCAGTCCTTCCAACGTCGCCTGGTCATTGAAGGCAGCATTGATCATCACGACGTCGTAGAGGCCGGGATTGGTCCGCAGCTTGGTCAGCATTTCCTGTTCGGAATTGAAGTAATCGTTGATGACCTTGTTGCCGGTGGCATTTTCGAAGGCTTCCACGGCCCACGGTTCGTCGGTCCCATAGCCCTTCCAGTTGAGAACATGGACGTCGGCTGCCATTGCTCCGGATTGCATCAAGACTGTCATGATGGCGGTGGTCGCCAGTATCGAATAGGATTTCATGTCTGCTTCCTCTCAGATTTGATGTGCCTGTTCTTCTTCTTTGTCAGTCGATTATGGGTTCCCCGGCACGTTGCAGGAATTCTTCGACCTCTTGTCTGTATGGGGCATTCGAGCCGCCGCGGCGGGTTGTCGAGATGGCGGCAGCGGCATTGGCAATGCGCAGGGCATTCACGGGCGGCTCATTGCGGGCAAGCGCTGCGGCCATCGCGCCGGAATGCACATCACCGGCGCCATTGGTGTCCACCACGTGGACCCGGAAGGCGGGAACAAAGGCGGGTTGCTCGTTTCTCAACGCAAGCAGCGCGCCATCGCCCCCACAGCGTATGATCACGCCTTTCGCATGCGGACAGGATCGTTCAAGCAGCCTTGCCGCCAGATCCTCCAGACCGGCTTCACCGGCGATTACCGTTGCTTCCGCACGGTTGCAGGTCAGCCAGTCGGCGCGCTTCATGACCCGTGCCAGGATATCCTCCGGGATATGGTCGACCACGCCGGTGGGATCGAACATGAAGGTCACATCGCCCGGCAGGCCTTCTATGAATTCTGCCAGGGTGTCGCGGCATTCCGGATAGGCGAGCGTGTATCCGGAGGTGAAGAACCAGTCTCCGGCTTTCGAGCCGATGGATCGAAGATCGTCGGCCTCTAGGAGGGCCTCTGCCCCCTGTCGGGAGACGAAGGTTCTTTCCCCGTCTGCGGTGACCAGCACCACACAGGTGCCGGTGTCCGTGCCGGCTGCTCTGGTCTGGATGCAATCGATGCCTTCCGCCTGGAATGCGGCTGCGAGGAGCGCGCCTACGGGTCCCGACCCGATCTTGCCGGCATAGGCGCAGTGGAGGCCGCTTCGATGCGCCGCGACCAGCATGTTGAAGCCTCCGCCCGGCAGGGCCGAAAAGCCTGACGCCAAGAGGTCTTCGCCGGGCATCGGCAATCGGTCGATCTCATAGACGTAATCGACGACGGCGCTGCCGATATGAAATAGCCGGGGTTCAGCCATGCCGCACCTTCCCGCCCTCGGCCAGTGCCAGGCGACGATCGACAAGGGCCTCGGCCAGTGAGCGGGCCTTCTCCGGATCGAACCCCTTGAGAGCGGCAATCAAGTCGTCCGCGACCGACGAGAGACCATCGCAGGCGCCCGCCATGGAGCAGGCGATGGCGCCGATCGTGTCGGTGTCGCCGCCGAGATTGGCGGCGATGACGGCCGCCTTCCAGCAATTGCCATCAGCCAGGG
Source organism: Rhizobium sp. NRK18 (assembly GCF_024385575.1). Taxonomy (NCBI): domain Bacteria; kingdom Pseudomonadati; phylum Pseudomonadota; class Alphaproteobacteria; order Hyphomicrobiales; family Rhizobiaceae; genus Rhizobium; species Rhizobium sp. NRK18. The sequence continues at coordinate 331,257 of NZ_JANFMV010000004.1, read as the reverse complement.
CCAGCACCGCGAAGGCGGCCGGAACGGATTCCTGCGAGGCGACGCTGGTGCCGATGAGATCGAACATTGCTTGGATATCCGCTGCGGTTCGGGCCTGTTCGGCCAGGGACACAGCCCAGGCGATCCGCGCAGAAATGCGTCCGCCGGCAATCCAGGCTCCTTCGCTTTCCGCAGCCTTCGCGGCTTCCAGTGCGGACGGTATGGCTTCACGCCACCCAGCGCCGTCCAGCCCGCAGCTGACGACGGTGGCGACGGCCGCCGCGGCGGCAATGGCGATCGAGGTGTTGTGGGTCGAGCGGCACGTCTCGGCAACGGTCTGCAATAGTTCGCTTGACGGCGGCAGCATGATGCCGGCGGGTGCTATGCGCATGGCCGCACCGTTCGTATCGCCATATCGGCCTGCTTGTTCCGGCGGAACGCCGGCATTGATCGCGTCGATGGCGCGTTTGGTCGAAGGGCCGAGGAGATCATAACCGCCACGGGCGCGGATGCTCTCTTCCCAGGACAGCAGCGCATCGATCCACAGTCTGTGATCGAAACCGGCTTTGGACTGGAGAAGAACGTCGCCAAGAAGCAGGGTCTGCTCCGTGTCGTCGGTGATCGTACCGGCCGCAAGGCCCCGGGAAACTGGGTGGTCGGCGCTCGGCGCGACAAAGCTCTCGACGTACCCGTAGATTTCGGCAATCCGCTGCGGCGAGAGAAGTTGTGTCGGCATTCCCATGGCGTCGCCGATTGCGCCGCCTGTCAGTGCCGCTACTGCTCTATCGACCATCTTCTCGCGGGATACCGTCATGCTCAAAATTCCAGATGAAGTGCAAAATATGTGGGGTTCAAAAGGCTGGTGACATATTCGATCGGGCGGCCGTCTGCGCTACGCGACAGGCGTCTTGTCCGCAAAAAGGCGGAACCTTCGGCACATTCGAGAAGGGCGGCATCGTCTGCGGACAGCAGGGCGATATCGGCCCACTCTTCGCCGTTCGTCGGAATGAGCCCCGCGACGCGCAATGTCTCCCGCAGCGAGCCCGACTTGAGGCCGCTTAGCGGGACGCTCTCCAGTTCCGGAAGCATCGGCAGACGGCTCCGCTCGAGCGAGACGGGAACCTGTCCCTCGGACAGCCGGCGCAGGCGATCGACGGCGATGAAGGTGTCGTCTTTGATTGAAAGCTGTTCCGCAAGGTCGGGGTCCTGCAGCATCTCTATCCGCAGGACGCGCGTTTCGGTCTGCGCTCCGGCATCGGCAAGGGCTCTCGACCAGCCGGCTGCATCGTCGATGGTCTTTCCGTTGAAGGTCACGAATGAGCCGATCCCGACCTTGGTGGTGATGAGACCGCGGCTGTTTAGTTCTTCCAATCCCTTGCGAAGCGTATTGCGGCTCACCGAAAACCGCCGGACAAGCTCGTTCTCGCTCTGCAGGCGATCGCCGAAGGCCAGTCTGCCGGAGCGGATTTCCTCTTCCAACACGCTGGCGATCTGCTGTGGCTTGGCCACGCCAGGTTCAAGTTTGACTTTCATCGCGCATCATCCTGGGATCAACTTGTTTAATGAACCTGTTCAAACCTGTTCATAGACTTCCATGCCTGGATGCATTCGTCAATCGGAAAAATCCTGCTCTCAGAAATGTGGGGAACGTTCTCGCGGCCATGGAAGCGGCGATCAACCCTTCCCAAGTGAGAACCGAATACTTTCTGGTGAACTGTCAACCAAACACGGAGACCGAGGTTCCGAATTGGCTTTCTCTCGATCGGGGATCTCTGGCTTGCGCGGCTGGATAAGTGAAGGCGGTGGCGTTGCCTTAACCGCGTTCGAGTATCTCCGGTGCAGAAGAAAGAGAGTAGCGAGAGTAAAGCCATTCCGTGAAGACGACGGCCGCTGGTGAGCGCCATTCGGATTCGATAAGATAGTAGGCGGTGCCGAGATCGATTTCACCGTCTAGCCATGCCCTTAAGCTTCCATCCGCGCCAACTCCCCCGTGACAGAGCGCCAGCCGAGCATTACTCCCTGTCCGTCGAGGGCGGCTTGGGTCGCCGGGACGTAATTGTCGAACGTCGAACCCTTGGTATTTGGTCGCCGGATCGAGCAGCGTTCCAGGCACTTTTGCCGCCCCGCCCAGTGGGAGTTCTCGGGGCTGATGACATGGATCAGCGGCCCCGTCTTTAGGGTCTGGCCCTCCGGGTTACGAACTATTCACTGATCAACTTTGCTTCCTTAAGAAGCCAATCGGCGACCAAGGTTGCCACATGATCACTGTTGTCATCCATCATCGGCATATGAGAATTGCCCCGTATGCCTTCCTTAGGTAGATCCAGCTGAAAAATTCGGCCACCACGGTCGCGCATAAGCTCGCAGTGTTGAAGAACCTTCGCTTTATAACCCTTCCATGCAGCATGATCGTCGCAATAATCACCCCAGACGTAGAGATGAGGCACTCGGGAGGCCTTCTCGAACTCGACGCCGTTTAATGTCGGAGCGCCCGCCGGCTCGATTGCCACGATTGCGGCGACATGCTCTGGCTTCTGCGCCGCGATCTGTTGTGCGAACCATCCACCCTGACTATGGGCGATAATGATCGCAGGACCCACCCGGTCTAGCAATTTTTCATAAGCGGCAAGCGTTCGCTCGTTGTTGGTAGTCCAGCGCGCTACAAATTGGGCAGAAAGCTTGTCAAAAGCTTCAAGAGGAAAGCGCTGCCCTTCATAGCCGTGTCGCTGCGCAGGATCTTCGTGGTAACCTTCCATTAAACCCATGCGAAACAGTGTCCACGCATCCTCTTGAGTCCGAAAAAGCGGACTGGTTTCATATATTTCCGGAAACGGTGCCCAAGAAGCGCGACCGCGCTCCACGGCATCCGATACGACCACGTCGTAACCTTGGCGAAGGAAGAAACTCTGCCATCCCGGACGCCCGTCAGGAGTCGTTTCCCAAGTTACACCCGACATAGCCCCACCGTGCCAAAACAGAACCGGCAGCTTGTACTTCGGAGCGGCCTGCCTGAAGTGCTGTGCATAAAGTTGGCCCACATGGTAACCGCCGTTGAGATCAACCATCCTGGCTTCGCCGTTGGTCGATACCTTGACTTCACGTTTCAGTTGGCCCTCGAGTCTTCTGATCCCGCCACCAATGTGGAAGGAGGAGATTTCGCTGAGTACAATTGGCTGTGCACTCATCACCACTTGACCTCACCAATATCGCTGGCGGCAATTTGCATGGGATCGATTGCGATGACGCGGACACGAATTGGGACATCAAGGAGATCATGAAGCCGTGATGCTATTTGATGCGCCAGATCATCACGGTCAGCCTTGGTGCGTTCATCGGATGCGCGGTGATTAACAACGACCGATATGGGATAGCCTTTGGGCACAGCAATTGCTGCCACCATGGATATCTGAACCTTGAGGGGAGAGGCCCCCAGCAACCGAACCAGCTGCTGTTCGATAATGCTTCCTACCTCAGCCGCCTTCGCAGCCGCCTCCCTTACGATGTCCGGTGCAATGATAACCTGTACGACGGGCATGAGAATTCCCTGCAAAAGCTAGTTTTTGTTGAATACGAAAGCCGGAAGCCAGGTGGAGATTTCCGGTACGAATGTGATGAGCGCCAACAGTGCAGTCATCAGGACGATGTAAGGGCCCACGCCTTTGATGACATTTGCAAGAGGGGTATTTGCAATTGACTGCAGCACGTAGAGATTGAGCCCGACCGGCGGCGTCAGCAAAGCGATCTCCATATTGATGACGAGGATGACACCGAAATGGATCGGGTCTATTCCGAGGTGATGAATGATCGGGATCACCAGCGGCACAAAGATCAAGATGACTGAGATGACCTCCAGGAACATGCCCAGAATGAACATCACCACATTCGCCACGATCAGGAATTGCCAAGCGGAGAGGTTTGCATTGGTCACCGCTTGACCCAACATCTGCGTCACGCCGGCGGCAGTCAGCCAGTGAGCGAAAGTCAGCGCGCTCAGAACGATGAAAATGATCACAGCCGTCTGCCTCACCGATTCCGCCAGGATCGGCAGCACGTCCTTCAGTCCAATGTCCCGATAGAAAAGCAGGCTGACGAGAATGGCCACGACGGCAGACAACCCTGCAGCCTCCGAAATCGTGACAACGCCTGAATAGATGCCGCCCAAAATGATCACCGGAACGAGCAGTGCCGGCAACGCACGCACGTGAGCCTTCCAAAACGCCACGCGATCCAATTTCGGCTCCAACGGAAGATCGTGTCGCTTCGCAAACCAGACGATATAGATGATAAAGATCACGGCCTGAAGCAGGCCCGGGATGACACCGGCGAGAAACAGGCGTGGCACGGATTCGTCCGCAATGATGCCATAGATAAGCATGGCCAGACTTGGAGGAATGAGAATGCCGAGTGTACCACCCGCACCGATTGTGCCGGTCGAAAACGAAATCGGATAGCCGCGATCCTGCATTGCCGGAACCAGTACCGCTCCAATCGCCATTGCGGTGGCGACGGACGATCCGGATATAGCCGCAAAGACACCTGTCGCCATGATGCAGACGATCGCGAGTGCGCCTTTTCGCTGCCCAACCCAGGAGGCTGCCAGATCAATAAGGGCCTTGGCGACACCGCCTCGCTGCATAAACGTCGCAGCGATGACGAAAAGTGGTACGGCGACCAAGGTGTAGGAATTGAGATGATTGGAAAACTGCTGGCCGAATCCGACGAGAGGCTTGCCATCAATCAACCATGCAAAGAGCGACAGGCCCGACAAGGAAAGGAAGATTGGAACGCCGGCCAAGAGCAGCACGATGAAGGCTACCACAATGCAGAGCAACAGCATGTCAGCTCTCCGCTCTCAGAAGGGCAATGAATCGGATTGCATATTGCAAACCCGTCAATGCGAAGCCGAAAGGTATGGACAGGTAGAAGAGCCACATGGGGAAACGGATCGAACTGTCGCTTTGCTCGCCAAAGCGCAAAGCAAATTCAACGGACAGGGATCCGGCATAAACAATGAACGCCGACACGAGCAATCCAAACAAAGCGGTAAACATCTCGAAGTAGCGCCGCTTAGCCATGGGTATCGTCTGCAATACGATGTCGACCCCGACGTGCAGATTCTGTCTCACCATCTGCCCGGCACAAAGCATAATTGCCCAGCCGATGAGATAAATTGTGACTTCCTGACCCCAATCTGGGAGATTTCCGGGGGAAATAAAGCGAATTACCGCTTCAGAGACGACCAAAAGGCAGGCTGCCAAGGCAAAAATGCCGATGATGGAATTCTCGACCGCGCTAATTTTCTTCCAAATGTTATCCATTGCTACCACAAGGTCCCGCTGTGCTTGATGAAAGACTGAAAAATTGGAGGTCAACATCGATGTCGACCTCCCTCATCGGAATCATTGCACGAGGATCTTCCGCGCTTTGGCGACGAGATCGGGGTCCATGCCCAAGGTATCAACCAGTTCCGGCTGCGCCTCGAGAAGCTTATTCCGCATAGTGGCGAGATCGGCATCCGAGGGTTCTACAGACGCGATACCGTTCTTGGTGTTGAGTGCGCGTGCTTCGTCCTGACGCTGGTGCGCCGTATCGCGTTGGGCATCTACCATGCCGTCCCACGTCTGCTGGAAAAGTGATCGCAATTCTTCTGGCAAGGCTTGCCAGGCGCTGGTGTTCATCAACGGCACATATTGGACGATGGCTTGCCGGTCATCCAGGCCATACTTCACACCGGCATCCCACAATTTCGCGCTGGCGAGAGATTCCTGCGTCGTCCACAGAGCGCTGATGGTTCCGGTCTGCAATGCCTGAGGGACATCGGGCCAGGCGACTTGAACTGGCGCTGCTCCCATGATCTCGTATCGCTTTATCGTTGCGGGGCCACCGGGCACTCTCACCTTCAGGCCCCTCAGATCAAGCGGAGAGTGAAGCTCTGTAGTGGTCGAGAAGACCGTACCGAAGCCGAGATCGATTGGCCGCCCAATGACGGTTACCCCAAGTTTGTCTTCGATCTTTGCGTTCAATTCCTTGCCAACGTCACCATCGATCACATCGTAGATTTTCTCGCGCGGTGCACCGTAAAACATCGGCAGTTGCTCGAGATCGGCATCCGGCACGAACTTTGAAATCAGCTGATACTGCGGAATTGCCATATCGATACTGCCCTGCGCCACGGCAGCAGCCGCCTCGACATCCTTGAAAGCCGAGGCGGCCTCGAGGATCGTCAAATGCAGGCGACCTTGCGACGCTTCTTCTATCTTCGCAGCAAATTCTTTCAGCCAGACATTGCGGACATGCTGCGGGCTTGTATCCAGAGTTACTTTCAGGGTGAAGTCGTCAGACATTGCCGACGTTGATAAGCCGGCGAGAAGGCCTGCAGCCGTTAGAACTGTCAAAAATTTCATCATCATCCTCCCGTGATCATTCTGCTGAAAGGAATATTTGAATCTCTCAGATATTTCTCATATTTGTTTTCCATGTTGGCATAATAAAATAGTTATGGGGACGATGCGGAACCTATCTTACAGATTCGATCTCTCACGGCTGGCTGCATTCATCGCGGTTTGTGAAGAGTCGAGCATTACCCAAGCGGCCCAAAGACTCGGTGTTGCCCAGCCCGCGCTCTCGGCAACCATTCGCCGTCTGGAAAGCGATACCGGCGCGACCTTGTTTAATCGTCTCCCACGAGGAATGGAGATCACAGAAGCGGGAAAACTCCTGCTTGAGCGCAGTTATGAAATCTTCAGCTTGGTTGAAGACGCCGAGCAAAGACTTCTTTCTGTGAAAGACGAACCTCACGGCGAAATTGCGATTGGCCTCCCCCCTTCCGCCGCGACGGTTCTGACCTATCCGCTTCTCACTCTCCTGAAGCGCAAGTATCCCCGCGTAGCCGTTCGGTTGGTGGAGGCTTTGTCTGGCTACCTGTTTGACTGGCTGCAAGGGCGCGAGCTCGACATTGCCGTGACTTTCAATAGCAGCAGCACTGAAAGCATCGTCAGTTGGCCTATGCTGCGCGAAGAGATCATGTTGATTGGGCTTTGTGACTCAATTGAGGGACTTCCTTCGCCTTACCCCTTGGATAGGCTGGACCAGCTGCCGCTAATCGTCACCTCTTCTCGACATGGTTTGCGGCAAAACATGGAAAATCAGCTGGCGCTGGCCAAGCGAAAGCTCAACATTAAGTATGAGATTGATGCCGGTCACCAGCTGGTCAAAATGGTCAGCTCCGGCGAAGGATTTGGTATTTTCGCGCGCAGCGCATTTCATGCGGAAATTGCGGCAGGGAAGGTTTCTTGCTCGCCGCTCCGCCCCGCCTATACGCGTGATGTTTGTATATGCCATCGCAGATCGGCGTCGGCGGATCGCACCGTTCAATTGGTTGCTGAGGAGATCAACGCCTTGGCGAAGTCACTCGCCTTGGACGGGACATGGCCCGCCGAAATTATCGACACTAGCTAGATTCGAGATCGTCGATGGCCCCAATCCAAGACTATCGCCTGAACGGAAAGGATGAATCTTCTCGCGCCCAGATTGTAAGAATGGGCATTTGGCGATCATGCATCGCATAATGGCTCAGTCCCGCAAGTCGAGATGGGTGGCGACCATTTTGGCAATATCCGTGAAGGCAATCTGGCCCAACGCTTTTGGGGGCACATGGGGGCCGGTTGCAAGCACCGGCACCCGTTCGCGGGTATGGTCGGTGCCGGGCCAGGTCGGGTCGTTGCCATGGTCGGCTGTGATGATAAGCAGGTCGCCTGGTCGCAGCTTCGCCAACAACTGCGGCAGTCTCGTGTCAAAGGTTTCCAGCGCGCGGGCATAACCCGAGACGTCGCGGCGATGACCCCAGAGGCTGTCGAACTCGACGAAGTTGGCGAAGACCAGGTCACCGGAGCGAGCGCGATCACACCAGTCGAGCACATGATCAAACAGCGCCATATCGTCTTTACCCTTGGAGACATCCGTAATGCCTTTCATGGCAAAAATGTCGCCGATCTTCCCGACCGCATGCACCGCCCCACCTGCGGCGATCACCCGGTCACAAATTGTGCTATCCGGTGGAGCGATGGCGAAATCCCTGCGGTTGGCGGTTCGGCTGAAGGTGCCCGGGGTCTCGCCGACGAAGGGACGTGCAATCACGCGGCCAACATTCAGCGGATGGAAAATTTCAGCCGCTATGCGACAGGTCTCCAGCAAGCGCTGTAGTCCGAAGTGATGTTCATGAGCAGCGATCTGCACGACGCTGTCGGCGGAGGTATAAACGATCGGTTTTGCGCTTTCGATGTGCTGTAGGCCGAAAGTGTCGATCACCTCGGTGCCTGAGGCGTGGACGTTGGCGAGCGTACCAGGGAGGTTCGCGCGATCTATCAGTTGTTCCATCAGGTCTTCGGGGAAGGCTGGAACGGTCTTCGGGAAATAGTGCCAGTCCCGAGTTACTGGCAACCCAGCCAGTTCCCAATGTCCGGATTGAGTATCCTTTCCGAGGGAAATCTCTTCAGCCACGCCCCACTGCGCCTTTGGGAGGGCAGTGAGTCCCGGCGCAACATTGCCCGAGGCGAGCTTGATGGCCGCACCAAGCCCGAGCCCATCGAGATTTGGGAGTTCCAGGGCACCGGTCCTGCCGGCCTCAGCCTCGCCGCGTGCACAGGCTTCGGCAATGTGCAGCAGAGTATTTGCCCCGTGGTCGCCATAAGCGGAGGCATCAGGCGCGCCTCCGCAACCGACGGAGTCAAGAACACAAAGGAAAACACGGGTCATGGACGTCTCAAGACAGCTGGAAGCGGCTTAGAGAACGGCGCCGTATAAGCTCGATGATTTCGTAAAATGCCCAACCGATCAGGGACAGCAGCATGACCATCCCGATAACGACCGCAGTGTCGCTGTTCTCCTGGCCGGAGGAAAGGAGATAGCCGATCCCCTCGTTGGCGCCAATCAGTTCGCCGATGACGGCAGCCGTCATCGCGAGCGTCGTTGCGACTGCCATGCCGGCAAGAACCGACGGTAGCGCCGAAGGCAGCTCAATATGGCAAAACCGCTGCCATGGGCTGAGCTTCAGTACGGCGGCCAAATCTCGAAAGCTGCCTTCGCCGTAACGTAGGCCGGTGACCATCCCGGCCATCACGGGGAAGAAGGTGACGATCGCAATCAGCACGATCTTTGGGGTTGGGCCAATGCCCAACCACAAGAGAAGAAGAGGAGCAATCGCGATCTTCGGGGCGGTCTGTAGGAGCAGGATTAAAGGCGTGGCAAAGCGTTCCACTCTTGGGAGCCAAGCGAACACCACGCCGGCGAGGATGCCGACGAGTGTTCCTGCGATGAAGCCTCCTATAACTTCTGACAGTGTCACCCAAATATGCCGGGCGAGTTTCGCATTCTCGAACAGGAAGACGATACGATCGAAAACCGCAACTGGTCCCGGCAGTAGATAAGCCGGGACATTGAACAGGTAGACGATTGCCGTCCATATGACGAGGGTCGCGAACAGACCCGCGATGCCACGCAGTAACATGACTATTTACCAATCATGGAAGGGTCGACGACGAAGTCTTCGGCCTTCGGAGCGCTGTCGATAACTTTGTATTCGGCGAGGATGTCGGCATTCTTCTGCCAGCCGGCCATGTCGGCGGCCCCGAGACCTTTTTCCTTTGTGAGCGGGCTCTGCCAGACGGAGGGAACGAAGGTCTGTTCGAAAGCGGTCGTCAGGATGCCTTTCTGGTCTTTTGGCCAGGTTGGGGCATACTTGTCGAGCGCGATATCCAGAGCTTCGTTGATATGGCCGTCGATCACCCACTGATAGGATTGAGAGACGGCGGTGGTGAAGCGCTTGACCAGGTCGGGATTTTCCGAAAGCTTCTTGTCGCTGGTTACGACGACGTTGCCGAACGAGGGCAGGAAGTCATTCGACAGGATCATTGTAACCTTGGTGCCGTCTGCCTCGAGGTTGTACTTCCGCAGTTCCGAGAAAACTATTGCGTCCACTTGGTCGGCCTGTAGGGCCTGCACGATGGCACCAGTGGCAACCACTTCGACAGAGACGTCATCGATGGACAGGCCAGCCTGTTGCAACCCGACCTGCAATTGCAGATAATTCGGGCTCGCCAGGCTGGTCACGGCAACTTTCTTGCCTTTCAGATCAGCATAGGTCTTGATGCCACTCGACTCTTTGGCGATCAGGGCGCCGATGCCGCGCTGATAGGTCGTGTGGACGACCTTTACCGGCAGGCCATTGGCGGCAGCGGCAACGACCGCGTCACCATTTGGGAATCCGAAATCGACATTTCCGGCAGCGATATTGGTCAGGATATCGGCCGCGGCCGCGTAGATAAACTCCACTTCGATCCCGTTCTTTTCGAATACACCATTTTCCACTCCGGCATAAAGCGGCGCGTAGAACGGCACTGCGGCACCGTCGATCTGCATGACGACCTTGTCGGCCGCATGGGCGGACATCGCGAATATCGATGATGTAAGGAGAGCGGCGAGACTTGCGGCGGTGGTTACGCGAAAATGCATCATGATTTTCTCCTGAGTTCCCGTTTATTGGAGGAAAATGCCCTTCCTGCTATTCGCAGAAGGTTTCGTTGAGTGCTTTCGTAGTCATCAAGCCACGCATCGGTGGCGCGATTTCCATGGATGCCAAGAAGGCATCCGGTTTCGAGGCCGATCGCTGCGCCGACCGTCATCGTGATCTCGCTCTCCATCTCGACGCCGATGGCGCCCAGAGCCTGGACATGATCGATAGCGTCGAGGACGAAATCCTGATCGTCTCCCGTTAGGCGATAACGCCGGTCTTGCCCGAGGTAATAGCTGTCCGTGGAGGCGACCATGCCGGGCCTGCAGGTGAGGCCAAGTTCAGATGCAGCCTCCATCAAGCCGGATAGAATGTGTGGTGACGCCACCGCCTTGCCGCCTGCTTTGCGATATGTCAGCGCAGTTCCAGTGTCGCCAATCGCGCGATCGACTGCGACAAAGGAGCCGGGTTCGTATTCTGCGACAAGTGCCGACATGCCGCCGATTCGAATAACGCGCTTGGCACCAAGCATTGCGAGTTCGACGAGGGCGATTTCCGTCGATGGACCGCCGATGCCCGTGGAGCAGATCGTCAGACGCTGACCTTCATATGTACCGGTAATGACTGCAAATTCGCGCTTGCGGCCAAAATCGGTGACGTCTTCGAGCATATCGGCCAGCAGACCGACCCGGTCGGGATCTCCGGGAGTCAGGACATTTTCTGCGATATCCCCGGGACCGCAGGGCAGATGTGGCGGACGGCCATTCTTCCAGGGAAAGGCGGCGCTGGTCATTTTTGAGCACCCTTCCATGCGAGAAGCCGGTTCTCCAATACGGTCAGCACTACATGCAAAAGAAGGCCAAGCAGCACTGTTACCAGCACCGCTGCGAATAGAAGCGGCGTCTTGTATGTTGCTGCGGCGAACGTCATCAGGTATCCGATGCCGACTTTTCCTGCCATCCATTCAGCGAGCACGGCACCGACCAGCGCCTGTACCGCCCCGATCTTTAAACCGACGAAGACCTCTGGCATGGCAGATGGCAGTTCGATCTGCCGAAAGCGCTGAAGGTCGGATAGGCCGAGCAGGCGCGAAAGATCTTTCATCTTGGAATCGAGTGAGCGAAAGCCGGCAACGGCCCCCACAAAGACAGGGAAGAAAACGAGCGAGAAGATCAGGACGATTTTGGACAGGATACCGAAACCAAACCAGACGACGAAGAGTGGGGCAAGTGCAATTTTCGGTGCGGTTTGGAGGATGACCAGAGGCCCGTCCAGCCAAATAGCGAGTTTCGGGAAACGTGTCATGACATAGGCGATCAGCACGCCGGCAACGCAGCCGAGAAAGAGCCCGAGGATTATGTTTTGCAGGGTGAAGGCAAGATGGATCCAAAGTTCGCCATTCAGCGCGATGGTCACCAGCGCATTCCACGTCTTGCTCGGTGAAGGCAGGAGGTAGGTCGGCAGCGCCATTGGCCCGGTGGCAATCCACCAGACAGCAAGCAGCGTGCCGAGCGCTGCCGCATAATCGACCCAAGCGCTCAATCGCCTTCCCATCAGTGGGCCTCCCCGCCAGTCGCTCTCAAGTCGCGGCGCAGTTGTGCGACCAGCGCATGATAGGCGGGATCGAGCTTGGTCTCCTCACCGCGAGGACGTGCAAGACTGACGTCATGCACGCATTTCAACTTGCCCGGGCGTGCAGTCATTACCATTACCCGGTCGGCAAGATAGGCGGCTTCCTCCACGCTGTGGGTGACGAGCAGGATCGTCTTGCCTGTCGATTGCCAGATGCGCAGCAATTCGTCGTTCAAGGTATCGCGGGTGAGAAGATCGACGGCAGAGAAAGGTTCGTCCATCAGCAGGATCGGCGGATCATCAGATAGCGAGCGAGCAATCGCAGCACGCTGACGCATGCCACCAGAAAGCTGACGCGGCAGTGCTTTTTCGAAACCTGAAAGACCAACCATGTTGATGAGGTCGAGCGCAGTTTTGTCTGCTTGAACACGACTGACACCGGCCGTATCCAGCGGAAAACGGACGTTTTCAAGAATGGTTTTCCAGGGCAGAAGAACCGGCTCTTGGAACACGAAGCCAACCGGTCGCTTACGGTCGGCCACATCGAGCGTGATTGTGCCGCCACTCGCCGCGTCAAGTCCGGAGATCAAGCGAAGCAGGGTGGATTTACCGCAGCCGGAGGGGCCGACAATGGAAATGAATTCACCCTGACGGATCGAGATTGTAACCGGCTCAAGGGCGGTGACCGTTCCGTGATCCGCAACGAATGTTTTGTGTACGCCCGCGATATCGATCATCCGCGACGAATGCCCCATACTTATATCTCCATAACTTGACCGTCGAAGGAACTGTCGCCAATCGGGAGTGGTTCTCCTCGATCGCGTGATCATCGGGAAGACCTGCAGATTTTCACAAAAATTCCGGGGTCGCAACAAAAATCTCAAATATGAGATTTATATCATTAATGCGCCTGCATCTCTACGCGCTGCACTTCAGTGCGCCAGCCGTCAGGGGGTCCTTGTCGTTACGGAAGTCGGGAAAAATTTGAGACCTGGCCGGGCCATTGCCTGCCGGGAAGAGATAGGAGCCATTCCCATATTCATTTCAGAGTGGTGGGTAATCAACTGGTACCGGCTGCAGCAGCTGAAGTGACAGTGCACTCGGGAAAGGGCTTTGGCGCTGCTTCGTCCGAGGTTGGAAGCTTCGATGAATCCGAGGTCGTTCACTTCTAGGGTTCAACTGCGTTGAGCGAAATTGAGGGCGCAAGGTTCGTTGCGCCGCGAAAGCGATTGTGACACGAGGGGCAGTTAGGCTAACAAGAGCGCTGTTGAGCGAGGCAGACTGGGGTCTGATGGCGAAGAAGGTAGTCAATTCGATTGATGTGGCACGCAAGGCGGGCGTCTCTCGGTCCGCCGTGTCCCGGACCTTCACGCCCGGTGCGAGTGTCTCGCCCGAGGTCCGGGCCAAGGTCCTGAAGGCTGCGAAGGCGCTTGGATACCGCGTCAATCGTCTCGCGCAATCCCTCAATGGCAGCGGCTCGAACCTGATCGGTGTCGTCGGTGCCAATCTGTCGATGCCCTTTATTGCCAAACAGCTTGATCTCCTGAGTATTGGGCTCCTGCGCAAGGGAATGCAGTGCCTGCTCCTGAATGCCGCCGACGCCCGCCAGGACATTGCCCCACTCATCGAGCTCATTTTCGAGTTTCGCGCCCGTGCGATCGTGGTGCTCTCAGGAGAGCCGCCAAATGCGATCGTCGAAGAGTGCAGGGCCCGTGGCGTGAAGCTCATCCTCATCAACCGGAAAACCGAAGGGGCCGACACCGACCTGATCATGACTGACGATGTAACCGGCGCCCGGCTGGCCGGACAGCAGCTGGTCGAAGCGGGTTGCAGAAAGCTGGCGGTGGTCGCGAGCGGCAGTCGGACGCCGACGCAGCTTCGGCGTGCTGAGGAATTTCGCCGCTATGTCGGCGAGCGGGGTTGCGACATTGTCGAATGGATGGATGGGCCGACCACTTACGAGACCGGCCTCATGGCTGGCCGGGCGCTGTTGAAAGCCGGAAATATCGACGGCGTGTTCTGTGTGACGGACCTGCTCGCCATGGGGCTACTGGACGCCGCCCGGCACGAACTCGGCCTGCGGGTGCCGGAAGATGTCTCCGTCGTCGGCTTTGACGATATTCCTCAGGCGGCATGGTATAGCTATGACCTGACCACCATCGCCCAGTCGTTCGACCATTTGACCGAAGCTGTTCTCGATGCAATCGAAAAGGACGGCCCCTCGCTGGAGGTGGTCAATGTGCCGGTAGAACTCGTTTCACGCTCGACCGTGCGAAACTCCTGAAAAGATCCCTTGCGACTTCAAAGGAAAAAGTGCTTGCAAGGAATGCACACGTGTGCATATTGAACACGTGTGCATTGGAGGAAATGAATTGCAGCGTGAGAACAAGCTCGACCGGAGATTCGAATTCCTGGCCGCGGTTATCCGGTCGGCAGGCGACGTCGTGCGGACTGCCTGCGCGGAAAGTGCCGGAAAGGCTTTCGCGATGAAGGGGCCACAGGATTTCCTGACTGAAACCGACCTTGCATCCGAAGAGCATATTCGCACGGCGATCGCGGCTGCTTTCCCCGATGACTCGTTCTTCGGCGAGGAGGGTGGTGGCAGCGTCGATGGCGATGTCTGGATCGTCGATCCGATCGACGGAACCGCAAATTTTGCCCGCCGGATCAATCATTTCTGCATTTCGATCGGTTTTGTGGAAAAGGGTGTTCCGCAGTTGGCGGCGATTTTCAATCCCATGAGCGACGAGCTCTACCTCGCGCGCCGCAATGCCGGTGCGACGCTCAATGGCAAGCCTCTCAAGGTTGCGGCGACCACCGATGCAGCGGCGGCCTCCGTGGAGCTCGGCTGGTCGACCCGCGTGCCGAACTCAAGATACATGGCGGCAATGACCGGCCTGCTGGACCAGGGTTTCAATGTACGCCGTTGCGGGTCGGGCGCGCTCGCGCTCGCGCATGTCGCGGACGGCCGCTCGGACGGCTATGTCGAGCTCCACATGAATTCCTGGGACTGTGTGCCTGGCCTGTTGCTGGTGGCGGAGGCCGGCGGGGCAGTCTGCCCGTTCATGGAGCTCGGTGACCTGCGGTCCGGAGGACCTGTCCTTGCAGCAGCGCCCGGCGTTTCGGCAAGGATAAGTGCGGCCGTTGGCATTCCACTGGAGGCGGAACGACCGGTGGCGGAAGTGGCGAGCGCGGCTGGCTGATTGCAGGTCGCGGGAGTGCAAGGGGAGGAAGACATGACGACTTTGACGAATGCGGGCCCGCGCAAAGGCTCTTACGCCATGGGCTTAGTGCGGATATTCTCCGCGCCGGAGAAAATGATCGCGCTGATCATGGCTGTGATCCTCGCCTTTCTGGTGGTGTTTCCGCTCTTCCAGCTCATTCGCGAGACGATGACGGTTCAACCGTATGATGCGACCTATCTTCCTGGACGTGTGCCGGGTGAGCTGACAAGCTTTCACTATGAGCGGGTGTTTACCGGCCGTCTTTCCTGGGCTCTCTTCTACAAGCCTTTCGTCAACTCGCTGATTACCGCCTTCGGGGCGACGGTTCTGTGCCTCGCGCTTGGAGCGACACTTGCCTGGGTGGTGGTGCGGACCAATGTTCCATTTCGCGAAACGGTCAATGCGGCCGTTGTCATGCCCTACATGCTCCCTTCCTGGGTAATGGCGCTCGCGTGGATGACGTTCTTCAAGAACGACCGCATCGGCGGTGCCTCTGGTCTGCTCGCCTATGTCACGGGATCGCAGCCGCCGGACTGGCTGGCTTTCGGCGCTGTACCGATCATCATCTGCCTGGCGTTTCACTACTACGTTTATTCCTACCTGATCATTTCCGGGTCGCTGTCGACGGTCGACAGTCAGCTGGAAGAGGCCGGAGCCATTGCCGGTCTCTCCCGCCTGAGACAATTCCTTTCCATCACCGCGCCGCTGGTGCTGCCGGCGCTCGGTTCCGCCGTGGTGATGACCTTCATCCGGGTGATCGGATCCTTCGGTACGCCGGCCGTTCTCGGCATGCCGGCACGCTATTTCGTCTTGCCGACACAGATCTATGCGGCAATCGGCTCGCGCAATGTCGGTGACGGCTATCTGCTGGCCCTGGTCCTGGTCGTCATGGCGATCCTGTTCATCTGGATCAATCAGCGCATCATCGGTGTGCGCAAGAGCTTCGTGACCATGTCCGGCAAGGGCTTCCGCAGCCGCGAAGTCGATCTTGGACCCTTCCGCTGGGTCGTGTTCGGGCTGATCATGCTGCTGCTCTGCTTCACGGTCATCCTGCCTATCGGATTGCTGCTGCTGCAATCGCTCTCCAAGACCGCGGGCGTCTTCGATCTCTCACAGCTGACGCTGCACTACTGGTTCGGCGATCGCGGCGGCGTCAACGCTCTCTATGCTGGTGTCTTTCAAAACCCGCAGATCCTGTCGGCGGCCTGGAACAGCTTGCGCCTCGCCTTTTTCGCCGCGCTGGGCACAGGCATCCTCGGCTTCCTGATCGGCTATGTGGTGGTTCGCACCCGCGGAACGCTCGCCTCCCGCACGCTCGAGATGGCCGCATTCCTCCCATACATCTTCCCGGCAGTGGCGTTCGGCGCGATCTATATCGGCATGTTCTCGAAGTCCATCGGCCCGATCCCGGCACTCTATGGAACATTCGCGCTGCTGGTTCTGATCGCGACCGTGAAGAACCTGCCATACACCTCACGAACCGGCATTGCCGCTCTCCTGCAGATCGACAAGTCGCTGGAGGAAACGGCTCGGGTGCAGGGGATCGGCTGGTTCACCAGAATGCGCCGGATCATTGTTCCACTGGCCTCGTCGGGTCTTGTCTCCGGGATGCTGCTCACCTTCATCGGCACGATGCGCGAGCTTTCCCTGATCGTGCTTCTGGTGACGCCTTCGACGGCCGTACTCGCCAGCGTGATCTACAGCTACCAGACGGACGACGTGCCGCAACTGATCGGAGCCGCAACGCTGTTGCTGGTCGCTCTCGTCGTCGGCTGCAACGTGCTGTTCCGACTGCTTTTCCGCAACACGAAGATGGGTTTCGCTTGAGGAGGCGGACCCGAAACAGAGGAGGATATACCATGAAGAGAAGACTTTTTAACCAGATCCTGGCGGGCAGCGTCGCGCTCGCTTTGGCTTCGCCGGCGTTCGCCCAGGAAGCCGATTTCGAAAGCTGGCTCAAGACGGCGGAACTCTCTCAGTTCCAGCCCCAGGACGAAAACTGGGACGACATTATCAAAAAGGCCAAGCAGGAGGGCGAGGTCACCGTCTACTCCTCCGCTTCGACCGTCAATGCGCTCGCCGAGGACTTCCAGAAACTCTATCCGGAGATCAAGGTAAACGCCTATGATCTGGGTTCGGAGAAGACCATCGAGAAGGTCGTGCGCGAGCAGCAGGCCGGCATCTACTCAGTGGACGTAGTCAACACCGGCGGCGCGGCACAGATGATCTACGATCTGCTGCCCAACCACCGCATTGTCAATTATGTCCCGCGCTATCTGGAAAAGAGCATTCCGGAGGAACTGCGCGAGCCGCTTTTGACGCAGGTCGTCGAGGCGACCGTGTTGATGTACAACGCGGATACCTACAAGGATGCACCGCCGATCAGCAATGTCTGGCAGTTGACCGAACCGGAATGGAAGAAGCGGTTTGCGATGAAGAGCCCGCTCGGCTCTTTGACCACGCTCGGCCTTCTGGCCATGATCGCCGAGCATTCCGATGCATTTGCCAAGGCGTATCAGGACTACGCGGGCAAGCCGCTGGAACTGTCCGATGGCATCGAAAATGCCGGTTACGAGTTCCTGCATCGTTTGCTGCAAAATGACCTAGTGATCTATGATTCCGGCTCGAAGCTTGCGACTGCATCCGGGTTGAAGGGGCAGGACAAGCCGCCGATCACCTTCTCCAGCATGCATTACATCAACAAGAATGCATCCGACGATTACGCCAATGCCATTCTCTACGACGTCAATCCCGCCGGCGTGTTTGCCTATTCGACCTATACATCGATTGCGGCCAAGGCTCCGCATCCGAATGCAGCCAAGCTGTTTGTGGCATTCCAGATGGGGCCGAAGGATCTGACGGCGGATACGAAGGTCGAAAAGCCCTATCGAGACGGCAAGTCGCTGGAAGCTCTTCAGGGACTGGCCGCCTATTTCAAGGTTGGCACGTTCTCTCCTCGCGATGACGTGCCGGTTCCGCCCGGTGGCGAAAAATGGCGCGAGGCGACCAAGTTCTGGGGCACCCCGTCCTATCAGCGGGACAATGTCGCTGCCGTCAATGATTTCTGGATCATCGAAACGAGCCAGTAAGAGGAAGCTGTCTGCGGACGGTCTATGGAGGATCACATGATTGAAGTCAGCCTCAAGGGCATTACCAAATCCTACGGTGCGCATCTCGCCATCCCGCCGTTGGACCTCGATATTCCCCAGGGTAAATTCGTGACCCTTCTGGGACCGTCCGGATGCGGCAAGACCACGACACTGCGTATCATCGCCGGTCTGGAGAAGCCATCGGGCGGCGAGCTGACGCTCGGCGACAAGACGGTCTTTTCCGGAGCGGGGGACACTTTCGTACCGCCGGAAAAGCGTGGCCTGGGTTTTATCTTCCAGAGCTACGCACTCTGGCCCAACATGAAGGTTGAGCGTAATATCACGCTGGCACTCCATCAGGCCAAACATCCGAAGCAGGAAATCGCTTCGCGTCTGGACGAGGCGTTGAAGAGCGTGAGGCTGGAGGGCATGGAGGAACGCTTTCCGTCCGAGTTGTCGGGCGGTCAGCAGCAGCGCGTAGCCGTTGCCCGTCTGATTGCAGCGCGCAATTCCATCCTTCTCATGGATGAGCCCCTGTCCAATCTCGATGCGGTACTGCGCACCGAGATGCGTGTGGAGTTGAAACGGCTTTCACGCGATCTTGGTGCCACCACCATTTATGTCACTCATGACCAGGTGGAAGCATTGACCATGTCCGACATGATCGTCGTCATGAAGGACGGGGTGATCCAGCAGATCGGATCGCCCTACGAGATCTATCACCACCCGGCCAACCTTTTTGTCGCCGAATTTATCGGCGATCCAAAGGTCAACCTGTTCTCGGGCACGTTGCGTCACAACGGCGACGTAAGCCACGTGTCCTTCTCCGGGACGGAGATCGAGCTGCCGAACCGGCCGCAGCAGGAGGCAGGGGAGGTGACTCTCGCCGTGCGTCCGGAACGGATGACCATTCTCGACCATCCCAAGCCCGGCGCGATCCCGGCGCAGGTGGACGTCGTGCAGCCCACCGGCTCGCAGACCATTGTGTCGCTGACAGCAATGGGGCAACAGATCACCGTGCTGGTCTCCCGCTTCGTCGAAAGCTGGCCGACCCACAATGTCTGGCTGGAGATCGAACCTGATCACGTGATGCTCTTCGACGCCACGACCGGCAGGAATATTCCCGACGAACGTCGGCTTCGCAAATCCGACGCGGCATGACGGAAGGATCGACCTTATGAATGAAGCTCAGCAGATCGCTCCGGTTTACGAGCGCCCTCCCATCAGCCGGATCGCCGATGGGCTTGGACCGAACGGTGTGTCGTTGTTTCTTGGCGGGTTGGACGGCGCGCGTGATCTCGGACTGCTGCGGGACAACGGCATCACCGTTGTCGTCAACTGTGCCGTCAATCTTGACATCAATTTCGTCCGAAACCCAGTTAATCGGGAAGAGGGCGAGAAATGCGCCACCGGCTATTCCGAAATCCGCTACTACAAGCTCGGCATGATCGATGGTGGTGGAAACCCGGAGACCATGATGTTGGGCGGCTATTACATCCTCCTCGGCGCCATGAACCAGGTCATGCCAGAGCGCCACACATATCCGTTCCGGTCCGGCGGCAATATCCTTGTCAACTGCCGAAGCGGTCGCAGCCGGTCCGTATCGCTTGTCGCGCTCTTCCTGCACAAGCAGCAGCCGGAGTGCTTTCCGACGCTTGACGATGCCGTCTCCCATGTCCGCAAGCATCGAGACCTTCGACCCGACGAGTGGTTCGAGACGCCGAAGCCCATGCTCTGCGATGCCGCCCGCAAGGCCAGCGATTGGATCGATCTTGTCGAGGGCGCCCGCCAGGCGAGTGTGGCGACTGTCGATGGATGATTTCCGCTTTGCCGTGATTGCGGACGCCCATTTTCACGACATCGAGGGCGATTATGGCATTACCGGCCCAACCTTCGAGGGGCGGCGATTGTCTTTGCGCAGCTGGGCGGAAAGCAGCATATCCACTCGTGTCTTCAACGAAAGTCATGCCGCCTTCATCGAAGCGTTGCGCCAGATTCGAGATGACGGCATTCGCGATGTGGTCCTGCTTGGCGACTACAGCGATGACGGTCAACGGGCGACGTTGGCCACCTTGAGCACACTCCTGAGGGGCCAGAGCGCACTCGGTTTGCGGTTCCACGCACTGCCGGGCAACCATGACATCTTTGCCTTGGCCGGTCGCCATCACAACAAGGAGTTCATCTCCGCAGACGGCGGCCGCGTCACGGTGTCGAGTCGGTTGGACGGAGGCGATGTCCATTACCCGCCAATGTACTGCGACGGATATCCTGCCGGCCTGTCGCCGATGAAAGATTTCGGCTTCTTTCGCCGCGCCGATGATCGGTATTGGGAAAGCCCGTTTGGCTTGTCCGATCGGGTCGAAGACCGCTTGTACGAGGTCGTTTCGCCGGATGGGCAGTCCCGGCACAGATTGATGGATGCCAGCTATCTGATCGAGCCCTCGGACGGCGTCTGGTTCATGATGATTGACGCCAATGTCTTTGCACCTCGTAACGGGTTTGCCACCGGCTTTGCCGAGGATGCCTTCGAAGACAGCACGTCCGCCGGCTGGAATGGCATGCTGGTGCACAAGCCGTTCATCGTCGACTGGATCTCTGATGTTCAGGACCGTGCGCGGCGGCAGGGCAAGAAGCTCCTGCTATTCTCTCACTATCCCGTCCTCGACCCCTTCGAGGATGACGCTGGCCTCGAGAGCCGACTGTTTGGCTCGACGAGCTTTGGCCAGCGCAAGCCGCAGGGTAAAGTGGCCGCCCGGTTGCTTGCTACGGGCGGCGGTATCCATTTCAGCGGTCATCTTCATGTGCATCGGACAACGCGGGTTGCGGATGGAAACCGAAGCCTCGTCAACGTCGCGCTGCCCTCCCTGGTCGCCTTTCCCGCCGGATGGAAGAGCGTGACGGTGGCGGACGACGCAGTCCGGCTTCAGGATCGTGCCCTGTCTGGGCTTGCCGCAGATTTGCGGATCGCGGAAGCATACCGTGCGGAAGCCGAAGCGGCCGGAGAGGAGCCCGATCCAGCGTTTTCAGCCAGCACCTACGGCGCCTTCTTGTCGGCACATTTGCGGGCACTGATAGACAGGCGTTATGTTGCTCGCGATTGGCCAGCCGTCTATCACGACCTGATCGACCGGCTGAACTATGAAGAGGCCTGCGCCAAGGCGGGAATGGAATGCACCATGCCGTCCCCACAGAATGCCTCCTTTCGCTCGGTCGTTTGCGACTGGTATTTCCTGCGATTTGGCGGAGCTGCGGCTAGGCGTGAGATCGCGGCGGAGCGGCTCGCCACCTATGAAGGACTGCGTATCTCCGACGCACCGCGCGATATCGCCTCGGAGAGTGAATTTCTTCGCCTGTTCCTCGCAATGCTGGGGCATTTCGCCCGGCAGGCGAAAAACGACGAGACCGTGTTTCCCTGGCCATGCGAGCACCGGATCGCGCTTTCAGCGCGCTGATGCGCATTGCTCTCGCGGTACCGGTCTCTTCCGGCAAGGCCGTTGTCGTCAAGTTTTACAACTCGATGAAGGAGTGAACCTCTCTTGGAATCGACTATCGTCATGATCAACCTGTTCGGCGCCGTGGCCTTGCTGCTCTTCGGCCTGTCGCAGGTGAAGGAAGGGGTGACCCTGGCCTTCGGCGCGCGGTTGCGCACGGTCCTGGCATCCGGCACGTCCACGGATATCCGTTCCTTCCTCTCCGGGTTCCTGGCGACCATAGGACTGCAAAGTTCAACAGCGACCGCGCTTATGATCTCGTCCTTCGTCGAACGCGGCCTTGTGCGCCAGCGCATGGCCCAGGTGGTGTTGCTGGGCGCCAATGTCGGAACGGCCGTCACCGCCTGGATCGTGGCGGCAGGCGTCGAGATGATTTCCCCCCTTCTGCTATTGATAGGGTTGATACTGTACCGCGGTGGCCATCATTCGCGTCAGGGAGCCGGCAAGGCGGTGATCGGCATCGGCCTGATGCTGCTTTCGCTGCACCTGTTGAGCAACGCGACGGAACCGATGCGCGCCTCCCCGGCGCTGGGGGCCTTCATTGGTTTGCTCGACAATGCCTGGCCTGTGGCGTTGGCGTTTTCGGCAGCGATCGCCTTCGTTTCGTCGTCCAGCCTGGCTGCGGTGGTGCTGATCCTGTCGCTGGCGTCGACCGGTCATCTCTCGCCGGAGCTTACGATCGTTCTGGTTCTCGGGGCCAATCTTGGCGGTGCGGTTCCGCCTGTGCTTGCCTCATTGGGAACGTCTGCCTCGGGCAAGCGCGTAACCATCGCCAATCTGATAGTTCGGGCAGTCGGATGCGTGATTGCCCTGCCGATGGTCGGCTATGCCGCCGAAGCCTTCGGAAGGCTACCCTATGCCGCCACGAGTCTTCCGGTTGACGTGCATCTCTCGTTCAACATCGCTCTGGCCCTTCTGGCCTGGCCATTGACCGGCATGGTCGCTGGATTGACGGAACGATTGGTACCCGACGAGGCCGTGCCAGCGACCGGGCCACGCTATCTCGATCAGCAGGAACTTGCGACCCCCGTCGTGGCGCTGGCCTCGGCGACGCGCGAAGTGCTCGGCATCGGCGATCTTGTCGAGCGCATGCTGCTGGATGTGTCCCACGCCTTCGAACAGAACGATATGGCCTGTTTGACGTCTGTTGCCTCCTTTGAAAAGCAGGTCGATGCGCTGCAGGGCGACGTCAAGCTTTATCTGTCGAAATTGGCGCGCAACAGCTTGGATGAGGAAGACAGCCGACGCTCCATCCAGATCATCGACTATGCCATCAATCTCGAACATGTCGGCGATATAGTGGAGAAAGGCCTGTTGCCGCAGGTTGCCAAGAAAATTTCACTGGGCCTGACCTTCTCGGAGGAAGGCTATGACGAATTGCGCCGTCTCTTCGATCTGACGATTGATAACCTTCGTATCGCGCAGTCCATCTTCGTGACCGGGGACATCGATCTGGCGCGACAGATGATGGAACTCAAGGTGGAGGTGCGGCGGATGGAAAAGGATTCCGCCGAGCGCCATCTGCGGCGCTTGAGGGATGGCCTGAATAGCAGCCTGCAGACAAGTTCGCTGCATCTCGACATCCTTCGTGATCTCAAGCGGGTCAATGCCCATCTTGTGTCCGTAGCTCATCCGATATTGGATGAAAGAGGCCACCTGGTGGAAAGCCGTCTGCGCATACCCGCTCAATAAGCTTGTGTTGCAGTTTGACTGTGGAATTTTGCTAGTTGATCTGCAGGATTGTGTTCACGAAGCGGGGCTTTCAGTGATTGTCTTTGTCACCTTGCGCTATCGTCCCTGTTCCGCCGAACGTAAATGATCATGGGGCGGCGCATTGAGTGATCACCCTTCCCGGTCGTGAGCAAATGATCGTCGGCTCGCCGCAAATCTACCAACCGATTGTCGGGTATCGTCAAATTAATAGAATTTGGAATATGATGTGCAGGTGACGGGCCAGGACAGGCCGTGATCCACTTTATCGCCGACATCGCTTTCCAGCTGACGTCACTGCCCACGCCGTTTGGCTTCATTTCCGCTTCCCTCCGAGCCTGCGTATATTCGAAGAGTTGCTGGCTGCCCGCGAGGTCATCGTCTCGCGCCAGACCGTCCGGCTGTGGCGCGCGGTCGATCAGGACGGTTTCGTCGAGATGCCACTCTTCCTGGCGGCGATGCGCAGAGCGCCGTTAAGTGCGTCGTTTGAGGGGGCTGTGGGTGCATGTCCGATTTCAGCCTGGACGGCGGACCGAAATGTACTGGATCGGAAGGTGCTGCCCGCATAGCTCCAGGCCATGTCCGTCAGGCATGCCCGCTGCACCATTGCGTGGTAAAGGCGCGCTACCGAATATCCGGCATCTTCAAGAATTGCCCGAGCTACGGGGTCGCCCTCTTCAGACAGGCTATCGACGAAGGCGGCGATCGCGGCGATCGCCGAGCGAGGGTGCGGAGAAGCGTAAAGCCATCCCATGATCGCTTGCGTCTCGTTGGTCTGCTCAAACCTCAGATGGTCTTTCATCCGTGCCCCGAAGGGACTAGCCGGTGCCCGCCCGTCGGTTTCGTGCGACAGTCTGGCGAGCGCCGATCGGCCGATGTCGAAGGCGCTGCCTTCATCGCCTATCAGGTCACCGAAGCCACCAGCGCGCAGCATGGTGCCGGCGGGGTCGCGGGCAACGGCCATCGAACCCGTGCCCGAGAGAAGCAGGACGCCGGGAGCGTCGTCGAAGGCTGCCCGCTGGGCAAGTTCGACATCGTTGAGCATGAGCGGTTCGCAGGGCAGGCGCTCCTTGAGCCAGGCCGCGACTTCCCGATCAAGATCAGGAATCTCGCCCCAACCCGGCAGACCGAGGACGGCCGTGCAAACCTGATCCATTCTCTCGCCGACCTTGGCGAAAAGGACTTCAAAATTGGCGCGCCATTCGGCGTTGTCCATCGGATTGACGCCGCCGGCACGGGCTTCGAGAATGGTTTCGCCATCGCTGGTCGCCAACGCCAGCCGGGCGTTGCTGCCGCCGCCATCAAATCCCAGGACCAGCATTTTCCACCTCGACAGCATTTTGCGTGGCAGGAACCGATCCCGGTCGCGTCACGATCAGTTCGCATCCCCATTCCCGAATGCGTTCATGCCATTCATCGCCCAGAAGGGTGCTGGTGATGATGATTGCGCCCTTGGGCACTTTGCCCACAGCGAAAGTCGCGTTGTGGCCAAACTTGCCGGCGGTCGCGAGGATGATGTGGCGGCTGGACCGCTCGATCATGGTGGTGTTGAGCCGAGCTTCGGTGCTGTCGATACTGTAGATCACGCCATCGTCAGCGATCGCCCCGACGCCGAGCATCAGTGTATCGATCCAGATCGAGTGCAACATCTGCTCGGCAAGCGGGCCCACGAAGGATGCATTCTCGTTTCTCAGGCTTCCGCCAACCAGGTTGATGCGCACTCGGGGAACGTTGAACAGCTCCTGTGCCACCCGCAGTCCATTGGTGAACACCAGGCACGGAACCGGCTCGATGCGCAGCAGGCTCGCAACCTGAAGCACCGTGGTGCCTGCGTCGAGAAACACCGAACTGTGCGGCTTGATCAGCTGATAGGCGGCCGTGGCGATGCTGCGCTTCTCAGATATGCTCTGCTGTTCCCTCATGTCGAAGTCGATTTCGACGCTGGACCCCTGCGCAAGCCTGGCGCCACCATGAACTCGATCTACGGTTCCGGCCTCTTCAAGTTCGGCGAGATCGCGGCGGATCGTGGCGATCGAGGCGTTCATGGCCTGGGAGAGATCGTTGATGCTCGTCGGTCCGTGGGCATAAAGATGGCTTCGGATCGCCTCCAGCCGGTTGGACTTCATGTCTCGGTCTCCATTCATTGACGCAGAATTCATCGCAGTGAAACCCGACCCGCTCGCAAGGGTCAAGAGAAATGATCAAAATCGCTCACCTCATGTAGCGGTTTTCGACATCAATTTACAGAATTCCTCTCCAGTTCGGTCGGGAATTGTCATTTTTCGGGCTTTTGGGGTCTTTGAGAGCTCATTCGTGCTCAAAATAAAATAATTATCGCTCAAATAATAAAACTATTGATGATCGAAAATGATTGTGCCACGTTGTCGTCATCGGCCGGATCCTTAAGAAGGCTCGCCGCAACCAGAACCTCGAACGAGGCAACCAGCTCTGTTCAACCCGAAAAAACTGGGAGTAAGTTATGAGAATTGAGTTTCAAGGCGTGCATCGGCGCAGTTTGCGGAGACTGTCGCTCGCGCTTGCCGCCAGCCTTTTCGCACTGCCGGCCCTGGCTGGCGACATCACGGTTCTGCTGCCCGGTGACGGTTATGCTCCCGATGTCCTGCAGGCCTTCGAGAAGGATACCGGCATCCATGTCGATCAGCAGACGCTTGCGTGGGATCAGCTTCATACCCGCATCATTACCGCGCTCGTCGCGGGTACGGCGCCGGCCGACGTAATCGAGCTCGACTGGTCGTGGGTCGGTCAGTTCGGCGCTGCCGGCTGGCTCGAGCCGCTGGACGGCAAGGTCGAGCAATCTGCGCTCGACGAGATTTCCGTGCTGCCGATCTTCAAATATGACGGTAAGATCGTCGGTGCTCCTTATAACAATGATTTCAAGATGATGGTGGTCAATACCGATCACCTGAAGAAGGCGGGGATCGACAAGGTTCCGCGCACGATGGACGAGCTGCTGGCGGCCGGCAAGGCGATCAAGGAAAAGGGCATCACGAAGTACCCCTTCGGACTGCCGCTTTCCGTCGGCGAGGCGACGTCCACCGCCTGGTACCTGATCACCATGATGTATGGCGGCACGCTGTTTGACGCCAACGGAGAACCGGCGTTCACCGATCCCTCTTCCGGCGGATACAAGGCGCTGCAATTCATCAAGCAGGCGATCGATGACGGCCTGATCGACCCGGCCTCCACTGCCTATGGCAATCCGGAGGTTCGTGAAGCCTTCAAGGCTGGTGACATCAGCTTCATTCTCTCCGATGGCCCGGGTCCGCTTGCGACTTACAACGACAAGGAAAAATCCCGCGTGGCGGGCAACAGCGCCGGCGCCGTGGTTCCCAATGTCACAGGAAAGACCGAGACCTATGGCCTTCCGGAGGCACTCGCAATTCCGGCTGCGTCCACGAACAAGGAAGATGCGCTGAAGTTCATCAACTACGTGATGGGCAAGGACGCTCAGGTCCAGTCCTATCTTGAGCACGGCACGCTGCCCACGCGCAAAGACGCCCTGATGGACCTCAACGGCAAGGGGAAGCTGGAAAGTGGTGACGCAATCGTCGAGCAGGTCTCGTCGGTCAATCCGCTGTTCGCCGAAGGTACGCCGCCTTGGTATCCGCCATTCTCGAATGCGGCGGCATCCGCCGTCAACGCGGTGGCCACCGGCCAGATGACCGTTCCCGATGCTATCGCGTCCATCGCCAAGGCCGCGAAGTCTGCGATGAACGGGAATTGACCAGGTGACTGACGGAGGCAGCCGGATGAGTAAGAGCGAGGTCGCGATGACGGCCCCATCCTTCCAGGAGGGTGAAAAGCGGACGTGGCGCCAGTTGGTCGCCAGCGACGCGAGCCTGGGAATAGCCCTCGCCACGCCCGTCATACTTCTGATGGCTGCCTTCGTTTTCATGCCGGTACTGCTCACGGCATGGGACAGTTTTCACCGCGTGACACCCATGTTGCCCGGCCAGCCTTTCGTGGGCTTGCAAAACTACACGCGCATGTTCGCCGATCCGGATGTGCGAAATGCCTGGTGGAACACCTGGTTCTACGTGGTGATGGCGGTGGTTATGGAGTTGATCCTTGGCCTCCTCAGTGCGCTGCTGCTTAACGGCATGAAGAGCGGGCGGCGCTGGCTTCTCGCTGCCGTCATCCTGCCCTGGGCCCTGCCGCCTGTGGTCAACGCCATGGTCTGGTCGTGGATATACAATCCGCATTACGGTCTTCTCAACGGTTTGCTGTTGCGTTTCGGCCTTATCGACCAGCCCCATGTCTGGATGAACGATCAGGCAACAGCACTGCTGCTGGTAACTCTCGTCCATGTCTGGCGCATGATGCCGCTCAATGCCGTGATCCTGCTCGCCGCCCTGCAGACCATCCCGCGCGAATTGTATGAGGCGGCGGAAGTCGATGGTGCCGGCAAGATCCGCCGCCTGACGATGATAACGCTGCCGCTGATTGCGGGCGCGCTCGGCATTGCGCTGACGCAGTCGACGATCACGGCGTTCAACATTTTCGACGAAGCATGGATCCTCGCGAAGGCGAGCGCGATCACGCGGCCCATCCAGGGCCAGATCTACATGACGGCGTTCCAGGATCTCAAGTTCTCCTACGGCATGGCGATGTCGATCACGGTGATGCTGGTGTCGATCCTCGTATCGGCCGTCTACGTCCGGCGGATCTACCGCGAAACGAGGTTCGACTGATGGTTTCATTTCTCTTGCGTGGACTGGGCCAGCGCCTGGCTGCGATCGTGCTCCTGATCTGGTCGCTCGGCCCCATCTACTGGGCGCTTGCCACAAGCCTGATGAAACCGCGCGATATCGCAACGTCGCCGATCAATCTGGTGCCGCCGACAATTACATTCGAACATTATCGCAAACTCGTCGGTGGCCTGATCGGCCTGCCGGACGAGACCGGGATATGGCATGATTTTCTTCGCGCCCTGGTCAACAGTCTCGTCCTTGCGGGCGGCGCGACGATCCTGACGACGGCGATTGCAGCGCTTGCGGCCTATGCGGCGGTGCGCATGCGCTTTCCCGGTCGTGATCTTGTCTTCTACATGATCGTCGCCACCCTGGCCGTCCCGGGTTACACGGTGTTGATCCCGCTCTACCGTATGATGGTGAGCCTGCATCTCGTCGATACCTATACCGGCATCATCCTGATCTACATCTCGGCCTATCTGCCGCTCGCCATGTGGCTGATGCGCTCGGTCTATGAGTCGCTGCCGCTGTCGATCGAGGAGGCCGCCTATCTCGATGGCGCCGGTCGGATCTACACCATGGTGCGCATCGTCATGCCACTCGCCGCGCCGGGCCTGATCGCGGCAGCGATCCTGACCTTCCTTGGCGCATGGGGGCAATTCTCGGTCCCGCTCGTCTTTGCGCCGACAGCCGCGACCAAGCCGCTGACCGTGCTGATTCCCGAATTCGCCACCAAGAACTACGTCGACTACGGCCTGATCAATGCCGCGGGCATCCTGGCAATGATCCCACCGGCGCTGGTCGTCATGTTTCTCAATCGTTTCCTGCTCAATGGCCTGATGGCCGGCGCAGGCAAGTAGCCCATCCGTACGGAGTGACCGCATTGACCAAGATTACCCTTATCGGCGCCGGCAGCACGGTGTTTGCCCAGAACATTCTCGGCGACATTCTCAGCCGCCCGGCCTTCGCAGATTGCACGATCAGCCTGCACGACATCGACGGCGACCGGCTTTCGACGTCCGAGATCGTAACCCGGCGCATCTGCGAAGCCTTGAAGCTTTCGAATGTCCGCGTCGAGGCGACGATGGATCGGCGTGTCGCGCTGAAGGGCGCCCGCTTCGTGATCCTGATGTTCCAGGTGGGTGGCTATCGCCCGTCGACGGTCATCGACTTTGAGATTCCCAAGAAATACGGCTTGCGCCAGACCATTGCCGATACACTTGGCATCGGCGGCATCTTCCGGGCGCTGCGCACCATTCCAGTGCTGAAGGGGATCTGTGAAGACATGCAGGACCTCTGCCCCGATGCGCTGCTGATGAACTACGTCAATCCGATGGCAATGAACTGCTGGGCCGTTGCGAAACTGGCCCCCGAAATCCGCACCGTCGGGCTTTGCCATTCGGTTCAGCACACAGCCCAACATCTGGCCGAATGCCTCGGCGAGGATATCCGCGACATCGATTATGTGTCGGCAGGCATCAATCACGTCGCCTTCATGCTGAAATACGGCAAACGGCTTCCAGACGGCTCCTTCGAGGATCTTTATCCGCGTCTCAAGGCGTTGGCCGCGTCCGACAAGGTGCCGGATGACGATCGTGTGCGCTTCGACATGTTGCGGCGTTTCGGGTATTTCGTCACCGAATCCTCCGAGCATTTCTCCGAATATGTGCCGTGGTACATCAAGCGCGGCCATGAGGACCTGATCGGCAGGCTGAACATTCCGCTGGACGAATATCCGCGTCGTTGCGAAAGGCGACTGGGCGAATGGGCGCAGCAGCGCAAGGATCTGGAGGGCGACAAGCCCATCGAGGTGTGCCGCTCCGACGAATATGCCTCGGCAATTCTCAACGCCATGGTGACAAACGAACCGGAGCTGATCTACGGCAACGTTGTCAATCACGGCCTGATCGGCAATCTGCCCTACGAGGCGGCGGTCGAGGTGCCTTGCCATGTCGACCGCAACGGCATCCAGCCGATCAAGGTTGGTGATCTTCCTGCCGAGCTCGCAGCGGTCATTCGTCTGAGCACCAATGTTCAGGAGCTGACTGTTCTGGCCGCGTTGACCGGTAAACGCCACTATGTCGAGCAGGCGGCGATGCTCGATCCGCACACGTCCTCGGAGCTGGCGCCCGACCAGATCGCGGCTCTCGTCAGCGACATGATCGAAGCCCACGGCAGCATGGTGCCCCCGCTCTCCTGAAAACATCAATGACCACATTCGGAAAACGCTCATGACCGATGTCAAGATTTCACAACTGCGCAAGTCATACGGCATCCAGGCCGCGCTCCATGGGCTGGATATCGACATGAACAGCGGCGAGTTCGTTGTGCTCGTCGGGCCCTCGGGATGTGGCAAGTCAACCCTGCTGCGGATGATCGCCGGGCTGGAGAGCATAACCTCGGGCATCATCTCCTTCGGCGGAAAGGTCGTGAACAATATCCCGGCGAAGAACCGCGACATTGCGATGGTCTTTCAGAACTACGCTCTCTATCCGCACATGACCGTACGCGACAACATGGGCTTTTCGCTGAAGCTCAGGAATGTCGGTGAGAAGGAGCGCAACGCCAGGGTCGATGTCGCCGCCAAAAGCCTTGGCCTTTCGCATTTGCTGGACCGCTATCCGAGACAGCTTTCGGGTGGACAGCGCCAACGCGTCGCCATGGGCCGAGCCGTGGTACGCGAGCCGGCCCTGTTCCTGTTCGACGAACCGCTTTCCAATCTCGATGCAAAGCTTCGCGTCCAGATGCGGACCGAAATCAAGCAGATGCACAATCGTCTTAAGGCGACGATGATTTATGTCACCCATGACCAGGTGGAGGCAATGACACTCGGCGACCGTATCGTCGTGATGCGGGACGGCCGGGTGGAACAGATCGGCAAGCCGATCGATCTCTATGACGAACCGGCCAATGAATTTGTCGCAGGTTTCCTCGGGTCGCCCTCGATGAACTTCATCAATGGGACCCTTGGCGCGGACAGGCAAAACGTGGTTCTGGCCGATGGCAGCGTGCTAACCCTGCCGGCCCCAGTCGCCGGAGAGGCCGGCCAGGCGGTGCATCTCGGCCTTCGTCCCGAGCAATTGCTGCCGTCCGACACGGGACTTTCCTTCGAAATTGACGTGATCGAGCCAACCGGCGGAGACACGATCGTCATGCTGAGGAATCCCGCAATAGTCGGCGAAGCGTCCATCTGCCTCCTTCTGCACGAGCGCTACGACCTACGCTCCGGACAAATGCTGACGATCGCACCAAAGCCGAATACGGGCCACGTCTTCGACGCGAAGGACGGTCGACGGCTTCTGCCATCCGTCCCGGTGACCATGATGCAGAAGGCCATATGAGGTGTCTGCCGCCTGGTCGAGACTAGCCGTCCAAAAGAGTACTTATGAAAGAATGACGTCATGACCTTCAAACACCCTTCAGCAACCTGGACTGAAATCCTCAAGCAGCCCGGCATATGGCGCGCCTGGGCAGATGACCTTGTTGAACAGGCGGCGGAAATCCGTGATTGGATCGAAAGGATTGGCGTCAGGGAAATCTGGCTTTGTGGTGCGGGTACGTCCGCCTTCATCGGCGACATTCTCTCCTCCGTACCATGCAATCTGGCTGGCAATCCCGTTGTCCGCGCGGTGGCTACGACCGATTTCGTCGCATGTCCGGCGGATTTCGTCCGGCAGGGCAAGGATGTTCTGGTCGTTCAGTTCGGACGCAGCGGAGACAGTTCCGAGACTATCGGCATGCTGCACCTGCTGGATCAGGTGATGCCCGACGCTCATCGCCTGCATGTAACCTGCAATCCGGACGGAGCGCTGGCAAGACGCTCGGTTTCCGGCCCCGGCGAGCAGCGTATCCTGCTATTGCCCGAGGATACCCACGACCGCGGCTTCGCGATGACATCAAGCTTCACCACCATGTTGCTGTCGGCGCTTGCCTGCCTCGACAACAGCTTCGATGCGGCCAAGACAATGCCCGCGCTGGCCGATGCCGCGGAAAAGATACTCGGGGAGCTCTCGACGTTGGACGGTCCGGCTTGCCCCTCGCGTTTCGTAGTTCTCGGGGCAGGGCCTTTGAAGGGCCTCGCGCGAGAGGCATCGCTTAAGGTTCTGGAACTGACCGCCGGCGAGGTTCTGGCGCAATGGGACAGCCCACTGGGCTTCCGTCATGGACCGAAGGCATCCGTGCTGCCGGGAACCCATGTCGCCGTGATGATCCATCCGGACGCGCACACGGCCCGATACGATCATGATGTCGCCGCCGAGCTGCGCAGCCAGTATCCCCAATGTGTTGTGACCACGCTTGGCGCGTCGGGTTGCGACATAAGCATACCGGCCATTGGCGAACCGCGCGCGATCGCGGCACTCTATGTGCTGGTCGCCCAGGTCTGGGCGGTCCGCTGGTCGGCGTCCCTTGGCCTCGATGTCGACAATCCCTTTGCCGGCGGAACCCTGTCACGGGTCGTATCCGGTATCACCATCTATCCGTGGGCGGCCTAATGAACGATTCAGGGTACAATCTGGACAAAGGCATACGACGCAACCGATTGCAGGGTGACTTTTCCTTTGTGTCGGTTTGCTCCGCTCATCCGGATGTCATTGCCGCATCGCTTGACCTTGCAGAGGAGCTGGCTTCGCCGATCATTGTCGAGGCTACCAGCAATCAGGTCAATCAGTTTGGCGGCTACACAGGTATGCAGCCGGCAGACTTCATCGCCTTCGTGACAGACATAGCGGCCAGAAGCGGCTGCTCGACAGGCCGCATCCTGTTTGGTGGAGACCATCTTGGCCCGCAGGCCTGGCGTGACCGACCATCGGAGAAAGCCATGGCGATGGCCGAGGACATGGTACGCTCCTATGTCCGTGCCGGTTTCACCAAGATTCATCTGGATTGCTCCGAGGGATGCCGGGGTGAGGCGGCTCAATTGCCGGACGAGGAAGTTGCCACACGAGCGGCCAGACTTGCGCGCGTCTGTGAAGACGAGTCCGCCGGCGGGCCGACGTTGAGCTATGTCATCGGCACGGAGGTTCCACCACCCGGCGGCTCAAGAATGGAGCACGCTGCCATCATACCCACGGACCCGGCGCGTGCGCGCCGCACGATCGACGTGCACAGGGCTGCTTTCGAGCGCGAAGGGATCGCCGAGGTGTGGGGCAGGGTGCGGGCGCTGGTGGTCCAGCCGGGTCTCGAGTTTGGACCGGATCACATTGATCATTTCGATTGCAGCGCGCCTGATCGGTTGAGTGCTATCCTGGAGGATTTTCCGGACATGGCGTTCGAAGCACATTCCACCGACTATCAGCGTGCCGAGGTTTATCCCGATCTTGCCGCCCGTCACTTTGCGGTGTTGAAGGTCGGGCCGGCTCTAACCTATGCCTATCGGGAAGCCATATATGCGCTGTCCCACCTGGATGGATGGCTCACAGGCAGCCCGCATATCTCGCAGGTCATGGATGGGCTCATGCGTGCGGAGCCGAAATTCTGGGCCGGTCACTATCGCGAAGCGGACGACAATGCCCTGCGGTTGATGCGGCATTTCGGTTACGCCGATCGCATCCGCTATTACTGGGCGCATCCGTTGGCCCAAAAGGCCGTGTCGGAGCTTGGCGATCGCATCGATGCCGCGGCCAGCGTGCTGACGCGACCGGCTCTCTCGCAATATTTTGCGGCGGATGAAATAGCTTGGGCCTTGGATCGGCGCAGCCGGCTGTTTTCCAACCTCATCCACGCCCATATCCGGACGGCCCTGAGACCGTATTGGATCGGCAGCGAACAGATTTCAAGCCAGGGCAATCTGGGAGCTGGACAACTGCCCGCGCCGAAGATCCAGAACTCGTAACCATTATAGCCGTTCAGAGCGTCGGGGATTTACCGTCGTGAGTGTTGTTTCTTAAAGACCGAAACTTTCGGCTTTCTCGGCTGTTGTGGCTCCGGCGGTAAAACTCCGCCGGTTCACTCTTTCCGCAGGATGGACGCGTTCAGCTCCGGCGGGCGCGCCCGATCGCATCAACGAGCCCCTTTTCATCGAGCACGCCGGGGTAAAGGTTCGACCCGATCACGAAGGCGGGGGTGCCCGCGAAGTTGAAGGCCGTGGCCTGGGCGTAATTGCGATCCAGCAGTCCCGAGATCTTGTCAACGTGCTTGTTCACGGCAGCAGCGATTTCATCCATGGATAAGCCGACGCCCGTCAGCGTATTCTCGATGTCATCATGTGTCAGCCGGCCCCCGGTCTTCATGAGGGCATCCAAAGCAATCTCGTACTTGCCGATCTGGGCAGCGCCCAGAACCGCCTGGGCCGCGAAGATCGAGGCATCGCCGAAGATCGGCCAGTCCTTCATGATCAGCTTCACATTGCCGTCCCTTTCTATGACCTTTTTCACGGTCGGATATGCCTTCTTGCAATAGGGGCACTGATAGTCGAAGAACTCGACAACCGTGACATTGCCTTTCGGATTGCCGAGAAATGGCGCGTCCTTGTCCTTGAAGACCGCGTCCTTCGACAGCTGTTGTCCGAGGGCCAGACGGCTGTCGAAGACCGTCAGGGCGCCGAAGGCGAGGGCAGATGTCAGTATTGTGCGACGCTTCATCATCAGAATTCTCCCTTTCCGGATTCTTTAGCAGTGAGGACAACCATCCTGGACCCTTCCGGAACGCGGGCGTAGAGATCGATGATATCCTGGTACAGATAATGAATGCGGGCATGGGGGTCGACGACGATCGTGCCGGGCGCACCGGAGCCGCGATGATTGACGATCTGGCGAATGTTGCGCGGATCAATCTTCGACACATCCACCGCAGGAATGGTGTCCTCGCCATACTGTCTCTCGCCATATATAGCCTGCGCCCGCGGATAGACAGGCGGTGGAGATGGCTTGGACGATGTGCCCGTCGGCTGCGAGCGGGCGGCAAGCAGGAGAGAAATCCGCGGCCCCAGTGTCACGACATCCATCAGGGCGTCCCTTTGGCCGCCAGGCCGGAAGCGGCCAGCTTTTCGACCGTCACGTCGCCCACCAGGCGCGTTCCGGCCACTTCCTGCCTTTTTCGGTCGAAGAAGATCATCGTCGGCGGACCGATGGCGTGGAGGGACTTCAGGAGTTCGTCGGTCTCTGGAGAGGACACGGTCATGTCGATGGTCAGCAGGCGCGCGCCATCGAGAGCCGCAGAGACGCTCTCGTCCGGCAGAACGGTCCGCTCTATGGCGCGGCAGGTGACGCACCAATTCGCGGTCACATAGACGAGGCTCGGCCTGTTCTCGGCCGAAGCTTCGGCCAGCACCGCATTCGGTGCTTGCGGCGAGGCGACGGCGTCAAAGTCCGATTTCGTGATTTCGTTCGTGGTTGTCTTTCCGACCTCTGCCCTCATCGTGAGCGGCTTGAGAGGGGCAAGCGGATCATGTGCACCGAGACCGACGCCGACGAGCAGCAGGGCTCCCCAGACGATCGAAACGGTGGCCACAGATCGCGAGACGACGGCGGCGCCGTGAGACGCAGTTTCAACCCGCATCTGCCAGAGGAACACTCCGACCGATACGGCCAGGCACGCCCAGGCGAAAAGCGTCAGCGTTTCAGGAAGAAGAGGGCTAACCATCCAGATCGTCGTTGCGATGAAGCCGAAGCCGAAGGCGGAGCGGATGCTTGCCATCCACGCCCCGGCACGCGGCAGTGCCTTGCCGCCGAGCGTAGCCATCACGATCAGGGGGAGGCCTTTGCCAAGTCCAAGCGCGAACAGCGCGGCCGCCCCGATGAGGACATCGCCGGTGCGAGCGATGTAGAGAAGCGCGCCGGCAAGTGGCGCCGTGACACAGGGGCCGATGAGGAGTGCGGAGGAAAAACCGAGAACCGCAGCCCCACCCAACGACCCGCCTCGGCGAGTGCCGGACGACAGCCGATTGCCGAGCGCCGTCGGCAACCGGATCTCGAACAGTCCAAAATTGGAGAAAGCGAGGATCAGAAACAGGCCGGCAATGACGATGGTCGCCGCTGTTGACTGCAGGGCAAATTGCAGGTTTTGCCCAGACCAGGCCGCGACCATGCCGAACACCCCGAAGGCCAGTGCAAGCGCCCCGACATAGACGCCTGAAAGCGCAAGACCGCGTTTGGGCGAGAGGGCCTCGCCTTCACGCGACAGCATGGCGACAACGATCGGATACATCGGAAAGACGCACGGGGTGAACGCCAGAAGCACGCCGAAACCCACAAAGCCAACCAGGAGCAGAGGCAGGCCGCCGCGCGCCAGGAGTCCATCGACACCGCTCGACGCTTCGTCCTGTGCGAGCGCAAAATCCGGCTTTCGGGAGCTGAACGACGACCATCCGCCGTGTGATGCGTTCGACGGCGGCGCAGAAACCGCGCTTGCGGGCCGGGAATTCCTGAACTGCAGGCTGGCCATGTCTATCGTTTTCGTCACGGGCGGATAGCAGAGCCCGCCGTCCTGGCAGCCTTGATAGGTCAACTCGACCGTCGAAGCCTCACTGACGAGCGTCGCCCTGGCGGTGTCGTAGTAGACCTCCGTCGATCCAAAGCCCGGATCGTCCTTGATCTTGCCATCGGGCGTCTCCAGTTTCAGCGGGCTGCCATCGCCACTTTTGGCGGAGAGATACTCCCGATAGAGATAGTAGCCAGGTTCGATCTGCCATGTGACGGCAACTTCGGTGGTGGAGATTCGTGACAGGGAAGGCCGAAACGCCTCGTCCATCTGGAGGGGCGCATTCTGGGCGATCGCGATGCCGGCAAGGAGCAAAACGGAGACGAAGACCGCCAGGTGCCTCAAGAGCTGCATTCCATCATTCCTCGTTACGCAGTGAATGTGTGCCGTTTCTGCGGGGCAGCTTAAGGCAGGCTTAAGCTGGACAGACCAAGGCTTGAAACGACATTGTTCTCACGGAGGTGTGATGCGTATCCTTGTCATCGAAGACGACGCGGTTCTGCTCGACGGTTTGAAGGTGGGGCTTGGCCTCGCCGGCTTCTCTGCAGACACCGTCAGCACGCTTTCCGATGCGCAGGCAGCGATCGAGAGCGATACCTTTGATGCCATCGTGCTCGACCGCATGCTGCCGGATGGATCCGGACTGGATCTGCTTCGCCGGATGCGCGCCGCCAGCAACCGTACGCCCGTTCTTCTGTTGACGGCCAAGGATGCGGTGATCGATCGCGTTGATGGTCTCGACGCCGGCGCCGACGACTATCTCGGAAAACCCTTCGACCTCGACGAAGTCGCGGCACGGCTGCGCGCCATCACCCGGCGCGCCGAAGGACGAGCGACACCGCAGCTGACATGGGAAGGAATAACCCTGGATCCGGCCAGCATGGAGGTTCTGAAAGGCGGCGACGTCATTAGCCTGTCGCGGCGGGAATTTGCCGTCCTTTTGGCATTGATGGAAAATCCGACCATGGTTCACTCCAAGCAGATCCTGGAAGCCAGGCTTTATGGCTGGCAGGAAGAGATCGAGAGCAACACGATCGAGGTCCATGTGCACAAGCTGCGCCATAAGCTGGGCGCCACCTCGATCGAAACCGTTCGCGGTGTCGGCTACCGCATGGGGAGGCAATGATGCGTTCCATCCGGCTCCGGCTTTTTCTCATTCTGCTTGCGGCGACGGGTGCCGTATGGCTGCTGGCCGTGCTCTGGACCTATGTCAGCACGCAGCGCGAAGTCGAGCGCGTGCTCGACGCCCGGCTGACGGAGGCGGCGCGCATGGTGAGCTCGCTGATTACCGACCACCATATCGACGTGGCGGCAGCGGCCGATGTGGCGCAGGCCGCCGCCGCACCCGAAGGCTTCGATGTACATGCGGGCGACTATATCCGGCAATTGTCCTGCCAGATCTGGTCTCTCAAGGGTGACCTGGTCGGCCGGTCGGAAAGTGCTCCCACGACGTCGCTCGCCGATCACGAAAGCGGATTCGCCGAAAAGCTCGTCAACGGCGAGCGCTGGCGCGTCTATGCCGTGGTCAATCCCGAGCTCGGTGTGAGGGTCCTCGTTGGCGATAGCATCGAGATTCGCGAAAAGCTGGTGGGTGACGTCATCAAGGGCCAGCTCGTCCCGGCACTGGCGATCCTGCCCATCCTCGCCGGGTTGATCTGGTTGAGTGTCGGGCGCGGTCTTTCACCGCTACGGCAAGTTGCCGACGCCCTATCTCTGCGCTCGGCCGACGAACTGCACCCCGTGGACGACAGCGGAGCGCCTCGGGAGATCAGGCCTTTGCTCGGCTCCCTGAGCGCCTTGTTCCAACGCGTGGAGGCGGCCCGCGAACGGGAGAAGACCTTCATCGCTTATGCGGCGCACGAGCTGAAGACACCGTTATCGGGTTTGAAGACCCAGGCCCAGGTGGCCCTTCGCAGTGATAGTCACGAGGTCCGCGCCAATGCCCTCAAGCAGATCTCGCTCAGCGTCGATCGGACGGGGCGCCTCGTTCGCCAGCTTATAGACCTCGCAGCCGTTGATTCGCTGGACAAGTCTTCGGCATCGGAAACAGTGGCGGTCTATGCCATGGTCGAAGAGCTGCGCGGCGAAATGGCGGTCCTCGTTTCGTCGAGGGAGATTACGGTTGAAAGCGAATTTGCAGAGGACTTGGCCGTCAGCGTGGCAGACAAGACCCTCTTGCGGCTGGCCCTGCGCAATGTCATCGAAAATGCCCTGCAATATGCGCCGCGGAATTCATCCGTCCGGATCATGGGCAAGCAGACCGCGGCTGGCACCACGATTTCTGTGTGCGATACCGGAGCCGGTATCGATGAGAAGGACGAGCAACGTCTGAAGGCGCGGTTCCAGCGCGGCAACAGCGCAAACACGCTCGGAAGCGGCCTCGGTCTTGCAATTGTCGAAATGGCTCTGACAAAGCTTGGTGGGCGCCTGTCGTTCGGGAGACAGGCAGGTTTCTGCGTTTGCCTGGAACTGCCGGTTTCAAAAGCATGAGCGACTGCCCGCAATGCCACAGGAGCATAGGCCGGTCTTAAGGCAGCCTTAAGGTGACGCAGAGAAGTGGGGCCGGTAAACCTCACCAGGAGCGTCTTGCTCGACATGTCCCCACCCTTGTCATCCTGCCCCCTATCTGCCGATCACGGCAGCCGTATCCATATAAAGCGGCTGAAGACCCTGGTTGCCTTCGGATTGCTTTCGATCGGTCTCGTTTCCTGCGTTTCCACTCCGTCGACGACCAGCCCTGCCGCTTCCCCCGCCTTTCAACCGCCGGCAGCCGAACCACGCTCATCCGGCCTTGAGCGTTACAAGGCGCTTGGCGGCGAACCCTTTCCCGTCCCCGCCGTCGATACGCAGCGGATCGGCCGGAAGTTTCTGAAGCAGACCGTCGACTACAAGACCGAGCATCCGCCGGGGACCATCGTTTTGGATCCCCAGAATCGCTTTCTCTATCTGATCAAGAGAAACGGAAAAGCCATCCGCTACGGCGTCGGTGTCGGCAAGGCCGGCTTCGAATTCAGCGGCACCGCCCATATCGGCTTCAAGCGTCAATGGCCGCGCTGGACGCCCACGCCCGACATGCTCAAACGTGACCCCGCCCGCTACGGCAAGTGGGCCCAAGGCATGGACGGCAGTGACAAGAATCCTCTGGGCGCGCGGGCGATGTATCTGGTCAAGGACGGCAAGGACACGCTTTATCGCATCCATGGGACCAACGAACCCTGGACGATCGGAACCGCCGCATCGTCCGGCTGCATACGGATGCTGAACCAGGACGTCATCGACCTCTACAGCCAGGTTCGGCCGGGCGCCGATGTCGTCGTACTCAGCCCCGCAGGGGCCTGATCACCTTACCCACCATCCCACATCAGACCATCAAAGGATCGCATCATGCTGTTGAAAGCACTTCAACGTTCCAGGCCATTTCCGGCAATTCCCGTGGCGCTTCTGCTGGGCGTCATCATGGCAGCGAGTGCGGAAGCTGAAGACAAGGCCTATCCCGAGATCCTCAAGACAATAGAGCAGCAAGGAATCCGGATCCTGGGGGAGATGCAGGTTCCCGGTGGTCTCAGAGGCTTCGCCGCCAAGGCCGGTTCGCAGCCTCTGGCGATCTATCTGACCCCCGACAACCAACACGTGGTCGTCGGTACGCTCGTCGATGCCTACGGGCAGGACATGGCCGAGCAGCAGCTGAAGCAGATGGTCGAACAGCCCCTGACGGAAGCCGCTTGGACCAAGCTCGAGGCATCCACCTGGGTTCAGGATGGCGATGCCGATGCTCCGCGCATCGTCTATATCTTTACCGACCCCAATTGTCCCTATTGCAATCGCTTCTGGCTCGCCGCTCGGCCCTGGATCGACAGCGGCAAAGTCCAGTTGCGCCACGTGATGGTTGGCGTCATCCGCCAGGATTCTCCCGCCAAGGCTGCCGCCATTCTCAAGGCCAAGTCACCGGAAGAGGCGCTTGCGGAGAATGAGCGCAAGCATGCCGATGGCGGCATACGCCCGCTGGATAGTGTGGATGGCGACACCGCGGCAAAGCTTGACCGCAATGCCACCCTGATGACCGACCTCGGCTTCGGCGGCACGCCTGCAATCGTCTTCAAGACCGGGGAAGGCAAGATCGAGACATACGCCGGGATGCCGAGCGAAACACAGATGGAAGGCATTCTGGGACCGAAATGACCGGCCCCACCTTGGCTCCGTGCCATTCAACCGTCAGGAAAAGTTCTCCAGCACCGCCATGAATGTATGGCGGTCGCCCTGTCCCTCGGTCAGGCGAACCCGGCCCTCGATATCGGCGAGGTGATGGTCCATCAATTCCTGTGCCTTGGCCACATCCTTGTCCTTCAACGCCGATATGATCAGGCGATGGTGATCTGCGCCGCAATCGTCCTGCTTTTCTTCCTCGTAGAGCGCCATCACCAGCGACAGGCGCGCGACGATCTTGGACAGCATCTCAGTCATCACCGGGTTGCCGCCGAGTTCCGCCAGCACGATGTGGAACTTTCCCGACAGCACGATTTTCGATTTCTCGTCGCCGTGATGGTGGATGTGCTCCTCCTCGTCGGCGAGCCGGCCAAGCGCATCCAGTTGCTCCGGTGTGACGCGAGCCATGACCAGTTCCAGAATGGCGCTCTCGATCTTGCGGCGGGCCTCGAAGAGGGCCTTGGCTTCTTCTATGCCCGGTTCGGCCACGAAAGTTCCGCGGTTTCGTTTGCGCTCCAGAAGATGGTCGCTTTCGAGCACGCCGAGTGCGCCGCGCACGACCGTGCGACTGACGCCGAAATGATCTGCAATCGCATCCTCGAGAATTTTTGTGCCAGGCTTCAAGGCGCCTTCGCCAATGGCGTTTGCGAGCGTCGTGCGAATACGCTCGGTCACATCGTCATTGGCGTTCTCCGCGGCTTCGGCGGCGTTGGCCTTTGGCGTCGCCTTGGCGCCTTGCCGACGCGTCTTCTTCATGGAAACTCCCGATAATAAGATCAATGTGAAAATCGATCTTATTATTTTCATAGGTATATTCTTGCGTATAGTCGGGACGGGTTCAAAACCGGTTCGTCCAGAGATTTTTCGAGACGTCAGGGCAAGTGGAGAGCCCCGACGTGGATGAAGTGCGTTCAGGCTGCGTGCCGAGTGCTGGAACGTGATGCCAGATCGATCCCGTTTTCGGTGCAGATGGTTTCGATGTGTTTGGCGGATGCCTTGATGAAGGTGATCGCCTCGGCAAACCCATAGCTCTGCGTCTCGTAGGTCGGATAGCCGTAATTGTCCCTCTCATAGGTCTCCCAATCCGGAATGTCGCCGGATGCAACACGCTTGCCGAAGACATCCACCAGAGCGAGATAGGCGTCGAGCTCTTCCGGATCGAGATCTGGATGGCCCGCACGCCAGACCGGGTCGTCAATTTCGATGCATTGACGCGGATTGGCCTTGCGGGGCTTGTCTTCGACGGATGCCGCGACCTCGAGAGAAAGGTTCAGGGCCGGATTGGCCGCCGCCAGAAGCGGAATGATGGTCGCAAAATCGACGATCCCCCGACCGACCGGGCGTGTCTGGAAGTCGAGTCCGCCTGGCGCGCGACCGACATAGGCGTCCTTGATGTGCGTCTGGCGGACATAGGGCGCCACGCGCTTGGCGGCATACACCGGATGTTCGCCACGCTGCAAACCATTGGCAGTGTCGAAGACTACGCCCATGCAGTCGGCACCCACCTTTTCGATCAGGCGGAGAATTTCGAAGGAGGTGATCTCGTCATGGGTTTCCATGTTGAGATGAACGCCGTGGGCGCGGGCGATCGGTGCCAGTTTGTGAAGGACTTTCTCGATGGCCTGAAGCTGCTCGTCCCAGCTGACATCGGTGCGGAAGCGGTCGTTGGCAAGACGACCGCGATATTCCGGCTTGAAGTTTCCGGGTGCGACCCACAGCTCGCGGCAATCGATGGCGGCGCCCGCCTCGATCATCCGGGTGAAGCCGAGGATGATATCGCCATCGCCGATCGCACGGAATTCCGGTGCTTCCGCACTGCAATAGGGATTGACCTTGCCCAAGCCGCTTTCGAGGTAAAGTCCTAGTTCGTCCGCCTTGGTCTTGATGTCGGCAAGCTCGCTGCGGTTCAGGGTCGGGCTCATATCGAGAATGGTGCTGAAGAAGATGCCGCCGAGACCCAGCTCCTTCACATGATCCAGGCTTGCGAGCGGCCCGCGCTTGATCGCTTCCGGCAATTTCTGTCCGTCGATACCGAGTTTCATTTCATTCTCCTTGGTGTTTCCTCACCGGATTCGCTGCAATGGCGATCCTGTTTTCTTCATTGATGGAGCTGGATGTCAGGCTTTCGCTCGCCTCAGCGTCCCCGATCCGGCCCCGCGGCCTTTCGGTGCGAGACGCTTTTCGAGAAAGTGCTGGCCGATCGACGCCACCGACGTGATCGCCAGGTACCAGAGGGAGGCGACACACAGGAGTTCGATGACCAGGAAGTTGCGGGCATAAATGGCCTGCGCCTGGGTCAGGAGGTCCTGCATGCCAATCACCGACACGATTGCGCTTGCCTTCAACATGCCGATGGCCTGATTGCCCGTCGGCGGCACGATCAGCCGGACCGCCTGGGGCAGGACAACCGTTCGCAACGTTTGTAGAGGCTGCAGTCCCAGCGAGGTGGCCGCCTCGCGCTGTCCACGGTCTACCGCGCCAAGGCCACCGCGAATGATCTCGCTCATATTGGCAGCCTCGTGCAGGCCGAGCGCGAGAAAGCCCGCGACGGCCGGTGTGATCAGATCATTGATCGACAGTGTGTGGGTGCCGATGCCTATCTCGGGAACAAAAAGTGCGATATTGAACCAGAAAAATATCTGGACGATCAGCGGCACGCCGCGAAACCACCAGACGAAAGCGACCGCCATGGCCTTCAGGATGATGTTCTCGCTTGTGGCCATGATGGCCACAACACAGCCGATGGCGATGCCAAAGATCATGGCACCAGCCGTCAGTTCCAATGTCAGCACAACGCCGTTCAGTATGACCGGGTCGACCATGTAGCGGGGAATTTCCCCCCACTGTATGTTCTGGTTCCTGGCGATGACCGCAATGACGAGCGCCATCACAAGAATGGCGATCGCTCCCGTTGCAATCTGCCCCCACTGCACGGGCTTTTGTGCTGGAGGAGCAAATGCGGTGCTCAAGGTTTGTGCCGACAGGGTCATGGCTCACTCCACCGGCATGCTGGCAGCGTCGTTGTACTTGACCGTTTCGACCGCGAGGGGAGCAAGGCTCCATTTCTGCATGATTGCAGCATAGGCGCCGCTGTCGACCATGTGCTGCAGCGACGCGATAACGGCGTCACGCAGTTCCGGATTGTCCTTGGAGACCAGCATCCCGAGATAGCCGACGGCAAGGCGGATATCTGGAAGTGCCTGAAGTCCCTTGCCATTACCGACCTGATGTTCGGTCGTGTAGACGCTGGTCGCGTAACCGTTGACGGTTGCGTCGGC
Organism: Rhizobium sp. NRK18; assembly: GCF_024385575.1. Taxonomy (NCBI): domain Bacteria; kingdom Pseudomonadati; phylum Pseudomonadota; class Alphaproteobacteria; order Hyphomicrobiales; family Rhizobiaceae; genus Rhizobium; species Rhizobium sp. NRK18. The sequence continues at coordinate 287,074 of NZ_JANFMV010000004.1, read as the reverse complement.
GCGACCCGTGCGCACAGCCTGCAGAACGTCAGGCATTTTCGGGATCGACATGATGTTGATCGGCTTTGCGCACTTCGCCGAAGCTGCTTCCACCATTCTGTTCTGAAAGGTCCCGACCGGAACTGCGACCGTCTTTCCGCACAGGTCCTCCATGCTCTTGATGGCGAGCGGATTGCCTTTTGTCGTCATGATCGTGGTGGCGTCATACATGTAGTCGACGACATCGACCTGCTTTTCCAGTTCGACGTCGTCATTGATGCCGGAGATCGTCATGTCGAAACGCTTCGACAGGACGGCCGGCACGATGGCTGCGCCGGCGCCGACATTGGTCATCTGCACCTCTACACCCAGAATAATACCGAGGGCTGCCGCGATATCAGCGTCGATACCGATGAGTTCACCTTTTTCGTCCTGAAAGCTGATCGGCGGCGTAAGGTCGGTTGCGACCTTGATGATCTTCTTGCCCTTGATGCTGGACGGCAGGCCGTCAGCAAGAGCCTGGTCGAATGCGATACCTGGCAGTTTGGCTACGTCATCGCTTGCCACCATCTTGACGGCGGCGCCTTCCGCGGCCTGCGGCAATGTAGCAAAGGTCAATAATGCGATGCCGGTAAGACTGCCCTGGATAAATGTCCTGAAGCTATGCATGGGATCCCCTTTTTTGCTTTTCCATCTGCGTGAATTTTCGGGAATGCTCCATGCAATCGACGTGCCATGTCGACGTTAAGCTGGCTTGTGCTTTGTTAATGTTGATCAATTTTTCTTTATGTGATTCACGGGGCGATTTCGAAAAAATATGCGCATATAAATTCGCACAAAATTTGATCAGGTCAGCTTATAGGCCTCCATATGTCGCAAGTGAAGACGCGGATAAATATCTAAATTACTGAAATAATGATTTTATTTCTGAAAATACTACCGACCTTGCTTACGTCCGTTGTCGCCTTCCAGGGGCAGTCGAAGCCGGAATCTTCCTGTTTCATCCCAGGCGGACTGCTTAATTAATGCGCTTCAACCCCAAATGCTGCACATTTTATAGATTCGAAGATAATGAATGGAAGATATTCGAAAGTTAATTCGCATATCATTAATTATAAAATATCTCATTTAATTCAAGATGATATTGGATTCTCTCCCCACTCAGAAACGAAGTTGGCATGCTGCTTGCTACGTTCCCTGACAAATCCAGGCGGCAAGCAAACTGCCGCTCGATCACATCTCTGCCAAGCGCAGGCATGCCCCGGCATCGCCAGCTCTGGCCAAACGGAGCGATCACGATGCAAGAGACCGCGATGCCAATCGAGGGCAAGCAGCTCAATGTGCAGGGACTGACCCACAGCTATGGTGGGCAGAATGCCGTTACCGACATTTCCTTCAAGGTGGCGGCAGGCGAGATCGTTGCGTTGCTCGGCCCAAGCGGTTGCGGCAAGTCGACGGTTCTCAGGGCTATTGCCGGCCTCATTCAACCCAGGAGTGGTCTCATCGAACTGGGCGGGCAAAATCTCGCCCGCATGTCCGCCCGTTCGCGGGGGATCGGCATGGTGTTCCAGAACTATGCCCTGTTTCCGCATCTGACGGTTGCGGAGAACGTTGCCTATCCGCTTGCCTGCCAAAGGGTGCCGCGCGCCGAACGCCTCGAACGGGTGCACGAAATGCTTTCGCTCGTACAATTGAAAGGTTTCGCTGACCGTTTGCCCCGCGAGTTGTCGGGCGGCCAGCAGCAGCGGGTCGCCGTGGCGCGCGCAATTGCAGGGCGACCATCCCTGCTCCTGCTTGATGAGCCGTTTGGCGCCCTCGACAGGGCACTTCGCTTCGACCTTCAGGTCGAACTCCTGCATCTCCAGAAAACGCTTGGCATCACCACGTTGATCGTCACCCACGACCAGGAAGAGGCTCAAAGCCTGGCGGGCCGCCTCGTGTTGATCAACAAGGGCAATGTCGAGCAGATCGACACCCCCATGGCGGTCTATGATCGTCCCAGGACGCTGTTCGTCAACACGTTCATCGGTCAGGCCAACCTGCTTCGTGGCACGGTGGACACGCTGGGGGACGAAAGCACATCCATCCTTCTCGATAGCGGTAAAGCCGTCATCCTCCCGCGTCGCCTGAACTTCAAGGCCGGATCCAGGGTGACGATCACCGTCCGACCGGAGGATGTGCGGCTCACGACTGCGCCCAGCGACGCCTCATTGCCGGCACGCCTTACCGTTTCGGTTCCCCTTGGCCCAACGCTTGTTCACGACCTCGTTCTGAACGACGGCACGGGCCTGCGGACATCCGAGGTGAGGGGGGCTTCCACCTCAATTCCCGAACCGGGAGCCGAACTCTTCGCAGAGATTGACACCAGCCGGTGTCACGCCTTTCCGAGCGAACCGGAAATTTCCAGCAACTGAAAATCAACAGAGGTGAACGACATGACAGACCTTCAAATCACGCGCCGCCATTTCGGAATGCTCGCTGCCGGTGCAGCGGCAGCGGCGACGCTGCCATTTGCCGCCCGGGCAGCCGGCGAAACGGCTATCGCCGCAACCTTTCCCGGCAATTGGGAGGATGGCTACCGCACTGTCCTGACCCCGCTGGTCAAGGAAGCCGGCTATGATCTCACCATTGCCCCTGCTCTGGCTCAGGATCAGCTGGCCAAGATCATGGCGAGCCCCGGCAACCCGCCTTACGACACGTTGTTGATGTCGCCAGGTCAGATGGCCGTGGCCATCGACAACGATCTGATCGAGAAGATCGATCCGTCGAAACTGAAGAACTGGGACAAGCTCGATGCCTCCTTCCAGGGTGAATATGGTCCGACGGTAACGATCGAGGTCAACGGTATCGCTTACAATCCGGATCTCGTTCCGCGCCCGAAGGGTTATCGCGACCTGTTCGAAAACCCGGCCTACAAGGGGCTGGTTTCCTGGACCGGCTTCGATTCCAACACCGCCGTCATGGCTTACACCGAGATCGCCAAGATTTACGGTTCCGGTCCCGAGGACATGGATGCCGTCTTCAAGCTGTTCAAGGATCATCCCGAACAGCTCCGCGGCGTCGTCGACAGCACCAATCATCAGATGACGCTCTTCCAGCAAGGTGAAATCGCCGTGTTCATGTGCTCGACCGGCAATGTCGCGAGGCTGAAGAGCCTCGGTCTCAAGGCCGAATATGTCGCACCCGAAACAGGTTCGCCGGCCGCTCCGGTCAATATCCACCTGACCAAGGGGGCCAAAAACGTGGATGCAGCTTATGCCTACATGGATGCCGCCATATCCAAGGCCGCCCAGGACAAGCTGAAAATGCCGCCGACCGAAATGTTCCCCACCAACAAGGATGTGGAACTGACGCCGGGCATCGAGGCCTACGTGACCCGCGATCAACTTTCGAGCATGGTCTATCCTGACTGGGCGATGATCAACAAGCATCGCTCGGACTGGATTCGTCAGTTCGACGAACTCGTCGCCGGCTGAGCCTGTCCCATGAAGGCGAGCGGTTTTCCTTACGTGATCCCGATGCTGGTGCTGTCGGTGGCATTCTTTGCGACGCCGCTCGCGGTTCTGATCGGCTACAGCTTCTTCGGTTCTCAAGGTGCTTCCCTTGAGAACTACGGACGTTTCTTCGGCGACGCGTTCAATTTTCACGTCCTGATCAACACGGCCCGACTGGGACTCGAAACAGTGATCGGCACGACCATACTGGGCGTGCCGATCGCACTCTTCTACTGGCACGGCGGTCGCAATGCCCGGCAGGTCATCATTTTCCTGACGCTCATCCCCATGCTGACAAGCAATGTGGTGCGGACCTTCGCCTGGATCGTCATTCTCGGACGCCAGGGCCCCATCAGCGAAGCCCTGATGGCGCTTGGCCTGACGGGAAGCCCGATCAGCCTGATGTTTACCGAGCTTGGCCTGGTGATGGCCATGTGCCAAATCGATCTGCCGCTCATCATCCTGCCGCTGATCGCCATACTCTCGCGGACCTCCGTGCAGTTTACCGAGGCCGCCCAGGTCTCTGGTGCCGGGCCGTGGCGGATCCTTCTGACGGTCCTTCTTCCCATGATACTGCCCGGTCTGCTTGCCGGATGGATCCTCGTCTTTGCCAGCACCAGCAGCTCATTCGTCACCCAGGCCGTGATCGGTGGCGCCCGCAATGTCTATGTGCCGCAATTGATCTACCGCGAAGTCGGTACGCTTTTCGATTGGCCGATGGCTTCGGCGATTGCGGTCGTACTGTTGCTGTCAACCGGTCTCCTCCTGGTCGCCATGGCCATGATTTCCCGTCACAGGAGGCTCATCGGCCATGCGTAGTCATCGTGAAAATCCGATCCCCAACGTCCTCTATCGGGCATTCGTGTTCGGCTTCGGCGGTCTGGGCCTCGTCTATCTGGTGATGCCGATCGTTATTGCCCTGACCATGTCGTTTACCTCGGGACAAACGTTGAAATATCCCCCCGAGGGGTTCTCGCTGCGTTGGTACGAGGCGCTTCTGGACCCGGTCCGCTCCGGAACCGAGCATATAGCGGCCGCAAACTCGCTCAAGATCGCGGGGCTTGCGGTTCTTGGCTCCCTGCTTTTTGCCGTACCGGCCACCATCGGCATGGCCCGTATGAAGCGCAGCGCTGTCAATTCGATTGAACCGCTGCTGCTGGCGCCTCTGGTCCTGCCGAGCCTCGTCTATGGTCTCGCAGCCTTGATCGTCGCCAATTTTGTCGGCTTTCATCCGTCGCTCTGGCTCAACGTGGTTGGTCATGTGGTCGTCTTCGGGCCGCTGATGTACCGGGCAGCCTCCGTGGTGGCCCAGGGCATCAACCCCTCGCTTGCCGAGGCCTCCACCATCATGGGCGCCGGCTGGTTCACGACGCTGAGGCGCGTGACCTTGCCGCTGCTGACACCCGGCATCCTGGCCGGCGCCTTTCTGGTCTTCATCCAGTCGCTCGACAATGTTTCCGTCTCCCTCTTTCTCGCCGACGCCCAGACCACGGTGCTGCCGCTGCGCATGTTCGCGCTGATCGAGGAATCGCTTGATGTCAGGGTTGCCGCCATGTCGGGAATTCTGATCGGTTTGACACTGGTGGTGATGCTGGTCGCCCGGAAGGTGCTGGCGCCGTCGCGGTCTGGCTGATCCACAAACAAATTTCTGGAAGGAACACCCAATGAACTCAACTGCCAATATGGCTGGCGCCTATCGCATCGGATCGCAGCTCGCCGATTTCCAGCCGGACTTCGACTTCAATCCGCCCTTGCCCCTGCCGGTCGAGGAATTCGAGGAACGGCTTCGCCGCATCCGGCGTCAGGCCGTGGAGGCTGGCCACGATGCGCTGATCGTGCATGCCGGAGGGGTTGGCTGGTTTCACACCTCGAACCACTATCTGCGGTATATCTGCGACTGGATGCGCGAAGGCGTCCTGATCATCCCCACCGACAATGACAAGCCTCTGACGCTGCTCTCGTTCTTCACCCAGTCCGTACTCCTGCCGCCGGGCGGCGAGCCGGTGCTGGTCGAAGACATCTGGCAGATCGGTCCGATCGGACGCGAATATGCCGACCGCCCTGGGGATAGCGTGGTGAAGACTGCGGAAAAATGCGCCGAACTGCTTGCTGACATGGGGCTTTCGAAGGCGCAGATCGGTCGGATAGGTGATCGCACGTCGCTCACCTTCTGGTCCGCGCTTGATGAGTTCATGCCGAAGGTGAAATTCATCGCCGAAAATGCCATTCTCGACCGCATGCAGAAGGTGCGTTCGCCGCGCGAAATCGAGATGTTTCGGGCTGCGGCGCAACTAGTAAGCATCGCCACGCAGGCCGCCTATCACGTCGCAAAGCCGGGTGTAACCGACCACGAGATCTATGCTGCCTTCACTCAGGCGCAGCTTGCGCTCGGAGGGGAGACCGGTGACGGCTACCAGATCGGCATCAACGAATTTGGCACCCATTGCGGCAAGCCCTATGGCCACGTCGTCAAACCGGGCGACCTGATCAATCTCTACGTCTCCAACATCACCTATCGCGGCTACACGGCGCAGACGGCGCGCATGATTGCGGTTGGCGAGATCACCAGGCGACAGGAGGACGTACTGGCCGCCTGCACCGAAGGCGTCAAGCGGGCGGAAAAGCTGATCCGTCCAGGTGCGTTGATGCGTGACGTCAATAACGCCGCCTTCGAACCGATGATCGAACGCGGCATGCTGGTCTCAGCGGAGGCCCGCAGCATGCCCTATAACTGGGCGCCGATGGAGGATGGAAGTGCACGTCTCATCCCCCGCCAGTATGTGAAAAATGTCGATTGGGAAGCGCAGGGCCGGCGACTGATGCATGTCTACCCGGCGACGCATGGTCCGCATAACCCCAATCTCGGGCATTCCGTCGGTATGGCCGGCGGGCAGAACAGCTTCAATATCTCCTCGCACAATTATGACCGGATGGAAGAGGGCATGGTGTTCGTATTGCATGCCCAGTGGCTTGAGCCGCTCTCGGCAGGCTGCAACGTCGGCGACATGTACGTCGTCACCAAGGATGGTTTTGAAAACCTCTCCCGGCACACGCCACTCGAAACCCACCGTATCCCAGCCGAGGCATGACATGACCGAGCATACCCATTTTGACTTCGCCAGACTTGATGAACGCCAGCGCTACAAGATCCTGATCGGGACCGTCATACCGAGACCGATCGCGCTTGTGACCACTGTTGACAGGCAGGGTCGGCCGAATGCGGGGCCGTTCAGCTTCTTCAACGTGCTGACGCACGATCCGGCGATCGTCGCTATCGGTGTCGAGAATTATTCTGACATGCGCTTCAAGGATACCGCCCGCAATATTCGCGAGACCGGCGAATTCACCGTCCATATCTGCGACAACGCGCTTGTCGATCGGATGGAAGTTTGTGCCATCAAATTCGACCCCGGCGTGGACGAAATGGAGGAAGCCGGGCTGGAGACAACCCCCGGGCTGATGGTGGCAAGTCCGCGCATCCTCGCTGCGCCTGCCGCTCTCGAATGCCGCCGGCACACCACACTTCAGGTGGGGCCTGCCCGCGAGATTATTCTCGGTGAAGTGGTTGGCGCCTTCGTCCGCAGCGATGCGGTAAACGCCTCGAACCTGCATATCGACCAGCAGCTGATGGACGCCGTCGGGCGCATGGGCGGGCACACCTATGCGCGAACCCGAGACCAGTTCGATATCAAGACACTCTCACCGGTAGAATGGGAAAGCCGGAAAAGCGGGCATGCAAAGGCTGCAGAATGATGATGCCCTGATAACTCTTGACGACCGGCGGGCCTCCCACCGCAGGATCCAGATCCTGCCCCGCAAGGCCGTCTGCCGGCTAAACGAGGCCCGGGCCGAGGCTGGCGACAAAAGGTAGCTTAGCGCCTGCTTACTGTTCGGTCTGATGCCTGCTTCGTGGATACCGAGTCGAGATGTATTCAATAAGGCTGGAGCGCAATAATGAAACGAAGGAAGTTCAGCCGAAAGAAAGTACAGGTTCGAAGCAGTAAAGTTGGTGCGAGAGCGGGGCAGCGTTGCATGGGCATCCCGCAATCTGGATTTTCTTGAAAACGTTTGGCAAAAATGGGCCAGGCAGTACGCGTTGGACCAGGCGAGGGCGCTTTCTGGTCAGGGGCAGATGAAGCAAGACGGGTTTTCAAAGCAAAAACCACTTCTCAACGAGAAATCTCTTGTCAGGTGAATACTATCAGGTCGGCGTCCGCTTAGAGGAGCCCTTTTCATCGTGACGTATTAGGCCATCACAGTATTGAAGCCCTGTCACTTTTTTGAAGGCGGCCAAGTTTAAAATATCCGCCAACGCCGCCGATGTCGTGCTGTCTGTAGCCATTATTTTGTCAGGCCTGCCCGCAAATGCTGGCAGGCCTGACAAGCAACGGCCCTTTGTCAGGGACGGACGGACTTGACGTCGTCTTCCGCCACCGATGGCGCCGAATTGCCCCAAGCGCCACGCAGGAAGGTTTCGAGCGTTGCGATGTCGGCATTCGACAGCCGGTCGGCGTAGGCCGGCATCTTCAGCCGCTCGGGCCGCTTTTCTGTGGACGGCATTGCGGCGCCATTCAGGATGACCTCAGTCAGCCCCTTCGTCGTCGCGGCCGTCACCAGCGAATTGCCGGCGAGCGCCGGGAAGACGCCTGGCGCGCCCTGACCGTCCGGCATGTGGCAGGCACTGCAGTTGTTGAGATAGAGCAGCTCTCCATCGCTGAGGTCCTTCGCCGCCTTGAGCTTGGCCGTCGTCGGATCGTCAGCAGCATCGAGGCGATCCGTAGTGCGCTGGTTCGCTACTGGCTGCGGTCTCGGACTAGGCTTTGCGTCCGAAATCGCCCGCAGGTAGGCAACCATCGCGTCGGCATCCTCGTCCTTCATGTACTGAAGCGAGTCGCCCACAACGAGCTGCATCTCACCAGTAACCGCCGAATGGGCGTTGCGGCCGGTGGTGAGATAGTCCTTCAGGTCCTGATCGGACCAGGTCTGAAGAGCCGACTTGGCTGTGCGCAGATCCGGCGCTATCCAGCCGTCTATTTCGCCACCGGTCAGGAAGGCAGGATCGTCGACACTTTTCCCGTCCTCGGCCATGAACTGATCGCGCGGGCTGTGACAGGCCGCGCAATGGCCGAGCGCCTGCACCAGATAGGCGCCTCTTGCCAGAGCATCGCTCTCGGATGCCTTGCCGTCCGGATGGAAGCCGGGCTTGTCGAGCGCCAGCCAGTTCCAGAGGCGGATGCCCCAGCGCTGGTCGAACGGAAAGGCGAGTTTCGTCTCCTTCACCGGGTTGTCGACCGCCGCGACATCGTTGTGGACGTAATCCCAGATGGCGCGGATATCCTCTTCCTTCAGGTGCCGATAATTCTCATAGGGCATGGCCGGGTAGAGATGCACGCCGCCGGGTGCGATGCCATCGACGAGGGCGGCATGGAACTGCTCGTAGGTCCAGTTGCCGATACCGGTCTTTGGATCGGGGGTAATGTTGCTTGACCAGATCGTGCCCATCGGGCTTTCGATTGCGCGGCCGCCGGCAAACGGCTTGCCGCCTTCGGCGGTGTGACAGGCCTGACAGTCGGCCATCTGCGTGGCGTACTGCCCCTCGCCGGCAGCCGGTTTCCAGTCTGCGGCAACAGTGCCGTCCGGCTTGGTGAGAAAGGGCGGCACGAAGATGATCGCCGCCAATGCCACCAGACCGAGGACGACGAGTGCGAAAATGATGCGAATTAGCGTTTTCATGATCCGCACTCCTCACATCAACGGTCTTGGGTTGGGCAAGTAGTCCTTGCGCAACGCCTCGAGCGCCCAGTAGGCGAGACCGCCGACCGCGCCCGTCGGGTTGTACTGCAGGTTCTGGGGGAAGGCAGAGGCGCCCATGACCCAGACGTTATGACAGTCCCAAGTCTGGAGATGCCGGTTGATCGCCGAAGTCTTCGGGTCGATGCCCATGATCGCGCCGCCGACATTGTGGGTCGACTGATAGGGGCGGACATCATATTGCGCGCCGTCGCCCTTGTAGCCGGAGGCCATGGCATCCGGGTTCATGCTCTTGGCGATTTCCTCGATCCTTGCCTTCATGAACTGGGTCATCTTGATGTCGTTGTCCTTCCAGTTGAAGGTCATGCGCATCAGCGGACGGCCGTGGCGGTCCTTGTAGGTCGGGTCGAGATCGAGACAGGTATCGCGATAGGCCATGTTAGAGCCGTGCGAGCCGATCGAGAGATTGTGGCCGTACCATTCTCCCACGGCCGCTTTCCAGCCGGCCCCCCAGCCGGGTGTGCCCGGCGGAAGCGACATCTGCTGGATCGGGCGACCGCCAGTGTGACCACAGGTGATGTAGCTGCCGCCGATGAAGCCTTCCTTGCCGAAATCGATCTGCGACATCGAGAAGTCGTCGATCGTCATGCCGCCGGCGCCGGTGCCCACGAACGGGTTGAACACCTTGTCCTTGAACCACAGGCCGGTCCCCCCGGTCATCTGGTAGGAATAGTTGCGCCCGACCACGCCCTCACCGGTATCCGGATTGTAGGGCTGGCCGATTTCGGAGAGCAGCAGAAGGTGGACATTGTGCAGCGAGTAGGCGCAGACCAGCACGAGATCGGCCGGCTGGAAGACCTCCTCGCCGGTATTGTCATCGAAATAGGTCACGCCTGTCGCGGTCTTGCCGTCGGCGGCCTTTTCGATCTTCAGCACCTCGCATTTGGTCTTGTAGCTGAAGTTCGGCTTGCGTTTCAGCGCATCGAGAATGCAGACCTGCGGCGACGACTTCGAATAGTTGTTGCAGCCGAAACGCTCGCAGAAGCCACAATAATTGCAGGGGCCGAGTTGCATGCCGTAATCGTTGACATACTGCATCGATGCATTGGCCGAGGGGCGCGGGAAGGGGTGATACCCCATCTTGCGGGCGGCATCGGCGAAGAGCTCCGAATCCCACGTGTTTTTCAGCGGCGGCATCGGATAATCGGCCGAGCGCGGCGCCTCGAACGGATTGCCACCCTCCTGGATCTGGCCATTGATGTTGCCGGCCTTGCCGGCAATGCCGGCGACGCTCTCGAACTTGGTGAGGAAGGGCTCCATCTCCTCAGCCGTCACACCCCAGTCCTGAAGCTGCATGTCTTCTGGAATGATGTCGGCGCCGAAGGTCTCCTCGACATAGGAGCGCAGCCGGTATTCGACCGCCTGTGGCCTCCAGGTCTGGCCGTTCCAGTGAACACCGGCGCCGCCGACGCCATCTCCCGGCAGGAACGAGCCGAGTTGACGATAGGGCAGTGCCGTCTCCTGCGTATTGTGACGCACGGTCAGCGTGGAGTTGACGGGCTTCTGCATCAGGCCGTAGCGCACGCCGTACTTCAACTCGTCGAAGGTGTTGGGATATTGGAAATCGGGAACCGTATTGCGGTCCTCTCCGCGCTCGAGCGCGAGGATTTCAAGGCCTTCGCCGGCCAGTTCCATGCCCATGATCGCGCCGGTCCAGCCAAGCCCGATAATGACGACGTCCTTCTTGGGATCCGTTCTCGTTGCCATGGTCTACGCCCTCTCCCCGTTGATCGCGACGGGACCCAGCGGATACTGCGCGTTCTCGCGGCCCGGCCAGGAGGTGAAGGCGCCACGCGCGCCCGGGAAGCCGATATAGACCCAGGCCTGCATGCCGTGATTGCCGCCATAGCCCGGATCGGCAAAATAACCTTCCTTCGTGTTGGCCAGCAGGAAGGAGAAGAAGTCCCGAAGCTCGGGATCGAGCGGCACTTCACCCTTTTGCAGCGAGGTCAGTGCGGCGTCCTGTTTTGCAGGTTCGAGGGCTTCGAAACTGCCGCCATGGGTCTTGTTGCACCAGTCCTGAAACGCCGGAATTGCCTTGCGGTAGATTTCCGCCGGCGTCAGCGGGCTCTGAAAGCCGAGCGTGGGCGTGGCGGCGGGGTCAAACGGGCCCTGCATGTACCAGTCCGAAGCCTTGCCGAAGTCGCCTGCGAGCTGCCGGTCGATGAAGACCGGCACCCGACATTCGATCGCGCCGGGCCCGTCGCCGTCGGAGGGAATGAGGCGGGCGCAAGCGGCCATCACGAATGCCCACTCCGCATCGTTGAGATAGACCCGCTCGTACTGATCGAGCGGCGGCGGAGCTTCCTTTTCCTGGGCTTGCGCACTTGCCGTACCGGCAAACGAAGCAATTGCCACCCCCGCAGCGCTCCCCTTGAGGAAGCCGCGCCGGGATGGGCGTCCTGGCATATCTCTCATGATGTCTCCCTTTCGCCGGCGGATGCCGGGCTGACCTCTCCTGCCGGTGCCGGCTCCCGAAATGGCAGCTGCTTGATCGCATCCGAGGGCACCAAAAAAGCATCTGTGTCATCATCCATGATTTTCAACGCCTGCGTGCGCCGACGCCAGCCGAAGTTTGGTGATCAAGCCTTGGGAGCCCCGTCAAATAGGGTGCCAGTCGAGGTGCTACGTCCTCAGGTCTCGGCGCAACACCCCAACAACCGAGAAATTGAAAACGGCTGATGCCATTTCGATTTCCGGTTCAGACATCCTCAATGAGAATGGCATGATGAACTTAACCTGCGCGAGGTAGCGGCAAGCGGCTTGGGCTATCTATTCTCAAATTCGGTTACGTCGACGCCATTGCATAACGGCGTCCGCCAAAGATTTATGCGGCAGCCCGGATTCCAGACATTCTTGTTCACCCGAAACGATCATCAAGGGACTGGAAATCGTTGAGGCCGACGCTTTGGCTATATTCCTGATAAGTCACCATGGCGGATTGCCGGGCTTTGGGCGTGCCATCTCGCCGGAGGACTGAAAGTGTGTCCTGAACGGCTCTGACCGCTGAAAACAGCGTCGATACGGCATAGAATATGACCTGAAACCCCATCTCTCCCAGCTGTGCGGCCGTCAGATCGGTTGTTTCGTTGCCGTCAACGATGCTCACCACCTTCGGGCCTTCAACGTGTCTCGCAACCGTTTCGATGTCACGGATGGTTTTGATGCCGTCGACGAAAACGAGATCAACGCCTGCGTCGCGATAAATGTTGGCCCTGCGGATTGCCTCCTCGGCTCCGGAGGCGGGCAAGGCGTCGGTACGTGCGATGACTTGCAGCTTTCCAGTGCCGCGCGCCTCAATTGCACATTTCAGGCGGCGGACATTTTCTTCGGCCGGGATCAACCTTATGCCGGCCAGCTGGCCGCAGCGTTTCGGCTGCTGCTGGTCCTCGAGGTGGATAGCTGCCACACCCGCCTGCATATACTCTTGCACGGTGCGCTGGATGTTGCCCGGTCCGCCGTAACCGGTGTCGGCATCCGCGATGATCGGTATGGTCACCACCCGTGCCATGTTGCGGGCTTGGGTCGTCATTTCGGTCTGGCTCATCAGCCCGAGGTCGGGCAGGCCCAGATGGCTGGCTGTGGCGCCGAACCCTGTCATGTAGACAGCCGGAAAGCCTGCCTGTTCCACCAGGCGGGCCGTCAGCGGATCGGGCGCTCCAGGCGCCATGACGATCTCGCCTCCGGAAATCAGGTTCTTCAAACTGTCGGCAGGGTGCATGTTGATCTCCATGGAATGAGCTCGGCGGTCAAGCCGTGGCGTCGACAATTGGGCTGGGCGGACCGAGATGTCCCTCCTTGAGAGCCCTGATGTAAACGTCGCGTGTTCGGCCGACATGGCGAGACATCGCTGTCTCGAGCTCTGAAAAATCTCCCGCGCCAATCATTTCCGCCATCGCCCTGTGCTCGCCGAAAGACTCCTGTCGGCGGTCGTCGTAGGGCGCAGTGATGTTGGCGCGCAGCGCGGCGATGCGGCCGGCAACCAGACTATAGGCGTCGCGCAGATAGGAGTTGCCGCAGAGGTCGAAGGCCAGTTGGTGAAACGCGGTATCGGCCGTGCCGTAGGCAACGCTGTCTCCGCGTCCGAGTGCGGCCTCCATGTCCTGCAAGATCTGCATCATGCCGGTGAGATAGGCGGCGCGTGCGTGGCTGACCGCTGCCTTGATGCCCTGAAGCTCCAGCATGAGCCGGTAATCGGAAATTTCGCCGATGTCCGTGACATTGGTCTCAAAGACGAACGAACCGCGCTTGGAGCGAACGACGACGAGGCCTTCCTTTGACAGGATTGCCATACAATCGCGGATGGGCGTGCGGCTGATACCCAATTGCCGCGCCAGTTTTTCCTCGGAGATGTTCTCACCGAGGCGCAGCTGTCCGGTGACGATCGCCTCACGCAACTGGGCGGCAGCAATCTCCGCCAGGGAATGCGGCTGCGTAATTTTTTTCATGTCATCCGTCCCCTTTTCAGGCGCATAAAGGCTGGAACAGCCCAGACGACACATACAAGCAGCGCAAGGCCGGCTGCAATCGGCCTCTCGACGAAGACAAGGGGAGCGCCGTCAGCCTTGATCAACGACGTTACCAGATTCCGCTCAACCAGCGGACCCATCACCAGTCCGAGGATCAAGGGTGCAACGGGAAATCCGTTCTCCTCCATGAGATAGGCAAACAGCCCGAGTACAAGCATGATGATGATGCCCGAGGCGGCCGCATTGATCGAATAGGCGCCCACCACGCAAAAGCCGAGGATGAGCGGCGCGAGCACGAGCTTGGGCACCCGCAGCACCTGCGAGGCCTGTGCAATGGCCAGCAATCCGAACGGTACGATGAGGATGTTGGCGAGGAAGAAGGTGACGAAAATCGCCATGACCTCGTTCGGCTTGTTTATGAACACCAGTGGACCGGGGTTGAGGCCCTTCATGTAAAGCACGCCGATCACAATCGCAGTTATGGAATCGCCGGGGATGCCGAAGACGGTCGCCGGAACATAGGCGCCCGACAGGGCCGAATTGTTGGCCGAGCAGGCATCGACCAGGCCCTCCTCCGAGCCTTGGCCGTAGAGCGCGGGCTGTTTCGAAAAGTGTTTGGAGACTGCGTAGGAGATCCAGGATGCGATGTCTGAACCGGCTCCCGGAAGGATTCCGACTGCGGTGCCGATGACCGATCCCCTGAGCAGGTTGGTCTTGTAGCGCCAGAGAACTGCCGCAAGTCCGTCGAACATGCGAAAGGGATTGCCCACGGGAGCCGCTGGCGGTGTCCGCTCGCGGTTGACGAAGGTCCGCACCAGCTCAGGTATCGCAAATACGCCAATCAGTGCGGGCACGAATGCAACGCCGTCCAGAAGCGTGGCAAGGCCGAACGTAAACCGCGGATACCCCGCCGTGGTGTCCATGCCGACCGTCGCGATCATCAGTCCGAACAGCAACGACATCAATGACTTCAGCAGCGAACCCGAACCGAGCATTACTGCGGCGGAGAGACCAAGCAAAGCCAGCCAGAAATATTCGAATGAGGTGAAGTTGAGTGACACCTCGGCCAGTTGGGGTGCGGCCAGCATCAGAATTGAGGACCCGAACAATCCGCCGATCGCCGACGCGACCACGGAGATGCCGAGCGCGCGCCCGACACGACCCTGCAGGGTCAGGCTGTTGAGGTCTCCGATATAGGCCGCTGACGCCGCCGTGCCGGGAATGCGCAGGAGAGCGGCTGGAATGTCGGAGGCAAAGATAGCCATGGCGGCTGTGGTGACGATCGCGGCGATGGCCGGGACCGGTTCCATGAAAAAGGTGATCGGTACCAGAATGGCGGTCGCCATGGTGGCTGACAGCCCAGGTACGGCACCGACAAACAGGCCGAATGCGGAACAGCTGACCATGACGATCAACATGTTCCAGTTGAAGACCAGCGAAATGACGGTATCGAGATCGGCGTACATTAAAGCAGCCCTTTTAAAAGGCCGGACGGCAAGGGAACATAGAGGAGGCGCGTCATGACCAGATGCACCGTCAGCACGAAGACCGCAGAGACGGCGATCCATCTGAGTCCGCGCAGGCCTGACGTGTAGAACAGCGCCGAAAGTAACAGCGTACCCCCGACTGGGAAACCGACCGTCTCGAAGGTGATCCCCAGCAGCAGGGTGCCGAACACCGCCACAGCAACGCAGCCGACACGCGAGCCGATGCGCCAGCCTTCGTGGATCCAGACAAGCTTGCCTCTGGACGTTCTGCGGCCTTGCCAGAAGAGCAGCACGCCCCCGAGGGCGCAGAGACTGCCCAGCATTATGGGGAAAGTCGAAGGGCCGATAGCCTGGCCTGGCATGGCGGGAAAGCCCCGTGCCTGCCAAAGGACCCAGCCGCCAAAGGCAATCAGCAGCAAGCCGATAAGTGAGTCGTGAAGTTTCATGAAAACCTCTCCTGCATGAAGGCGCCCGCCTGCTGAAGCAGGCGGGGCTTGCACGCATTACTTGGCGAGGCCGACCGATTTCAGCGTGTCGCCGAGAGTGGCATCCGATTTTTCCATGAAGTTTTCGAACTGCTCGCCAGGTGTCCACTGCGTGGCATAGCCGCGCTCATTCATGAACGACAGGTAGGCGGGATCGTGGACGACCTTCTCGATGGCTTCCGTCAGCTTGGTCGTCACATCGGCGGGGAGGCCGGCCGGCGCAACGATGCCGCGCCAGGAGCCCATGGCGAAGGCATGTCCTGAGGCCTCTTCAAAGGTCGGAACATCAGGATATTTGTCGAGGCGGGCGGTCGAGAACACCGCCAGGGGCTTGATGCGTCCGGCCTGCATCAATGCCTCGCCTTCCGGCATTGATGCCGTTGCCATGGCGACGCCTCCAGCCGCAAGATCCTGCAGGCCGGGAGCAGCGCCTTCGGATGGTACCCACGCCACCCGATCGACCGGCAGCCCTGCCGCCGCCAGCATGCCGGCGAGTGCCAGATGGTTGACACCACCCTGTGCCGATCCGGACGCCTTGAGTTCGCGATCCGATGCCGCCGAAAGGGCTTTCAGTAGCGCCTGCATGTCGCTGTAGTCACTGTCTGCACGCACGAAAATGGCTGCCGGGTCGGAGTTGTAGAGCCCGATGGGGGTGTAGGCCTTGTAGTCCAGCGTGGTCAGCCCGAGGTGGTGCATGGTGCCGATCTCGAGCGTGGCAACGCCGATCGTGCTGCCATCAGGGGCGGCCTCGGCAATGGCGGAATGACCGACGACACCCGAGCCGCCCGTCCGGTTGACGACGGGGACCGGCACGCCGAGTTGTTTCTGCAGCAGGTTGGCGATCATCCGCGCCGTGGCGTCCGTGCCACCGCCTGCGCCCCAGGGTACGACCATTGTAACTGTGCCCTCAGGCCATTCGGCGAAAGCGGGAGCGGAATACAGGCTGCCCATGACAAGGCTTGCTGCAAGAGCCAGGGCGTGGCGACGTTTGATAGACATGATTTCTCCTCCTTGGGTGCGTGGCAGACGCGTTCATCCTCCTGAACGCGTTTTCTTCAGTCGAAAACCTTTCCGGGATTCAGCAGTCCCTTGGGGTCCATGCAGGACTTCAGCTGTCGCATCAGGTCGATTTCGACCGGACTGCGGCTGAAGCCGAGATAAGGTTTCTTCAGTGTGCCGATGCCGTGTTCGGCTGAAACCGTGCCGCCAAGTTCACGGACGATCCGGTAAACGATGTCGCTGACGGCAGGCAGAGGTTGGGGGGATGCGCCCTTGACCCAGGCGACCACATGAAGGTTCCCATCGCCGACATGTCCGTAATAGACGGAACGGCAACCGAGCGCTTCGGTTAGCGCCACCGACGATCTGCGGGCAAATTCGTCCATCCGCCCGACCGGCAATCCGACGTCAAAGGAAACATGTGGTCCGGCGACATCGGGATTGGCAAATTCGGCCGCGGCGTCCCGTGTCGTCCAGAAGGCCTGGAGATCGGCAAGGCTGCGCGAAACTGCGCCGTCGACGACGGTGCCATCTTCGAACGTGCCTTCGAGCCAGGCGGAAAACCGCCCGCCGTCCACTACCTCGTCCAGACCCTGCATTTCAACGAGCACGACATGGCTGCCGCTGCCGAGCGACACGGGAGGGCGGGCGCCGGGCACATGATCGGCATAAAGCGTCCAGTAGTCAGCCCACATGACTTCGAAGGCGGACATGAGCGGTCCAAGATTGCGCCGGGCACTGCCGAGCAAGGCTAGAACCTGATCGTAGTCCGTCACGACACACAGGGCCGCCTGTACGCATCCGGGCTTGGGATGAAGCCGCAGCACCGCCCTTGTTATGACACCAAGCGTACCTTCGCTTCCGAGAAAAAGCTGCTTCAGGTCGTAACCGGTATTGTTCTTGATCATCCGGTTCATCATCGTCACGACGGTGCCGTCCATGGTCACCACCTCCAGGCCGAGAACCAGATCGCGGGCCATTCCATAACGGATCACGCGATTGCCGCCGGCATTTGTCGACAGGTTGCCGCCGATGGCACAGGACCCCCGCGCACCGAGGTCAAGGGAGAAAAAGAGGCCGGCCTCGTCGGCGGCCTTCTGGATGATCTCCAAAGGCGTGCCGGCGCGGACGGTCATCGTCATGCCGGCAGGATCGATGGCTTCGACGCCGTGCATTCGCTCCAGCGACAGGGCGATACCTCCGTCAAGCGGCCGCGCACCACCACACAGGCCCGTAAGCCCGCCTTGCGGGGTTACCGGAATTCCAGCCTCATGACAGAGCTTCAGGGTTACGGCGACATCTTCGGTGGAGGCTGGACGAACGACGGCCAGCGGATCGGCGTTTGGAAGAAAACTCCAATCGGTGCGATTGCGCTCCGGCAATTCGCTTCCCGACAAAACGGCGTTGGCACCAAGCTCAAGGCGCAAATTGGCCAGCAGTTGATCCCTATTCACCTCTCCCACCGCATCCTCCAAATTTCTGTTGTATGTAACATACAAGAAGAAATTTCGGTTTGGCAATAGCACATTCCTCACTGGGGTGGTGAAGGTACAAGGCAACGGCCCAGCCGCATTCTCTGGTAGGTCTCAATCACTGGCCTCGCAGGACCTTGCGCACCTCGGCCGTAAGCCTCTGCAGGTTGGATGTCTGCTCCGTGAAGAATATTCCGAGTTGGCCAGCGAAGCTTAGGGAGGGTCGTTCTGGCGGGATTGAATGTCCTTGCTCGGCCCGCGGCTGATTACGACGGAGTCTTCCAATCGCGAGTGAGCCGTATTCAGAATACTCAGTTAAACCCAACCAAGGGTTAGGCGCTAAGCCGTTCATCGGGCCAGCGGGCGCTGGAATTTTTCGGGGTTAACGCTCAGATCGGTCGGAGTGCCGACCTGCCGTCAGAAATCTGACACCTTGCCCCAGGACGAGGTTGCGAAACGCGAGGGGTGATAGGGCTTTGGATCGACGATGGGTTCGGCGCCCGAGGCGATGTCGGCGATCAGATGGCCGGCGCCCGGCCCAATGCCGAAGCCGTGGCCGGAAAAGCCGGCGGCGAGTATGAAGCCGGGCAGGCTCTCGATTTCACCAATCCCGGGCACGCCATCCGGCGTCGAGTCGATATAGCCGGCCCAGGTGCCGGTGATCTGTGTGGTCTTCAATGCCGGCAGAAGGTCCAGCGCGCGACTATGGATGAGTTGGAGTGTCGCCTGGTCCGGCTTCGGGTCGAGAGTGCGCATGCGCTCCATTGGCGTGGGCTGGTCGAGCCGCCAGCGGGAAACCGTCTCGTGCCCGCTTTTCATGCCCTCGAAGCCACCTGGCGAAAGCAGTCGCCAGCGCTTGAGGAACATGGGCAGGAATTGTGGCAGGAAGCGCAGTTGCTGGAGCGTGAGATCGACACGGGCGCGGCCGCTGATGGCCAGAGTGTAGTCGCCATTGCTGCGGCTGGTGACCGAAATGTCCTTCGTGTGCAGGGCAGGCGGGATTCCCGCTGCACCGGAAACCGCGACGATGGAGGAGCGGATGGTGGCCTGAGGAAAACGGATGTCGAGCTGCCGGCAGAATGACGAGGCCCAGGCGCCGCCGGACAGGATCGCGATGCGGGTGCGGATCGTGCCGCGTTCGGTCACGACGGCGCTCAGGCGGCCGCCTTCGGTCTCGACGCCGCGTGCCGCGCAGTTCTGAATGACCGTGCCGCCAAGCTTCATGATGGCGCGGGCGACCGCGGGTGCCGCCTTTGAGGGATCGGCGATGCCGTCACTCGGCGAAAACACGCCGCCCTTCCACGAGCGCCCCGTTGCGCGGCCCTTTTCGGCGGCTTCGGTGGCGGACAGCATATGCGTCGTTACGCCGGCGGTCTTGGCAAAGTCGCGCCAGCGCGCCCAGCCATCGATTTCGGCCTCGTTGTTGCTGAGATAAAGCAGGCCGCAGCGGCGGAAGCCGATATCCTCGCCGGTCTCGGCGACGAAACGCTCCCAGAGGTCGAGGCTCTTGGTGGAGATGGGAAGTTCGCGCGCGTCGCGGTTCTGCTGGCGGCACCAGCCCCAGTTCCGGCTCGACTGCTCCGCGCCGATGCGGCCCTTCTCGAGAAGAACCGTCTTCAATCCGCGCTGCGTCAGGAAATAGGCCGTGAATGCGCCGACGATGCCGCCGCCGATGACGACGACGTCGGCCTCTTGCGGCGGGTTGGACGGGGTCTCGATGAGGGTCAACGGCGCGGGCATCGCAATCTCCAAGTCTGTAGCCCACACTAGGCGCTTGTCAGGCGCATCCGGAACCGCAGTTTGCGGGATGACAGCAGAAAATTCCGGTCTCGCCGCGCGCATCGAAATGTTATGCGCCGTTTCACATTTCGCGGCTTGATGGACTGGTGATGCTTCTATGCTAACCTTGTTTCAGGCAGGCGGCAGAATTTTATGCTGCAACAGACGACGGAAGGCGGCGGGCCCATGATGAAACTGGATCGGACGGACATAAAGATCCTCTACGAGTTGCAAAAGAACGGCCGCATCACCAATGTCGAACTCGCCGATCTCGTGCATCTTTCGCCGAGCCCTTGTCTGATGCGCGTCAAACGCTTGCAGGCGGAGGGCTATATCGAGGGCTATTCGGCGCAGATCAATCTCGGCATGCTGGGCCAGACGCTGACCGTCTTCACCGAAATCACGCTGAAGAACCACCGGCAGGTCGATTTCGCCCGCTTCCTCGCTGTGGTCGACAAGATCGACCAGGTGATCGAGTGCCATCTCGTTTCGGGCGGTTACGATTATCTCGTGAAGTTCGTCACCGCCGGGATCGGCGAATATCAGACGATCATGGAACGCCTGACCGACATGGATGTCGGCATCGACAAATATTTCAGCTTCGTCGTGCTGAAATCGCCGATCGTGAAGTCGCATCTGCCGCTGACGAGCCTGTTTCCGGTATAAGGCGAGGCTCACGTCCCGCCATATTGTCTGACCAGTTCCGGCTCCCGGACCAGAGTGTCGAGCCAGGTCGGATCGAGTTTCGGCACCGAAGAGAAGAGCAGCCTGGAATAGGGATGGGTCGGCGACTTCACATTCTCGCGCGTCAGGTGCTCGACCTTCTCGCCCCGATACATGACGACGATCTCGTCGCAGATCGCTTCGACCATCGAGAGGTCGTGGCTGATGAAGATGTAGGACAGGTCGAGTTCGCGCTGCAATTCCTTGAGCAGATCGATGATGGCGGCTGCGACCACGGTGTCGAGCGCGGAGGTGATCTCGTCGCAGATGATCAGCTTCGGATCGGCGGCAAGCGCACGGGCGAAGTTGATGCGCTGCTTCTGCCCACCGGAAAGCTCGGAGGGATGGCGATGACGTAGCGCTCTGGGCAGATGGACCATATCGAGCAGTTCTTCGACGCGCGCGGCGCGCGCCTTGCCTCTCAGACCGTGATAGAAGCTCAACGGCCTACCGAGAATGTCGTCGATCGGCTTGGCGGGGTTCAACGCGGTGTCGGCATATTGAAAGACGATCTGCATTTCGCGCAGCTGCTCGCGCGTGCGCCGGCGGGCGGCGTGGTCGAGTTCCTTTCCGTCGAAGACGATGTTGCCGGCATTGGCGGGCAGGATACCGGCAATGCACCGGGCCAGCGTCGATTTTCCGCAGCCGGATTCGCCGATGATGCCGAAATTGCGGCCCTTTTCGATCGACAGGGTTACCGAGTTGACGGCCTTGATGAAGGGCATGCCGTCAGGCTGGATCGGTCCGTAGCCGGCGATGATATTCTCGATGGAGAGAAGCGCGCTGGGCCTTTCGTGAGGTCTCTCGGCGAATTGCGTTTCCTTCGGCTCGAACGCAGCCAGAAGCTCCTGCGTGTAGGGGTGCTTTGGCGCCGAAAGGATCGATTGGGTCGTCCCTTCTTCCTGCACTTCGCCATCCTTCAGGACAACGATCCGGTCGGCGATCTGCGCGACGACGGCGAGGTCGTGCGAGACATAGACCCCGGCAGTGCCGCCGGTTTTCATGACGGACTTGAAGGCTTTCAGAACATCGATTTGCGTGGTGACGTCCAGTGCCGTGGTGGGCTCGTCGAAAATGACGAGCTGGGGATCGCCGATCAGCGCCATGGCGGCCGCCAGCCGCTGCAACTGTCCCCCAGACACTTGATGCGGATAGCGTCGGCCGATGGTTTCGGGAGAGGGAAGGGACAGCGCCCTGAACAGTTCGATCGCACGCTGTCTTGCCGCTTCCGAAGACATGAGCCCATGGATGCGGGTCACTTCGATGACCTGATCCATGATCGTCTGGGACGGGTTGAAGGCGGCAGCGGCACTTTGCGGCACATAGGCCACTTCCGTACCACGCACGGCGGAGCGCTCGCGCTCGGCAAGCTTCGACATGTCCTTGCCGTCGACCAGGAGCGTACCGGCTGAAATCCGGCAGCCCGGGCGGGTATGGCCCATCAGCGTCAGGGCAATCGTCGTCTTGCCGGAACCGCTTTCGCCGATCAGCGCGACGATCTCGCCCTTGGCGATGTCGATATCGACGCCCTTGATGATCTCGATGCGTCGCCCGGAATCGGTGGTGGCCTCGACATGCAGGTTCCTGATTTCGACAAGCTTGCTCATATCAGGCGCTCCGGTCGCGGATCTTGCGGGGAAGATTGTCGATCAGCAGATTGACGCTGATGGTCAGGCTGGCGATGGCAATCGAGGGGGCGATGACGGCGGACGAGCCGAAGAGGAGCCCCTGAATGTTTTCGTGAACCAGGGCGCCCCAGTCGGCGAGAGGCGGTTGCACGCCGAGGCCGAGAAACGAGAGACCTGACAGGAGCAGCACGATGAACACGAAGCGGAGCCCGAAATCCGCGAGAACCGGCCGGATGATGTTGGGCAGGATTTCCGACACGGCCAGATAGAGCGTGCTTTCACCGCGAACGCGGGCGACCGTCACGAAGTCCATCGTGTTGACGTTTACCGCCAATGCGCGGGCGAAGCGGTAGGAGCCGGGTATGTAGATGACGGCAAGCGTGAGGATGAGAGCGGGCAGTGAGGAACCGACGGCAGCCACGACCACCAGACCGAAAAGCTTGCTGGGAATGGAGATCATCGCGTCCATGAAGCGGCTGAGCGCCGTGTCGAACCAGCCTCCGACGACGGCTGCGGCCATTCCGAGAATGACGCCGCTGGCTGACGCGATCAGAACACCGGCGAGCGCGATGCCGAGCGTGTAGCGCGCACCGAGGATGATGCGCGAGAGCATGTCGCGGCCGAGATAGTCCGAGCCGAGCCAGAACTTGGAGCTCATCGGGCCGAAATAATCCATGTCGACGATCTTGCCGATCGGATAGGGCGCGATGTGCGGACCGAGGATGGCGATGACGGCCCAGAAGAGGATCACCAGAAAGGCGACCATGCCGACGGGGCTGAAGGTGTAGCCGAAAAGCCCGGCTGTGGAGGTCGTTGGGGCGCTATGCGTCATCAGCGGAGCCTCGGATTGGACAGGATGGCGACGATGTCGGCGATCGTGATCAGGATCAGATAGCCGAGACAGAAGATCACGGCGCAGGTCTGGATCAGGGGTAGGTCGCGGGTGGCAACCGCATCGACCATGAGCTTGGCGATGCCGGGGTAATTGAAGATCGTCTCGATGATGATGACCCCGCCGATGAGATAGGAGAGCGACAAAGCGAGTGCATTGACGATCGGTCCCAGCGAATTGGGCAGCGCGTGTTTCAGCACGATCCGGCTGCGCGAGGCTCCCTTCAGCAAGGCCATTTCGGCATAGGGCATGGATAGCGTCTCGATGACGGCGGCGCGGGTCATGCGGATGATCTGGGCCGAGACCACGAAGGTCAGTGTCACGACCGGCATCGTATACATGCGCAGAAGATCGGAGAGCGAATGCACCTCGTTGACAAACGAGATGGCCGGCAGCCACTTCAGATAGACGGCGAAGATCAGCACGGCCGTCGAGGCAACCACGAATTCCGGAACCGAGATCACGCCAATGGTCAGTACCGTGACGATACGGTCGTAGAGTGTGCCGCGCAGGACCGCGGCGGTGATGCCGAGCGTCATGGCCAGGGGCACGGCGACCAGGGTGGTGATGCCGGCCAGTTCCATCGTGTTGACAAAGCGGTATCCGATCAGCTGCGCGATCGGCATGTTGTTGGCGTACGACGTGCCGAGATCGCCTGTCAGAACGCCCATCAGCCAGCGCAGGAAACGCAGCAGTGCCGGCTCGTCGAGATGCATCGCATGGCGAAGCCCAGCGACGGCTTCCGGCGTCGCAGCCTGCCCGAGCAGGATTGTCGCCGTGTCGCCCGGCAGCATGTTGGTGGCAAAGAACACCGCGAAAGACACGATGAGGAGCGTGATCAGGCTCAGTAAAAGCCGCTTTCCGATCATGCCTGCGATTTCGGCGTTCATGAAAGATCTCCAGCCGCGTATTGAAGGTCGACAGCCATACCGCGTTCAGGACCAAGCCAGGCTGCGACGGATTATGCTGCGGACTTGTTTTCCCGGCACGCTGCGCCTCTTATCAAAAAAGGGAGCCTGCTGCTGCCAACCGGCTTATGCAGGGAGTCCTTCCCGGCGCTTGTATGTCGCGTGATCCGGGCGGGCCATAGCCCGCCCGGACCATTTGGGTCTTCTCAGGGTTCCAGCCACACATACTCGGCCATGGCGTACCCCATCATGCCACCAAGGGCGTTGACCTCGAGCCCCTTGACCTTGGCGGAAATGCCGTCGGCGTTTGTCGTGTAGGCCGGAATGATGGTGCCGGCTTCCTCCGAAATCATGGTCTGCATCTCGTTGTAGATCTCGTGACGCTTGGCCTGGTCGAGCAGGCCGCGGGCTTCCAGCATCATCGAGTCGAACTTCGGCGACTTGTACTGGCTTTCGTTCCACGGTGCGTCGGACGCGTACAGCAACGAGAAGTAGATGTCCGGCGTCGGGCGCGGATTGATGTTGCCGAAGTGGATCGGCGCCTTGAGCCAGTACTTGTCCCAGTATCCGTCCGACGGCACGCGCTGGACGTCGAGGTTCAGTCCGATTTCGGCGCCCGAGGCCTGGATGA
Source organism: Rhizobium sp. NRK18 (assembly GCF_024385575.1). Classification (NCBI taxonomy): domain Bacteria; kingdom Pseudomonadati; phylum Pseudomonadota; class Alphaproteobacteria; order Hyphomicrobiales; family Rhizobiaceae; genus Rhizobium; species Rhizobium sp. NRK18. The sequence continues at coordinate 262,317 of NZ_JANFMV010000004.1, read as the reverse complement.
TCATCGCCATGTCGATCGAAAAGTCGGCTGCATCCGACGCGATGACCGGGATCGACTGGCCGAGGACGCCGGCCTTCTCGAAGTAGTGCTTGGCCTTGTCGGGATCGAATTCCTTAGGCTTCAGATCCGGATTGTGGAAGACGTTGGCCTGGGAGATGGGCTGATCGTTGCCGACGTCGCCGAAGCCGCGCAGTGCAGCCGCGATGATCTGTTCGCGGTCGACCAGATACTTCATACCCGTGACAAAGTCGGGCTTGTTCATGTCCAGACGGATGTTGAGGTTCGTGTATTGGCCAACCGTGGACCGCGAAAGGCGGAAGTCCTTTTGGCCGTCGACCAGCTTGGCGGCACGGGGATCGACAGACGAGCAGAACTGGACGTCGCCCGCCAGCAGGGCATTGACGCGTGCTGTTGCGTCGGGGATGGCGAAGAACTCGAAGGAGTCCAGATGAGGCAGGCCGGGCTTCCAGTAGTTCGTGTTCTTTTTCACGATCGAGCGGACACCCGGCTCAAAGGTCTCCAGAACGAAGGCGCCGGTGCCATTGCCCTTGGAGAAGTCGACCGTACCATCCTGCACGATCATGAAATGGTGCAGGGCTAGGATGAACGGCAGGTCGGCGTTCGGAGCATTCAGCACGATCTCGACGGTGTTCGGATCGATGGCCTTGATCTCGCTCATCTGTGCGGCGATCTTGGCGACCTTCGAACCGACTGCCGGATTGAGATGGCGCTTCAGGGCGAAGACCACATCGGCTGAGGTCAGTGTCTTCCCGTCGTGGAAGGTCACGCCCTTGCGCAGGGTGACGGTCCAGGTCTTGGCGTCCTTTGTCTCGAGCTTTTCGGCCAGCTCCATCTGCGGCTCGCCGGTCCCGTCGATGAACGTCAGACGGTTGTAGAGCGAGCAGCAACGGGCATAGTCTGTGCCGAGCGAGGCCTTGGCGGGATCGAGCGTATCGGCATTGGAGGAGGAAATGCCGGCTGCCTTCATGTGTCCACCGGAAACCGGCGTTGCGGCAACCGCCTGCTCGGCTCGGCCGAAGAGGACGCCGCCAGCGGATAGGGCGACGCCGCTCGCCAGCATCATTCTGAGCAGATCGCGCCTTGTGGCGCCGCGACGAATGGCATCCTCGATGCGAGCGTCGTCCGATTTCGTCCAGTTTGTAATCGTGTCGGTCATGGCATTCCCCTTCTTTGCTTTGATTGGGTGAAGCCCGTCTTGCGCGGACTTTTCGGCCCCGGTGAATATTGGCTCGTGACGGCCCATTTTTCGCGCCTTCTCCCGTTGATGCGCCGTGTAACCGGCGCGGGCGCTTGGGCTCTATCTGCGTATTCCGTTTGCCGAACGCTGCTGGGGCTCTCGGTCTTGATGTCTGGCAGTCTGTCACGTCCAGCGTGGCGTATCGTTCGATTTGGTCCGGGACAGCAGCATAAAATTGCGAACTTGCTTCCTGCGGCGATATTTCGGCGAAATGCCGCCGCAGACGATGTCGACCGGTCAGGCCAGCGCTGCCCGGATATCCGGGTCTTCCAGCGTCTGATCGAGCGTCAGGTGGGTCCGTTCGACGATGGCGTCGATATCTTCGTCCGTGCAGCAGAGCGGCGGGGCATAGCCCAGCACGCCTTGCGGGAAGGCGCGGATGACGAGGCCATTGTCCCAAGCGCGGTCAAAAATGCGGCGTGCCGGCTGGGATGCTGCCGGAAGCGGCGTCTTCTTCGCCTTATCGGTCACGAGTTCGACGCCATAGAGCATGCCGCGGCCTCGGATATCGCCGACCAGCGGATGATCGGCCAGGCTTTCCAACCCGGCGCGCAGGCGCGCACCGGCCTTGAGGCCGTTTTCGAGCAGCCCGCCTTCGTAGAGCTTCAGGACTTCAAGCCCCACGGCCGCGCTGACGGGATGAGCGGAATAGGTGAAGCCGTGGCCAACGGCAGCGTCGCCAGCGCCGTTTGCGATCACATCATAGACGGTATCGGCCATGAAGACGGCGCCCATCGGCACATAGCCGGAGGTCAGTCCCTTTGCGACCGTCATCATGTCCGGCGTGATGCCTTCGTCGGCCGAGGCAAAGAGCGGGCCGGTCCGGCCGAAGCCGGTGATGACCTCGTCGGCAATGAAGAGGACGCCATATTGCTTGCAGAGATCGCGCACCGCCTTGATCCAGCCGTTGGGCGGGACGATGACGCCGCCGGAGCCCTGGATCGGTTCGGCATAAAATGCTGCCACGCGATCCGCGCCGATCTCCTCGATCTTTGCCGTCAGCTCCGCCAGCGACGCCGCGATTATCGCCGCATCGTCGGAGCCGACCGGATTGCGATACGGATAGGGGGAGGAGATCTTGTGCTGCCAGTCGAAGGGCAGGCCGAAACCGGCATGGAATGCCGGCAGCGCGGTCAGTCCCGCGCCGACCGTGCTCGAGCCGTGATACCCCTGCTGGATCGAAATGAATTGGTCACGCTGCGGTTCGCCCTTCGCATGCCAGTAATAGCGCACGAAGCGGATCGTGGAATCCACCGCATCCGAACCGCCGAGGGTGAAATAGACGCGGTTGAGATCGCCCGGCGTGCGTTCGGCGAGCTCTGCGGCAAGGCGAATTGCCGGCTCCGAGCCGAGGTCAAAATAGCCGGTCGCGTAGGGCAGTTCGCGCAATTGCCGGGTGGCGGCCTCGACGATGCTTTCATGACCGTAACCGGCATTGACGCACCACAGACCTGCAAACCCGTCGACCAGCTGGTGGCCGTTCGCCTCGGTGACGATTGCGCCGGAGGCGGATTTCAGCACGCGGACGCCCTGGCGCTCATGCCCGCGATAGGACGCCACGGGGTGGATCAGATGGGCGCGATCAAGTTCGATCAGGGAATTGGCGAGCATTCTCAAACTCCAGGCTATTTGAGAGCGCTTCGCGGCCAGTGGGGCCCGCGGATGACGCTCTGAATTGATGAACGTAATGTGCTTTGTCAGTGAGAGGCGCTTCCTCTCTTCGCACCGATGGGGCTAGCCGAGGGCCTGGCTGACGAGGGCAAAGACCTTGCGTTTAGGCTCTCCGGCATCTTCGATCAGCGGACGCCGCATGGCTACGCCGCCGCCGACATGGGCAAGGCCGATCTCGGATAGCAATGGTGCGAGACCCGTTTCGCTTCCCGTATCGATGCGCAGGAAGGAGCCCTGACGGGAAGAGGCGAAGTAGGCGATCAGCGCCCATGCGGTCTCAAGATCGGGCGCGATAACCGGACCGATGACCTCGCCACGCCCGAAGGGACGGATCGCGGCCCACGCATCGACCTCATCGCCCCCATCGCCCTTGCGAACGACGGCGATCTGTCCAAGGTCCAGAAGCGTATCGAGAAGCGCCGAACGGTCGGCATTATAGGCCTCCCGATCGAGCGCCCTCACGGCCTCGACATCGCCAGCCTGCATGTCTTCGACGCCCTCTGGGAGTTCGACCCTGCCAACCTCGCCCTGATGCTGGCGGATCGTGCCGGTGGCGACGAAGCCGAGCTTTTCATAAAGCGGCAGGCCTTCCTTGGTGGCGATGAGGCGCAGCGGCCGCTCCCCCGCAAGTTCAAAGGCACGTTCCATCAGTCGGCGGCCAAGGCCGAGGCCGCGCATCGACTTGTCGACGATGACCATGTTGATCGTCGCATAATCATTGCCGAAAGGGGTCATGAAGGTCGTTCCCGTGACCCGACCATCGCTGTTCGTGGCGACGGCGCCGGCGCTCAACTTCTGGGCCATCGCCCAGTCCTCACGGCGATGCGGCCAGCTCTCGGCGCGCGAAAGCGCAATGGCTTCGTCAATGTGCTCAGGCCCGAAGGCGACGAGGTTGATCTGGTTCTGCATGGACACTTCCTTTCGTGGCCGAAAGTCTCGGTCAGGATGGGGAAGCTATTCGTCTGAATGGCGCGGTCGCCGCGCTATCTTCCGCCGAAGCGCGGCGCGGTCGCCGCATCTTATGCTGCGCTATCGGACGGGTGAGCTTTCGCATCGGGTCGCGATGATCCTGAAGCGATGTCCGGTCTGCAATAGTGTGCCAAACGGGACGTCAGATTAAAAACTTTGTGCTTCCCAGGGAGGGCAATTCGGCCCGCCGACGCGGCATGACCCGTCATATGATCGGATCAACGCAACAGAAAGCCAGAGGAAGAACTTTATGGCCATTCGCCCGAAATACGTGTCCTTCGACTGCTACGGCACGCTGATCAATTTCGACATGGCGGGTGCCGCCCGTGATCTCTATGGCGACCGCCTGGACGAGCAGGCCATGCAGGTGTTCATCAAGAACTTCTCGGCCTATCGCCTGGATGAGATCATGGGCGCCTGGAAGCCGTATGCGGAGGTTGTTCACAATGCCCTGTCGCGTGCCTGCAAGGCCAATGGCGTCACCTTCAAGGATGAGGACGCGCAAATGGTCTATGAGCGCGTGCCGACCTGGGGTCCGCATGCCGATGTCCCGGCCGGGCTTGCCAAGGTGGCGAAGGAAATTCCGCTGGTGATCCTGTCGAACGCCATGAATTCGCAGATCATGTCGAATGTCGAAAAGCTAGGCGCTCCCTTCCATGCGGTCTATACCGCCGAGCAGGCCCAGGCCTACAAGCCGCGCTTCCAGGCATTCGAATACATGTTCGACATGCTGGGCTGCGGTCCGGAAGATGTGCTGCACTGCTCGTCCTCCTTCCGCTACGACCTGATGTCGGCGCACGATCTCGGCATCAAGAACAAGGTCTGGGTCAATCGTGGCCACGAGCCTGCCAACCCGTATTACGGCTACACCGAGATCGCCGACATTTCCGGCCTGCCGGGCGTGGTTGGTCTCTGAAGGAAAGTCCAAGCGATGAAATTCGTCTCCTATTGGCATGACACGGCGCCGGTATTCACGGGCGCCGTCGAAGGTCCGGCCGGCGGGCATTACGACATGGCCATCGTCGGCGCCGGCTTCACGGGGCTTGCGGCCGCGCGGCAGCTCGCCAAGGCGGGGGCAAAGGTCATCGTGCTGGAAGCGGAGCACGTCGGTTTCGGCGCGTCGGGCCGCAATGGCGGCCATCTCAACAACGGATTGGCGCACAGCTATCTCGGCGCCAAGGCGGAACTTGGCAAGGAACGGGCGATCGCGCTCTATCATGCGCTCGACGAGTCCATCGACACAATCGAGGCATTGATCGCGGAAGAGGAGATCGACTGCAATTTCCGCCGCTCCGGCAAGCTGAAGCTCGCGTCCAAGCCGAAGCATTTCGAGGCGATCGCGCGCAATTTCGAAGCCCTGCACGCGGAATGCGACCCGCAGACAGCGCTTCTTTCCCCGGACGATCTGAAACGGGAAGTCGGCTCGCCCTTTCATGGCGCGATGCTGTCGAAGAAGAGCGCCATGATGCATATGGGGCGCTATGTCGTGGGTCTCGCGCAGGCCGCCCGGCGTCATGGTGCGATGATCTTCGAAAAGACGCCCGTGATTGGACATCGGGAGACGAACGGCGTTCACACCTTGAAGACGGCGCGCAGTGACGTGACCGCCGCGGATGTCATCATGGCGACCGGGGCGTATACGACGAAGGATTTCACCTGGTTCCGCCGCCGCATCATTGCTGTCGGCAGCTTCCTGATTGCCACCCGTCCGTTGACGGAAGGGGAAGCGAAGGCCGTGATGCCGGGCAACCGCACATGCGTCAATACCATGAACATCGGCAACTACTGGCGGCTCTCGCCCGACAACCGCCTGATCTTCGGCGGCCGGGCGCGCTTTTCCGCCACGTCGGACCAGCGCTCGGACTCCAGAAGCGGCGAAATCCTGCGCGAAAGCATGGAGCGCATCTTCCCGCAGCTGAAAGGCATTGCCATCGACTATTGCTGGGGCGGCCTCGTCGACATGACGGCCGACCGCTATCCGCGCGCCGGCTATCATGATGGTCTCTGGTATGCCATGGGCTATTCAGGCCACGGCGCGCAGCTCGCCACTCATCTCGGCATGATGGTCGCCGACGCCATCCTTGGCCGCGCCGATCGCAATCCGATGCGGGACTATCCCTGGCCGGCCGTTCCGGGCCATTTCGGCAAGCCCTGGTTCCTGCCGCTGGTCGGCCAATATTACAAGATGCTCGACAGGTTCCAGTGAGCCCTCCCAGCTCAAACTCAAGGCGCGGATTGGAAACAACCCGCGCCTTCTTTTTTATCCGTATCCATGAAAGGAGGGCGGTCGCGAGACCGCCCTTGCCATCGCGTCAGGCAAGCCCGCCCATGTGGAAGCTCTTCGATTCCAGATATTCCTCGATGCCCATCTGTGCGCCCTCGCGGCCGAGGCCGGATTGCTTGACGCCGCCGAAGGGGGCGACCTCCATGGAAATGACGCCGGTGTTGAGCGCGACCATGCCGAATTCCAATGCCTCGGCGACGCGCCAGGCGCGCTTCATGTTTTCCGTGTAGAAATAGGAGGCGAGACCGAAGGGGGTGCCGTTGGCAATCGCGATCGCCTCTTCTTCCGTTTCGAAGCGGAAGAGGGGCGCGACAGGGCCGAAGGTTTCTTCCGAGGCAAGCTGCATGTCGGTGGTCGCACCGGTCAGCACGATCGGGGCGGTGTATTGCGCTCCATCCGGCATGGCGGGCGTTTCGGTGATGATCTTCGCTCCCTTTTCAAGCGCATCGGCGATGTGCCGTTCGATCTTGTCGATGGCCGCGGCGTTGATCATCGGGCCGATCGACACGCCTGGCTCCGTGCCGGGACCCACTTTCATGGCCTCCACGTGGGCCTTGAGCTTGGCGGCGAAGGCATCGTAGACGCCCGATTGCACCAGGAGGCGATTGGCGCAGACGCAGGTCTGTCCACCGTTGCGGAATTTCGACGCCAGCGCGCCTTCGATGGCGATATCGAGATCGGCGTCGTCGAAGACGATGAACGGCGCGTTGCCGCCAAGTTCCAGGCTGAGCCGCTTGACGCTGTCGGCGGCACCGCGCATCAGCAGAGAGCCGACACGGGTCGAGCCCGTGAAGGAGATCTTGCGGACCGTCTCGTTGGCCATGATTTCGTTGCCGATCGCTGTCGGCATGCCGGTGACGATGTTGATCACGCCGGCGGGAATGCCGGCCTTTTCCGCCAGCACGCCAAGTGCGAGCGCCGAATACGGCGTGAACTCCGAAGGCTTGATGACGACGGTGCAGCCCGCGGCAAGGGCAGGGGCCACCTTGCGGGTGATCATCGCATTGGGGAAGTTCCAGGGCGTGATGATGCCGCAGACGCCGACCGCTTCCTTCAGAACCAGGATTCGGCGGTCCGGTGTGGGCGCAGGGATGGTGTGGCCATTGATGCGACGGGCTTCCTCGGAAAACCATTTGACGAAGGACGCGCCATAGCGGATTTCGCCGCGCGCCTCGTCCAGCGGTTTTCCCTGTTCGCATGTCAGGATCATCGCCAGGTCTTCGAGATTTTCGATCATCAGATCGAACCACCTCTCGAGAAGCAGCGCGCGCTCGGCATTGGTCTTCGCCTTCCAGGTCCTGAAGGCAGCATCGGCGGCTGCAATCGCCGCACGCGTCTCCTCGCCGCCCATGTCCGGCACGGTGCCGATAGCGCCTTGCGTGGCCGGATTGATGACGTCGACAACCTTGCCGGAGCGGGCGGCCACCCACTCTCCGTTGATGAGCCCGGCCTGACGCAGCAGGTCCTTGTCCTTGATGTTCAGCATGATTTTATCCTTGAGGAGAGGTGAGGGCATCGATGACCGCAGCCGTGATCGCATCGGTGGAGTCACTGCCGGGAACGGTGCCGATCCCGCGGCCGGTGACCGTTGAAAGAGCGGTCATGATCCTGTCGGCGGCGTCGGTCTCGCCGAGGTGCTCCAGCATCATCGCTCCGGACCAGATCGCGGCCATCGGATTGGCTATGCCTTGCCCGGCAATGTCCGGCGCCGAGCCGTGGACGGGCTCGAACATGGACGGCGCGGAGCGATCTGGATTGATGTTTGCCGAAGCCGCGAAGCCGAGGCCGCCCTGAATGGCGGCGCCCAGATCGGTCAGGATATCGCCGAACAGGTTGGAGGCGACGATGACGTCCAGGCTCTCGGGCGCCATGACCATGCGGGCGGCGAGCGCGTCGACGTGGTAGCTGGTCACCTCGACATCCGGATAGTCGGCGGCAAGCGTCCGGGTGATCTCGTCCCAGAATACCATCGAGTATTTCTGCGCATTCGATTTGGTGACGGAAGCAAGCTTGCCTCGTCTTGCGCGCGCCTGCTCGAATCCGAAGCGGATGATGCGTTCGACGCCCTTTCGGGTGAAGATCGAGGTCTCGACGGCGACTTCATTGTCCATGCCCTGATGCACACGACCGCCCGCGCCGGAATATTCTCCTTCGGTATTCTCGCGAATGCATAGAATGTCGAAGGCTTCCGCTTTCAACGGACCCTGAACACCCGGCAACAGACGATGTGGACGGATGTTGGCGTATTGGACGAAGGCCTTGCGGATCGGCAGCAGCAATCCATGCAGGGAGACCGAATCCGGCACTTCCGCCGGCCAGCCGACCGCGCCCAGAAGAATGGCATCGAAGGGACGCAACGTCTCGATCCCGTCTTCCGGCATCATTCGACCCGTCTCCTTGTAGAAGGCGCAGGACCATGGGAATGTTGTGCCCTCGAGCTTGAAGCCGGAGATGCCGGCGGCGGTCTGCAGGACGCTCCAGGCGGCGTCGGTCACGTCGTGTCCGATGCCGTCGCCAGGGATCAAGGCAATTTTGTAGGTGTTCACGATGCTTACCCCGCTGATCTGGCTCAGTTGACGACGACGTATATCTTCCGGACGGTTTCGATGGTTTTCCAGACGCCGGTGAAGCCCGGCTTCATGATAAAGCTGTCGCCGGCCTTGTACCTGACCGGCTCGCCGCCATCGGGGGTGATTTCGACGACGCCGGAGAGGATGTGGCAGAATTCGAAAGCTTCGCCCTTGATCGACTTCGTCTCGCCGGGTGTTGCTTCCCACACGCCGGTAACAACCTTGCCGTCCTTCGCTTCATCCATCGCCCATGTCTTGAAGGCTGGCGAACCGGCGATCAGCCGCTCGGGTAGGGCTTCGGATTCACGCGGCTCAAAGGTTGGGTTCGGGTCGAGGGTCTTCAACAGTGACATGGGCTTTCCTTTCGAAGGGATTGTAGAATTCAGTAGCCGCGCATCCGGTCCACGAGACCGATGATCTCCTCGCCGGCCAGATGACGCTTGATGTTGTCGATGACGGCACGCGCCGCGGTTTCCGGCTGGGTGACGCTGGCGATATGCGGAGTGAGAATGATCTTCGGATGCGACCAGAGGTCATGACCGGCCGGGAGCGGTTCCGGATCGGTGACATCGATCATCGCCGCGCCGAGACGGCCGCGATCGAGCGCATCGATGAGGGCCGCCTGATCGAGTTGAGGACCCCGGCCGACATGGACGAGCGCCGCGCCCGTCGGCAGCTTTGCAAGAAGATCGGCGTTCAGGAAGCCGCGCGTTTCGTCTGTCAGCGGCAGAAGACAGACGAGGATGTCCGTGGTTGCCAGCATGGCCTCCAGCCCGGCCTCGCCGTGGTGACATGTTACGCCTTCGAGATCGCGCGGACTGCGGCTCCATCCGGCAAGCGGAAATCCGATAGGCTTCAGCCGTTCGAGAACGGCCTGTGCGAGTGTGCCGAGGCCGAGAACGCCGATGCGCCGCCGGTCGGCCTGCATCTGCGCGATCGGCGACCACACGCCTTGCCGCTGCTGCTCAAGATAGGCTGGAATATTGCGATGCAAGGCGAGCGCCGCCAGCAACACGTATTCCTGCATCATCCGTGCGATCCCGTCCTCAACCATGCGGACCAATTTCACATGGTTCGGGATGGAGGCGAGGTCGAACTGATCGACGCCGGCGCCGATCGAAAAGAGAATTTCGAGATTTCGGTAGCGCGATAGATCGGTGGGCGCAGTCCAGGTGATGAGATAGCGCACGGTGTTGGGATTGACGCTTGCGGCGTCCATGGTGAACGCAATATCCGGCAGAGCCTTCGCAAAGGCTTCCGCGAAGATCGCGCCACGCTTGGCATCCGAATTGAAAAGAAACGTCATGGTCCGCTCTCCTCAGGCCGCGCAGCGCGTGCCAAGCGCTTCGATGAAGTGCTGGCAGTCGGCAAGTTCGCTTTCGAGGATGAATTCGTCCGGTTTGTGGGCCCTGTCGATATCGCCGGGGCCGCAAATGATCGCGTCGATCCCCGCCGCCTGGTAGAGACCGGCCTCCGTGCCGTAGCTGACCGCTCCAATCGGGGCCTGGCCTGTCATGTCTTCCAGAAGTTGGGCGAGCGCGCTTTCGGCGGACAATGCAAGCGCCGGATAGGCGCTCACCTCCTCCCATTCCACCTCGAAACCCGCCGCGCGAAGCGCTTCGGCTTTCTCGCGGATCGGTGCGAGCAGGCTGACCGGATTTACGCCGGAGATGGCGCGGGCTTCCAGTTCCAGCGTGCAGAGATCGGGAATGATGTTGATGGCCTTGCCGCCGGCAATCGTCCCGACCTGAAGCGAGGAATAGTGTGGCTGGAAGGTTGCCTCGAAGGGACCGTGGGTCAGCTTTTCGGCCTGTATGATGGCCGCTTCGAGAATGCTTCCCATCGCGTGAATGGCGTTGAGACCGAGGTCCGTCCGCGACGAGTGCCCGGCACGTCCGCGCACCGTGACGCGGGCGGCAGCCTTGCCCTTGTGGGCGAGCACGGCGCGCATGTTGCTGGGTTCGCCGATGATCGCTCCGAGCGGCGGTGCGCAAAGCGTGGGCAGGCGGGCGATCAGGTGCGGCACGCCGCGACAGCCGGCCTCCTCGTCATAGGAAAATGCGAGATGAATCGGACGCTTGAGCCCCGCTTTTGCCAGTTGCGGCGCGGCGGCCAGGGCCGCAGCGAGAAAGCCTTTCATGTCGGTCGTCCCGCGCCCGAAAAGCTTCTCGCCGTCGCGACGCAGACTGAAGGGAGGCGTCGTCCATTCGCCGGCTTCCGCCGGCACGACATCCATATGACCGGAGAGGATATAGCCCGCCCTATCCACCGGGCCGATGGTTGCGAAGAGGTTGCTGCGATCGCCCTCCGGTCCCGCAAACACCGCGACATCGATGCCATGGCCTTGCAGGTAGCTTTGAATCCAGCCGACAATTTCGGCATTTGGCGTGCCGACGACGGACGCAAACGACACCAGCTCTTCCAGAATTTCGGTCGCGTTCATGGATTCCTCGATAAAGGCGCATGCCGCCTGTGAGATTGATTGGCGGCACCTCAGGATGGCTTTTTTCGACAGGATTACATGCTGAACCTGCATGCGTTTCGGACGAATGTTGCGCGCCGACCGGATTTTCGATCAAATTCTGCGGCGGCGTGGTTTTATGCTGTGCGAGCTGTCTCATTTGGTTGCGACAGCTGGTCGTGAACAGTGCGAGGATGGATCGGTGCCCGAGAGCGTGATGCCGAACGAGAAACTTCAGATCGATGCCTTCGCCATGGAGATCGGCGATGTCGCCGATGCCGATCTTGAACAGCTGCATGCGCTGTCGATTTCGGTCGGCTGGCCGCATCGTTCCGAGGATTGGCAATTCCTGCGCGAGGTTGGCAAGGGCGTGGTGGCGACCGACGAAATCGGTCGCATCATGAGCTCGGCCATGTGGTTCAGCCACTCGGCGGAGCTGGCGACCATCGGCATGGTCATCACCTCGCCGCGCCTGCAAACGCAGGGTACCGGGCTCTGGCTGATGGAATATGCGCTGAAGGATATGGGCGGGGTCAATCTTCGCCTCAACGCGACGCGGGCAGCCCAGCGTCTTTACCTGTCGCTCGGCTTCAAGCCGGAAAAGACAGTCTATCAGTGTCAGGGCATTGTGACCCACCCGCCGACCGATCTGCCGCCCTCCGGCGAACTTCGCGCGATAACGGATTCCGATCTGGCGGCGGCGGTGGCGCTGGATGCGGCCGCCTTTGGCGTGGCACGGACGGGACTTCTGGAAAAGCTTTTCCAGTGTTCAAAGGGCTACGGTCTCTTTCGTGACAGCCGTCTAGTGGCCTTCGCGCTTTGTCGCCCTTTCGGTCGGGGACATGTCGTCGGCCCCGTCGTGGCATCGAACGATCAGGACGCCATGTCCGTGGTCGCCCCGAATATCCGGGACCATGAGGGCCAGTTCCTACGCCTCGACACGCATTTCGAAGCGGGGGAATTTGCGCTTCTGGTGGTGCGCAGCGGGCTTGCGGTCTTCGACACGGTGTTGACCATGTCGCTCGGCAAATCGCTCGCGGATTTCACGTCCGACGAGGCGGACGCGCCCGTCACCTATGCGCTGGTCAGCCAGACGCTCGGATAGCGCCATGTAGCCCAATCCTCATCGGGCGATATGAAGTGCGCCCGTCCTTCTTCCAGCAGTCGGCCCGAGCCGGTCGCCGCCTTCAGTCTTTTGCCCTTTGAGCCGCCGCGCTCGAAGGCTGCCATTTTACAGCCCAAGGACATTCCCATGATTGGACGAGAGAACAGCTTCTACATCGATGGCCAATGGCAGGACTTCCCGGATGTCGATCGTTTGCCTGTCGTCGATCCGGCGTCGGAATTGGTGTCGGGCCACGTTGCCGGCGGCAGTGCGCGCCATGTGGATCTGGCCGTTGCCGCTGCCCGCAAGGCATTTCCCGCCTACTCGCAGACGACCGTCTCGGAAAGGATTGCCCTGCTCGGCAGGATGCATGCGCTTGTCAAGGAGCGTGCCGAGCTCTTCGTCGAGGCACTTGTGAAGGAGATGGGGGTGGCGATCAGCTTTGCCCGCGCTTCCCAGGTGCCGTTTGCCGCAGAGCATATCCGCGTGCAGATGGAGGCGTTGGAAAAGTATCGGTTCCTGACCGTCGACGGGACCCGGGCGACCGCCAAGGAACCCATCGGCGTCTGCGCCCTGATCACGCCCTGGAACTGGCCGCTCTACCAGATCACCGCCAAGGTCGCGCCGGCGATAGCCGCGGGGTGCACGATTGTGCTCAAGCCCAGCGAGCTGTCGCCCTATAGCGCGCTCCTGTTTGCTGAGCTGATGCATGACGCTGGAACGCCGCCTGGCGTTTTCAATCTGGTCAATGGCACCGGCGAAAGCGTCGGCGCGGCTCTGTCGAGCCACCCGGAAGTCGACATGATCTCGATTACCGGTTCGACCCGCGCCGGTGTGCTCGTTGCGCAGGCTGCGGCACCGACTGTCAAGCGCGTCGTGCAGGAGCTCGGCGGCAAGTCGCCGAATATTCTGCTCGACGACGCCAATTTTGAAGAGGCGGTCTCAAAAGGCGTGCTGGCGGGCATGCGCAATGTCGGGCAGTCCTGCAGCGCGCCGACCCGGATGCTGGTCCCCGAGGCCCGCCTTGCCGAAGTCGAGCAACTGGCGGGCAACGCCGCTCGGGCGCTGGTTGTCGGCGATCCGCGCGATCCGCAGACGAATATGGGTCCGATCGCCAACCGCGCGCAGTTCGAGCGCGTGCAGACGATGATCCAGGCCGGCATCGATGACGGGGCGAAGCTCGTTTCCGGTGGCCTCGGTCGTCCGAACGGGCTTAACCATGGCTACTATACCCAGCCGACGATCTTCTCCGAGGTGACATCCGACATGCGCATCGCGCGCGAGGAGATCTTCGGCCCCGTTCTGTGCATCATGCCCTACAGGGACGAGGAAGAGGCTGTCGCGATTGCCAACGACACGGAATACGGCCTCGGCGCCCACATTCAGTCCTCCGATCGCGACCGGGCGCGCAAGGTTGCCGCACGCATAAGGGCAGGCCAGGTCCACATCAACTATCCGGCCTGGGACGGCGCCGCCGCCTTCGGTGGCTACAAGCGATCGGGCAACGGGCGCGAATACGGGGTGTATGGCCTTGAGGAATATCTCGAGACCAAATCCATACTCGGGTTTTGACGCCGTCAGCCCTGCAATCAAACAAGATCGACATGAACGGAATGAAGCGGAGATGGAATTGATGGAGCAGACGATGGTCGGGACGATGGCGGCGTCGGAGACGGCAGCAACGCTTGAGACGCTGGAAACACCCTGTCTGGTGCTGGATGCGCAGCGGATGGAGCGAAACATCGCGCGGTTGAGGAGCCGCCTCGACGGGCTCGGCGTTTCGCTGCGCCCGCATCTGAAGACGGCCAAGTCCGCCGAGGTGGCGCGCCGCGTCATGACGACGCCCGAGGGGCCGGCGACCGTCTCCACGCTGAAGGAGGCCGAGCAATTCGCCGCCGCCGGTGTTCGCGACATAATCTATGCGGTCGGGATAACCCCTTCCAAGCTGCCGCGCGTTCTGGAGCTGCGGGCGCGGGGCGTGGATCTCGTGGTCACTCTCGACAATGTCACCCAGGCCCGAGCGGTCGCCGAGGCATCGGTGAAAAGCGGCATGCGCATCCCGGCCATGATCGAGATCGATTGTGACGGCCATCGTTCAGGCGTTGCGCCGGCCAATGAGGCGCTGCTTCTGGAGATCGGACAGGCCCTGGCTGCGGGCGCGGAATTGCGCGGCGTGCTGACCCACGCCGGCGACAGCTACAAGGGTGGTGGTCCGGAAGCGCAAGAGCGTTTCGCCGAAGCCGAGCGGCTGGCCGTTGTCGAGGCCGCACGCTTCCTGCGCGCCTCAGGCCTGCCATGCCCGGTCGTCAGCGTCGGTTCGACGCCGACCGCCCATCATGCGGTAGACCTGTCCGGCGTGACAGAAGTCCGCGCCGGGGTCTTCGTCTTCTTCGATCTGTTCATGGCCGGTGTCGGCATCTGCCAGGTCGACGACATTGCACTCAGCGTCATGGCGACGGTCATCGGCCACCAGCGCGAAAAGGGCTGGATCATCACCGATGGCGGATGGATGTCGCTGTCGCGCGACCGCGGCACAGCCAAGCAGGCTGTCGATCAGGGCTATGGTCTCGTCTGCGACATCGAGGGGAGCCTGTATCCCGATCTGATCGTGTCCGATGCCAATCAGGAACACGGCATCATCGCCGTGCGGCCCGGCTCCACGGGGCAACTGCCTGACCTCGCGGTCGGAGACCGGGTGCGGATCCTCCCGAACCATGCCTGCGCGACGGGTGCCCAGCACGACGCCTATCATGTCGTGCGCGGAAAATCGCATGCCGTCGAGGCTCGCTGGTCGCGCTTCGGAGGCTGGTGATGTCCGGGCATATCGACATAATGACGGATCGGGCGCCGGCCCCGGCAGGCCATTATGTGCAGGCGAAGATGGCCGGTCAGCACCTCTACATTTCCGGCCAACTGCCGATCCGTCCGGATGGCAAGCCGCTCGACAATGACGCGTTCGAGACCCAGGCCGAGCGGGCGATCGACAACATGCTGGCAATTCTGGAAACTGCGGGCGGGACGGTCGCCGATCTGGTCAGGGTGACCGCCTATATTGTCGGTGTCGACAACTGGCCATTGTTCAATCAGGTGTATGCGCGCCGGTTGGGTGACGCGAAGCCTGCGCGCACCGTCGTTCCCGTTCCAGAACTCCATTATGGATACCTGGTCGAAATTGACGCCATTGCCGTTGTCGCGGCATCGTCTTCCGACACGGAATAAAACCCGCGTTCCGGTGAGCCGGGCACTCAGTTGGCGGCGCCGGGGCTTGTCCCGATATCGATGTTCAGCGACGGATACAGGGCGCCGACTGCCGTGGCGTCCGCCCTGAGTTCGGCGATCAACCAGTCTTGCACCTTGCCGACGATCGCGCGCGCCGGCTTGTCACGCAGCCTGACAAGGTGAGATTTCCTTCCCGTGATCATCAGTTGTTCGCGGGCGGGCACCAGCGCCCGGGTCTTCAGCCAGTGGGCGACGACATTGAGCCAGCCGAGCGCCACGCCCTGGCCAAGAAGTGCGGCCTGGACGACGATCGCGTAGTCCGAGAAGATCATCGAATTCAGGGCCTCGCCGTCGGTGGCAGGCATGAACAGCTTTGACCAGTCCGGTTGCGCGTCACTGAGATTGATGGTCGTGTCCGGCACCCGGCTGATGCCGGCACCGGAGCCGGCGTGGCTGTCGATATAGCCGGGGCTGCAGATCGGCAGCAGGATTTCCGGCATCAGGAAGGCCGCCTCGTGCCGGTCGTCCGGTCCATCGACAAACCGCATGCCGAGATCGACGTCGTTGACCGGCCCGGAGAGCGCGCCCATCACCAGCTGGAACCGGAGATCCACTGCCGGGAACTCCTTCTTGAATTCGGCCATGCGCGGCATCATCCAATGGGTCGTGAAACCGGTGGAGACGGAGAGCGAGACCGTCTCGATGCCGGTGCGGCGATCCTCGATCTCGCGCAGTGCGCTCTCGATGCCGGCAAAGCCGCGGGCAATCGCATCGAACAGCAATTGACCGGCCTCGGTCAGCGATACGCCGCCCGGCTGACGAAGAAACAGAGTGGTATCAAGATGTTCCTCGAGGCGCGCCATCATCCGGCTCACCGCTGCCGGTGTGACGTTCAATTCGTCCGCCGCACGGGAGAAACTTCCGCAGCGCGCGGCCGCCTCGAAAGTAAAGAGGCCATTCATGGAGGGAAGGGAACGTCGAAGATATGGCATTACATTATGTAACATGCGCGAGATTTTTTTTCAATTGCGCATCATCATCTTGTTTGGTCTTCTGCCCGTCAACGAAGGCAAGAGACCTTCCGTATTCAAGGGGTAACGTTTTGGACTGAAGGCGTCAGCGACAGAAGTCGCGCTCTGCCGTCGTTCCATCTCCGTTTCTGAAAGACTGAGCTTTCCGGCTTTGGCCTTGTGCCGAAGACGATGAAACTTTGCCGTGGAATCATATGGTTGAACAAATCGACAAGGAACGCGTCGGCGTTTCCATCAGGCAGGCGACGAAGACCTACGGAGGCTTTCGAGCGCTCGACAATGTCAGTCTTGATGTCGCGCCCGGTGAGTTCGTTTCGGTTCTCGGGCCATCCGGCTCCGGCAAGACGACCCTGCTCGGAATCCTCGGCGGCTTCGTGCAGCCGACCTCCGGAGAGATCTGGCTGGGCAATCGTGACATTACATTTGAGCCGCCGCACAAGCGGGAAATCGGTATCGTCTTCCAGAACTATGCGCTGTTCCCGCATATGAGTGTCGGCGAGAACATAACCTTTCCACTGCGGGCGCGCCGCCTGCCGAAATCGACCTGGCCGGAAAAGCTGAAATCCGCGCTCGAAATGGTCGAACTGGCGGGATACGAGAACCGCAAGATCCACGAACTCTCCGGTGGCCAGCGCCAGCGCGTCGCACTTGCCCGTGCAATGATCTTCGAACCCGGGCTGATCCTGATGGACGAGCCGTTGTCGGCCCTCGACAAGCAGCTGCGCGAGACCATGCAGATCGAGCTGAAGCGCCTGCACAAGCGTCTCGGCGCGACGATCGTCTACGTCACGCACGATCAGCGCGAGGCGCTGACGATGAGCGACCGCGTGGCAATTATGAACAAGGGCAAGCTGGAGCAGGTCGATACGCCCGAGCGTCTGCACGACCGTCCCGCCAATGCCTTTGTCGCCGGCTTCATCGGCGAGGCGACCTTGCTGCCGGTCCAACGCGAAAGCGAAGACAGCGTGCGTCTCGACGGTCAGGTGCTCAGGACGGCGCACGGCGTGCCGGGCGGCTCGGCACTGCATCTCGTCGTCCATTCCGAAAAGCTCGTGCAGGCCGACGGCACAGAGCCTGCCGACTGTAACCGGCTTACGGGCACCGTCGCCGAAACGCTTTACCAGGGGGAAAGCGTCCGCGTCTTCGTCAGACTCGATAACGGCCATGAACTGAGTTTCAGGCTGCCCAGCAACCATGCTGGCCGCGCGCAGATGAAATCGCCAGGTGAGGCGATCACGCTGGCGCTCCATCCCGAAGACACCGTCATCGTCCCCGAAGCGGGCTGACGGATTCCGTTCATTGCAGACAACAAGGATGAAAACCATGCAACTCACGCAATTCAAGGTCATGACCTTCGACGTGGTCGGCACTTTGATCGATTTCGAAAGCGGCGTGCTCAACGCGGTCCGCGCGCTGGGCGGCGAAAAGGCCGCCAAGGCGACGGACGACGAAATTTTCGAGCCCTATAAGCGCGGTCGTGACAAGTTCTACGGGCGCTCCTCCTTCGCCATGAAGGACGTCTACCTGTCGCTCGCGGCAGAGACGGGCTTCAAGAGCGACGATGCGACCGCCGACGCCTTCCAGCTCGCCGTTCTGCGCTGGCCGGCTTTCGCTGATTCCGTCGAGGCGCTGGCCCGCCTGCGCAAGAATTTCCGCCTCGTCGCCATGACCAATGCCGACCGGACCGCATTCTCGGCCTATTCCGACACGCTCGGCAATCCGTTCCACGACAGCGTCACCTGCGACGAGACCGGTTGCGCCAAGCCCAATCCGCAGTTCTTCGCCTTCAACAAGGGACGCCAGTCCGCCTTCGGCTTCAAGCAGTCGGAAATCCTGCATGTCGCCCAGAGCCAGCATCACGACATCGGCGTTGCCCGCGAACTCGGCTACACGACCTGCTGGATCGAGCGTCGCCAGGGCCAGCAGGGTTTCGGCGGCACGCCGGAGCCGAAGGTTCTGACCAAGCCCGATTTCCACTTCTCCACGCTCAAGCAGCTGGCCGATGCGGTCGATGCCGAGCTTGCCGCCGGTCCGAAGGCGGTGGCGGCGGCCTGACCGGAAGGGCACAGACCGTCAGCACGAGAACGAGTACGTCCGATGACCGCAAGCAATCCTCCCTATCCCGACATTCAGTCCCTGTGGCAGGAGACGGCGTCCAGCCGTCCGGCCTTTGACCGGCTGTCGGGCGGTCATCGGTTCGACATCGCCATCATCGGCGGCGGCTATACCGGCCTGTCGACGGCCCGCTATCTTGCCCGCCGCGGACTTTCCGCGGTGGTGCTGGAGGCGAACCGGATCGGCTGGGGCGCAAGCGGCCGCAATGGCGGCGTCGTCTCGGGAAAGTTCCGGCTGTCCTTCGCCGAGATCGCCGCGCGCCACGGCATCGACACCGCCCGGCGCATGCACGATCTCGGCATCGAGGCGATCGACCATGTGGGCGAGCTTGTATCGGACTACAGCATTGCGGCCGCGGACTATCAGGCCTCCGGCTCGCTGCGTTGCGCCCACAATCAGGTCTCCCTCGACGGGCTGAAGACGGAAGTCGAGTGGTTGCGCGGAACGCTCGGCGATAACGCCTGCACGATCCTCTCGCCTGCGGAGATGGAAGTCGAGACCGGCTCGCGCGACTTCGTCGGCGGCATGCTCAACACTCATGGCGGTATCATCCATCCGCTGAACTTCGCGCTCGGACTGGCCGCCGGGCTGAAGGCGGAGGGCATCGCCATTCACGAGACGTCGCCGGTGACAGCGATCCGGCGAGACCGGGATGGCGTCGTTCTCGAGCTTCCTGACGGCACGGTGACGGCCCGCCAGGTCGTCATCGCCACCAATTCCTATTCCGATCTCACACCGGCGACGTCAGCCGTCCGCAAATCCATCATTCCGTTCCGTTCGGCGATGATTGCCACAGAGCCGCTGACCGGCACGGCCGGCGAGGGGCTCCTGTCCAAGGGGCGCAGCTACACCGAGACGCGCCGTATGATGCGCTGGTTCCGAAAGGCCGGAGACCGGTTGATGTATGGCGGCCGCGGCGCATTCGGCAAGACCGATTCCGAAAGCGCCTTCGCAGCGCTGCAGACCGCCATGGTCCGGCAGTTTCCGGAGCTTCGATCGGTTTCCGTGACGCATCGCTGGTCCGGTCTGGTGGCGATGACCATGGACAGCATTCCCCATCTCGGCCGCCTTGACGACCGCGTGGTCTACGCCATGGGCTACAACGGCACCGGCGTCGCCATGTCGTCGAACATGGGCCGCCACGTCGCCGCTCTGGTGGCCGGCGAGACACCTGATCTCGGCCTTCTGACCGCGGGTCCTCTGAAACCCGTTCCATTCTATCCCATCAGGGAACCAGCCGTCCGGCTTGTCGCCGGCTGGTACCAGTTCCTGGATGCAATCGGGCGCTAAGACCCGCCAGTCGCATGCCATCAAGGGGCTCGGCCCCGTCAATAATGAGGAGAACGACGCAATGACATACAAGCTTTCCATGATTGCGCTGGCCGCCAGTGCAACAATCTTTTCCGCCGGCATGGCCTCCGCCGAACAGGTCACCTTCGTCTCGCAGGGTGGTGCCTACCAGGAAGCCCAGACCAAGGCCATTCTCGACCCGGTCGCCAAGCTGCTCGGCATCACCGTCAACCAGGACAGCTCGCCGGACGCCTGGCCGGTCATCAAGACCCAGTCCGCTTCCGGCAAGATCATCTGGGACGTTATCGACACGCCCACGAAGGACTGCGTGCGTGGCGGCGAACAGGGCATGATCGAGAAGCTCGACTTTTCCAAGCTGCCGAATGCCGAGAAGATGCCGGCCGAATACAAGACACCGTATTCGGTTGCCTATGAATTCTATTCCAGCGTGCTGGCCTACAACAAGGACAAGTTCGGTGACAATCCGCCGAAAACCTGGGCCGATTTCTGGGATGTGAAGAAATTCCCGGGCACCCGGGCGCTCCGCAACCATCCGCTGGCGACGCTCGAAGCGGCACTGCTTGCCGACGGTGTGCCGGCCGACAAGCTCTACCCGCTCGACGTTGACCGGGCCTTCAAGAAGCTCGAGGAAATCAAGCCCTACATTTCGGTATGGTGGACCTCCGGCGCGCAGTCGGCGCAGTTGCTGGCCGACGGCGAGGCCGACATGGAAATGGCATGGAACGGTCGCGTGTCGGCCATCGTCAAGGAAGGCGCGCCGATCGGCTACTCCTTCAATGAAGGTTTCCTCCAGTATACGTCGCTCTGCATCCTCAAGGGCGCACCGAACCTCGATACCGCCGTCAAGTTCGTCAATGCGGCGCTGACGCCGGACATCCAGGCGAACTTCCCGGCCTATATCGATTACGGTCCGGGTAATCCCGAAGCCTACAAAACCGGCAAGATCTCGCCGGAACGGGCGGCCGAAATGCCGAGTTCGCCGGAGAATGCCGCGCGACAGGTGCTGATTGCCAGCGACTGGTGGAGCTCGCCTGCCGGCGAAGATGCGCAGAAGCGCTGGGCCGATTTCATCCAGCAGTAACCACCGGCGCCCGGAGGGTCTTCGATGACGCAACCGTCTCTAAATCCGTCTGAATTGCACGAGCGGCGCGAGCAGAAACTCATGCTGATCCTGCTGGCGCCGGCCGTTCTTGTCGTCGTCGCGCTGCTGGTCCTGCCGCTTCTGTGGCTGGGTTGGCAGTCGATACGCCAGGACGGTGGCTTCTCGCTCGTCCATTATCAGCGGTTTCTGACGGATGCGGTCTATTGGAAGACCTTCCTGCAAACCTTCCGCATCGCCGCCATCGTCACGCTGATGACGGTGTTGCTCGGCTATCCCGTCGCCTATGTGGCGGCGGGCCTGCCACAGCGCTGGAGTATCCTCGTTCTGGCGATGGTGCTCTTGCCGTTCTGGACCTCCGTGCTGGTGCGCGCCTATGCGTGGCTGATCCTTCTGCAGCGCAACGGCATCGTCAATTCCGCCCTGACCGGTTCAGGCCTGATCGATACGCCGCTGAAGCTGGTCAACAACGAATTCGGCACGGTCATCGCCACGATCCACATTCTTCTGCCCTTCATGGTGTTGCCCCTCTATGCGACGATGAAGAAAATCCCCGGCGAACTGACGCTGGCGGGCGCCAGCCTCGGCGGGACACCGCTGCATGTCTTCATGCGCGTCTTTCTGCCGCTCTCGCTGCCGGGCATGATCGCCGGCATGGTGCTGGTCTTCGTGCTGACTCTCGGCTTCTACATCACGCCGGAACTGCTTGGCGGAGGGCGGACCTACATGGTCTCGATGCTGGTTTCCCGCAACATCGAAGTCTACAACGAGTGGGGCGCCGCCTCGTCGATCAGCGTCGTGCTGATGGTTTGCGTGTTCCTGATCTTCCGCCTGGCGAGCCTGCTTATCCCCTTCGAACGCATCATGGGAACGAGGTGACGCATGAGCTTCCCCAAAATTCTCCTCTACGGCTTCGTGGCCCTCATCCTCGCCTGGCTGATCATCCCAATCCTGATCATCCTGCCGATGTCCTTCTCCGGCGCGCGTTTCCTGGCGTTTCCGCCGCCTTCCTGGTCGTTGCGCTGGTATCAGGAATATCTGACGAGCGCGTCCTGGATGCAGGCGACGCGCGTCAGCCTGACAGTCGCGGTTTGCGCTTCCATCATCGCCACCGTCATCGGCACCGCCGCGGCCTATGCGCTGAACCTCACGCAGTCCCGCCTCGTGAAGAGCATGCAGGCGCTGCTGCTCCTGCCGCTGATCGTGCCGATCGTCATCACCGCGGTGGGTGTCTTCCTCGTCTATGCCCAGGTCGGTCTGCTGGCGACAATGACCGGGCTGATCCTTGCCAATGTCATGCTCGGCCTGCCCTATGTGGTCACCTCCGTGCTCGTCGGCCTGCGCAAATTCGACCATACGCAGGAGATGGTTTCGCGCAGCCTCGGCATGAACCGCTGGCGGACATTCTTCGCCGTCACGCTGCCGCAGATCCGACCGAGCGTGATCTCCGGCCTGCTGTTCGCCTTCATTTCGGCGCTCGACGAGACCGTGGTCTCGCTGTTCATCTCCGGTGGCCAGTATCAGACGCTGACGAAGAAGATGTTCACGGCGCTTCGTGACGAGATCGATCCGACGATTGCGTCGATCAGCTCCATGCTGACGGCCATCTCCTTCATCCTGTTGATGCTGGCGGCGCTGAATGCGCGAACGGCCGAGCGGTCGCGGGGATGACGGACATGATGGTGGACCATCTGATCCTGGGTGGCGGTTCGGCCGGTTGCGTGTTGGCCGCCCGACTTTCCGCCGATCCTAAGCGAACGGTCGTTCTGGTCGAAGCGGGGCGCAATATTTCGGCCGATGACATCCCGGACGAGATTCGCAGCCGGTATCCCGGCAGGGCCTATCTCGACACGCGCAATATCTGGTCGCACCTGACGGCCCTCATGGGCTATTCCCGTTCCAATGTCTCATCCAGATCCTCGCGCCGCTATGAACAGGCCCGGCTCCTCGGCGGAGGTTCCGCGATCAATGCCCTGATGGCCAACCGCGGCGCGCCGGCCGACTATGACGAATGGCAAGCGCTCGGTGCCGGGGGCTGGAGCTGGGATGAGTGCCTGCCCTATTTTCTGAAGATCGAAACGGACCGGGATTTTGACGGGCCGCTGCATGGTCAGGGCGGCCCGCTGACGATCCGCCGCATTTCGGATGACCGGATCTCGCCTTTCGTCGACCGGGTGATGAAGACGCTGGACCGGCGCGGTTATCCGATCCGGGCTGATCAGAACGGTATTTGGGAAGACGGTGCGTTTCGAGGCGCCATTGCCGTCAGCGATCGGGGCGAGCGGCTGCCGACGTCGCTCGCCTATCTCACGCCGGATGTCCGCAAGCGTCCCAATCTGCGCATCATCACGGAGAGCTTTGCCGATCGCATCCTGTTCGACGGCCGTCGCGCCACCGGCGCCGTGATTTCTGGTGGGACAGCCGAGACCATTCTTGCAAACGAGGTGATCGTCTCGGCGGGCGCCATACACACGCCGGCTCTGCTGATGCGCTCCGGCGTTGGGCCCGCCGGCGAACTCGCCTCCGCCGGAATTGAGGTGGTCGCAATGCGCAACGGTGTCGGGCGCAATCTGATGGAGCATCCCTCCATTGCCGTTGCCGCCTACCTGCCGCCGCACATGCGCGTCCGGGACCCCGCAGAGCATCACGAGCAGGCGATCTGGCGCTTTTCTTCGGGGCTGGAGGGAGCGCCTGCCGGCGACATGCATGCCGCAATCCTGTCCCGGTCGGGATGGCACTCCGTCGGCATGCGTCTCGGCAGCCTGTTCTTCTGGGTCAACAAATCCTATTCGCGTGGGTCCGTCCGGCTTTCCCCGTCCGATCCGCACGGCGAGCCCGATGTCGACTTCCGCATGCTCAGCGACGAGCGGGATCTCGTCCGTCTCAAGCTTGCCCTGCGGATGGGTGCCGAAGCGCTGTCCGATCCTCATATGAACGGCCATCGCGGCATCGTCTTTCCGTCCAGCTACTCGCCGCGCGTTGCCAGGGTCGCCGTGCCGGGCCGGTGGAACGCCCTACAGCGTAGTATGCTGTCTGGCCTGCTCGACCTGGCGGGACCGTTCCGCGCGGCGTTGGTGCATTCGGCCATTACCCTCGGCACGACCATGGAAGGGCTGCTCAACGACGATGATGCGTTGACGGAGTTCGTGCGCCGCCATGTCGGCGGTACATGGCATCCTTCGGGAACCTGCCGCATGGGGCACGCTGACGACGATGCGGCGGTGACATCGCCGACCGGGCGTGTCCATGGTGTCGAGGGATTGCGGGTCTGCGATGCTTCGCTGATGCCGTCGATTCCCTGTGCCAACACCAATATTCCGACGATTATGATTGCCGAGCGCGTTGCAGACTTTATTCTGGCGGGCCAATGAAGGGCTTAGCGAACACTATGGACCAGTATCTGAAATTCTACATCGATGGCGCCTGGGTCGAACCGGTTGGCACGTCGCGTCTGCCGGTCATCGATCCGGCGACGGAGCAACCCTTCGCGGAAATCGCCATGGGATCGGCTGCGGATGCCGAACGGGCGATCGCGGCAGCGCGACGTGCCTTCCCAAGCTTTTCGCTAACCTCGCATGCGCAGCGTCTGGCACTCCTCGAGCGGATTCTCGAGATCCTCACCCGTCGCCGTGACGAGCTTGGTGACGTAATCTCCCGGGAGATGGGAGCGCCGCTGCAGATGGCGCGAAACGAGCAGGCCGGCATCGGCATTGCCCATTTTACGCAGACGATCCGCGCCATGCAGGACTTCCCGTTCGAATACATGCAGGGCACGACCCGCATCGTCCACGAACCGATCGGCGTTGTCGGGATGATCACGCCCTGGAACTGGCCGATCAACCAGATCGCCTGCAAGGTGGCGCCGGCGCTCGCCACCGGCTGCACCATGGTGTTGAAGCCTTCCGAGATCGCGCCTGTCAACGCGATCCTGTTTGCCGAAATTCTGCATGAGGCTGGCGTGCCCAGGGGCGTGTTCAACCTCGTCAATGGCGACGGACCGACGGTGGGGGCGGTGCTCGCGAGCCACCCCGACGTCGACATGGTGTCCTTCACAGGTTCGACCCGTGCGGGTATCTCGGTGGCCGAGGCTGCTGCGCCGACGGTCAAGCGCGTGCATCAGGAACTCGGCGGCAAGTCGCCGAATGTCGTGCTCCGGAGCGCCGATCTCGATGCGGCCGTGCGCGCCGGCGTTTCCAGATGCTTCGCCAACTCCGGCCAATCGTGCAATGCGCCGACCCGGCTCTTGGTGCCGGAGGAAAGCATGGACCGCGCGATCGACGTGGCCCGGGAGGCGGCGGACGGTATTCGTGTCGGATCTCCAATGGACGCATCGACCGACATCGGTCCGGTCGTCAGCCAGGTGCAGTTCGACAAGATCCAGACGCTGATCCGCAAGGGCATCGAAGAGGGCGCGACACTGGTCGCCGGTGGCCCGGACCGGCCGGCGCACCTCAACGCCGGCTATTATGTGCGGCCGACAGTCTTCGCCCGCGTCACCAACGACATGACCATTGCTCGCGAGGAGATCTTCGGGCCGGTCCTGTCGATCCTCGGCTATGGCAGCGAGGACGAGGCAGCCGAGATCGCCAACGACACGCCCTATGGCCTCGCCTCCTACATCCAGGGCGAGCCGGAAGAGGCACGCGCCTTCGCCCGGCGGCTCAGAACCGGCATCGTTCGCCTGAACAGCTCTGCCTGGGACGGAGCCGCTCCGTTCGGTGGCTACAAGCAGTCGGGCAATGGCCGCGAATACGGCACGTTCGGCCTGCACGAGTTCACCGAGATCAAGGGCATCGTCGGCTTCGGGGATTGACCTGCCCGGACCGGCGGTCATGTGCGCCGCAGTGCCTTGTTCTGCGACAACCGGATGGATAGTCTCGATGCGCTGCAATGGGGACGCCTGCAGCGGGCTTGCGGTTGGCAGCGAAGGTCAGGTCGCGTCACCCGTGGCCGCGCTCCTACGCTATGTTTGCTGCAGCGAGACCGAGGAGGAGATGACCATGCGCCCTGTAAATCCGCGTCTTCTGAAGGAGGGCCAGGTCTCGGAACTCGTGGTGGCGTCTCGCGATGGGGCATCCATCGAGGTTGTCTACCAGTCGACGGAGCTGATCGAGGCGCCGAACTGGATGCCCGACGGTCAATGGCTGGTCTATAACGGCGACGGCAGGCTCTTTCGCATTTCGCCGGACGGCAAGGTCGGACCATGCCGTATCAACACCGCTCCGATCGAAGACCTGAACAATGATCATCTGGTGTCACCGGATGGGCGGTACTTGTTTGTCAGCGCGAATGACGGGCATCTGTATCGGGTGGATGTGAATGGCGGCGAGCCGCTGAAGATATCCAATGACCACGATCCGGAACGGCACTTCAGGTACTATCTTCACGGCATCTCGCCCGAGGGCGACATGCTGGCCTATGTCGGCCTGGAAATGGAAGCCGGAAGGACCGTCACGAAGATCTGCATGATTCCTTCATCAGGCGGCAACGACAAGGCGCTCACGGACGGGGCCCATCCGGTCGACGGCCCCGAATTCTCGCCCGACGGCGAATGGGTGTACTTCAACTCCGAACATTGTTCTCCCGGACAGGCACAGATTTGCCGGATGAGGCCCGACGGATCGGATGTGCAGCAACTCACCTTCGATGACCGCGTGAACTGGTTCCCGCATCCATCCCCGGACGGCACCCTGATTGCCTACCTTTCATACCCGCCGAGCACGACCGGACATCCGCCGGACCAAGGCATTGTTATCCGAACGATGACCCCCGACGGCCGGAATGTCCGTGACATCGACCGCTTCAACGGAGGACAGGGAACGATCAACGTCGCGTCCTGGTCGCCCGATTCACGCTTCTTCGCCTATGTCCGATATCCTGTGTCGTAAGGCGTGACGTTCGACGCTGCCATCTTTGCCGTGAAGTGCTCGTATCTTCGCCTGATGCCGGGCGTCGGTACGGAGGGCCGGATGCGCTCATGCCGGCCCATATTCAAGCAGGCGGAGTGATGCGCCAAGGATTCACTCTATTCCAAAAAGTTATGATAATTCTTGTTTAAAGCAATTTTACATATGTCTCGCCAGGCGGCAAGTTCCCCTAACTGCTCGAAGGAGGACGACGCTAGTGAACGATTTTCGCCACGTTCGATCGACACAGCCGGCCGATGCACAACGCGCATGCGCCTGTATCGTCCGCCGGGTCCACTTGAGAATTTCAGGCGGCACGGGCAGTTGCCTTCGATTGCCATTTTATGTGGGGCCGGCCTTCTGACCGAACCTATTTCTCAGCCCCCAGTTTCAAAATGCCACGGGGGCTTTATTGAAGACTGTGTCGTCCTGAGGAGAGGCATTCGCAGCTTCAGACATCTCAATGGGAGGAATTCATGAATTTCAAATCCATCTTCGCTGCGTCCGTGCTGGCGACATCCCTGATCGGAGTCCCGGCCATGGCGGAATATCCCGACCGGACGATCGAGAGCATCCTGCCGGCTGGGGCCGGCCCCGCGCTGTCGGTCAGCCAGATCATCGCCGACGCGATGGGCAAGGAGCTTGGGGTGCCGATGACGGTGCTTGCCACTCCCGGCGCCGGCGGCATCAAGGCATTCCAGACGGCGCTCCAAAAGCCTGGCGACGGATATACGATCATCGACGGCTACGTCGCGCCGCTGGTCCTGCAGCCCATTCTCAAGAAGGCGGAATGGAACTTTGACGATTTCATTCCGTTGCATGCCGCCGCTTCGAACGCCTTTGCAATCGGATGGCGTACAGATGAAACGCGCTGGTCGAATTTCGAAGAGATGATGGCCTGGGGCAAGGCCAATCCGGGCAAGCTGCGCTACTCCTCGGGTCAGCGCAACAATCTGCCCCACCTCGTCATGGCGAAGGTCCTGCAATCCTACCAGGTCGTCGCGCAGAACGTTCCTTACAAGTCGCCGCCGGCGGCCAACAACGATGTCAAAAGCGGAATCCTCGATTTCGCCTTCGTCAATGTGGGCAATTACAAGCAGGATCCCGATGCGCTCAAGATCGGGCTCGTCCTGTCGGAGCAAGCCTCAGCCAAGGCGGCCTTTGGTGGAGCGCCGTCCATTGCGGACATCGATGCAGATCTCGGGATCAGCGGGCTTGCGCCGATGGGCTGGGATTGGTGGCTCGTGAAGAAGGATACCCCGCCCGAGCGCGTGGAGACGTTGCGTGCGGCAATGGGCAAGGCGATGAAGGATCCCGATGTGCGCGCCAAGATCGAGCGGATCGGCTTCGTGCCGCTCGACTGGGATCATACCGAGTACGACAAGATCGTTTCAGGCGTGCGTGACCAGCTTTCGACAATGGCCGACGCGATCAAGTGGGAAGAAGATGCGCTGAAGGCGCTGAAATGACCAGCTCGCTTGTTATCGGACGTCGTTTTGCGGAATGGTGTTCCATTGCATTCATGCTTGTCCTGGTGGCTCTGGTCTTCGAGCAGATTCACGACGTACTGGGGCCGGCGGGCATGGCGGAAGGGGGGCCGTATGACAATGCGGCCGCCTATCCTCGCGGTGTGGCGCTGGTGCTTCTGGGGCTCGTGGCGTTGCAGGTCATCGTCCAGTTTGTCGCGCGCAGACCTGAGAATGAGGATGGATTAAGGCTGCATCAGCTCACTCGCCCTGCCGTGGTCATCGCGCTGTTCGGCCTTTATCTGGCGCTCCTTGGAGTTCTCGGCTTTCACCTTGCTTCTGCGCCAATGCTGTTTGCGATTATGGTCGCCTGCGGCTCACGACAGTGGTGGCAGATGATCGTGTTCAGTCTTGCGATCTCCTTTGGCATGGCCTGGTTCTTCGAAAGCCAGCTCGACGTCGTGCTGCCGGGCGGCATCTTCAATCTCAATATTCCCTGGTGAACTGATGTTTGACATGCTTTTACAAGGGGCGGGGCTGGTTGCGAGCCTTTCGACGCTGGCCCTGGTCGGTGCCGGTCTCATCATTGGCCTGCTCGTCGGCGCCTTGCCGGGGCTGGGGCCGCTGATGGGGATCATCCTGTTGCTGCCCTATGCGATTACGTTTCCCCCTGTCCAGGCGATGGGCTTCCTGATCGCCATCTATGTCGGCGGCTCGTGCGGCGGGGCAATCTCCGCGATCCTGTTGCGGATACCGGGAACGCCTCTCGCGGCGGCGACGCTGTTCGACGGCTATCCGATGGCGCAGAATGGACGCGCCGCCGATGCCATCGGCATTGCCATCTCCGCGTCCGCACTCGGAGGCGCCTTCGGTGGCCTGATCCTGATCTTGTTCTCTCCCTCGCTTGCCGCCTTCGCAGCAGGCTTCGGGCCGCCCGAATATGCCCTGCTTGCGATCACCGGACTGACGGCAATCGCGGCGGTATCGGACCAGTCCATGCTCAAGGGATTGATTGCCGGAACGGCGGGGCTGCTGCTGGCAACGGCCGGTACCGACGAATTCACCGCCGCGGAACGCTTCACATTTGGCCTCTTCGAGCTCTCCGACGGCTTCAACATCGTCGCGATCGTGGTCGGGCTCTTCGCCATCTCGGAAATGAGCAATTTGCTGACCGGCGACGACTTGCTTGAACGACCGAATCTCGCCATTGCCCGACCCGGCTTTCGCACTGTCATGCTGGTGTTGACGCGCTGGCCGAACCTGTTGCGGTCCTCCACGATCGGAGCCTGCGTTGGCGCCTTGCCGGGGGCGGGGGGCGTGATCTCGTCCTTTACAGCCTATGCTGTCGCCAAGACGTTCGCCAAGAGCGAAGAGCGTTATGGGGAAGGGGCGGAAGGTGGCATCGTCGCCTCGGAGAGCGCCAACAATGCCACGGCAGGTGGCGCACTGGTGCCCACCCTTGCGCTCGGAATTCCCGGCGATGCGGCCACCGCCGTGCTGATCGGGGTGCTGTTGATCCTCGGCATCTTTCCGGGCCCCACTTTGTTTGCCCAGCACTCGGATATCGTCGGCGGGATATTCCTGGTCTACATGCTTGCGAATATCGCTCTGTTCGTCGTCGGCATTCTCATGACGCCGCTGTTCGTCTACGTGCTGCGCCTGCGCAAGGTGGTCCTGATCCCCACGGTCCTGCTGATGTGTGCCATCGGCACCTATGCGGTCGGCAGCTCGGTCTTCGATCTGTGGGTAATGTTTGCCTTCGGCCTTGTCGGGTTGGTGTTGCGGGCTGGCGGCTATCCGCTGGCGCCCATGGTCATCGGGGTGATCCTTGGGCCGCTTCTTGAAAACAACGTCCGGCGCACGCTGCTTCTGTCGCATGACGGGTTGCGCATCTTCGTCGAGCGTCCCGTCTCGGCCACCTTGTTGTTCATCAACGTGGCCCTGCTGCTCTGCGTGGCCTTCTTCACCCTGCGCCGTCTTTTTGCGGAACGACAGTCGGCGCTGGTGGAGGAAAAGGCATAGGCGGGCGGGGACCCAGTGAACCCATGCCTCTGTGGCGAACGGCTCTCAGATGTCAGTAGGTTGTGCGCTGGTGATCCGACGCAATTCCTCGTTCATCGCCTGAACGGCCGGGATGCCTTGCGAGCTTTCACGCATGTATATGCCGGCTGCCGATCGTCCCAGGGAAGGAGAGACAGGCAGCACGCGCAGGCCCTCGTGGCCGACGACGGTTCGAATTTGAAGCGGAACCTGCATTGCGAGGTTCGAATGCCTGATGAGATGCAGTCCGGCGGTAAAGGATGTTGTTTGCGCAGCGAAACGCGGGACGCCAAGCTGGTGCTGCGAGAAATAGCGCGTCAGTAGCTCGCGGCTGCCGGGGACCTGGCTGTAGCCGACCCAATCCATGTGCATGAGATCGGATGGCAACAGGACATCCTTGCCGGCGCAGGGCAGGTCTTCTGCGACAGCCACCGCCTGCTCGACCTCGAGCAACGGGATGACATGGAGAAGATATTCCGAAGCCAGCGGCTCGACCGTGCCAAGCACGAGATCGAGTTCTCCCGCCACCAGCATGGGCAGCGTTTCGCCGTTGTTGCGCGCGACGAGATCGAGCCTGAGCGTCGGGAAACGTCTGCGAACCGCCGAAAAGGCCTGGGCGACATAGCGGAGATGAAAAAGCGGTCCGGCCCCAACCCGCAGGGTCTCCATGCCGGCATTCTCGAGAATTCCGATTTCCTCGCTCGCCTGGCGGTATTCCTGTTCGATGCGACTGGCATGCCGCAGGTAGATTCTTCCCGCTGCGGTTAGTTCCATACCGCGTGGTTTGCGGTCGAACAGGTTCACGCCGAGGCGTTCTTCCAAGGTCACAAGCCGCTTGGTCAGCGCAGGTTGCGTGATGTTGAGACGCTGCGCGGCCAAGGTGAGGTTGCCCAGCCTGGCGACGGTCATGAACGCTACGAGTTGCCGATCCATAGGCATTCCAAAAAGTTATGAAAATCGCGATCTAAAGCAATTTTACATATACCTTACCGGGTGACAAGGTCCGCCTGCAGATATCAGGGAGGACGACGCGTGCGCACGGAGTTTGCAAAAATCGACTTGTTTCAATGGTCGCCGTTGGGAGGCCAGGCGGTTCATCGGGAAATCAGATTTATGGTGTCTGACGCCATCATCGGCCGCGCGGTAACGGTTTAGATCATGAAGTCAGTATTCGTTCTGTTCGACAGCCTGAACCGCCACATGCTGGGATGCTACGGCGGAAGCCGGGTGCCCACGCCGAACTTCGATCGCCTGGCGGCGCGCGCGCAGGTCTTTGAAAAGCACTATGTCGGCTCGCTTCCCTGCATGCCGGCCCGGCGTGACATGCTGACCGGACATTTGAGTTTCCTTCATCGGTCGTGGGGACCCCTCGAACCCTTCGACAACGCATTCCCCGAATTGCTGAAGGCCAAAGGCGTCCACAGCCATCTGGTGACGGACCACTATCATTATTGGGAGGATGGCGGGGCCACCTATCACAACCGCTACAACACGTTCGAATTCATTCGTGGTCAGGAAAGCGATCCGTGGAAGGCCCTGGTGCAACCGCCGTGGGAGCGCTTGCGTGAGAAATACCATGCCAGTCAGCTCGAATTCATCGACAACGTGCCGAAGCACAAGGCCCATCTGATCAATCGCGAGTATATCCGCGAAGAGAAGGATTTCCCCTCGGTCCAATGCTTCCAGGCGGGCTTCGAGTTTCTCGATGCCAACCGCGATGCGGATGACTGGCTGCTGCAGATCGAGACCTTCGATCCGCACGAACCCTTCTATGCACCCGATCGGTTCAAGGAGCCCTTCGACACCGGCTGGAAGGAAGGCGTTCTCGATTGGCCGCGCTATGGCCGGGTTGAGGATCTGCCGGAAGAAGCAGACGAGCTGCGTGCAAACTATTATGCGGTCGTGGCACTATGCGACGCGCTGCTGGGCCGACTGCTCGACGAGTTCGATGCCCACGACATGTGGAAGGACACGGCGCTCGTCGTCACCACCGATCATGGCTTCCTGTTGGGAGAACATGATTTCTGGGCCAAGAACAGGATGAACATGTATGAGGAAATCGCGCATATTCCTCTCATCTTGCACGATCCGCGCGATCCAGGCGCCCGTCGCGTGGACCGCCTGACCCAATCGACGGATCTGGCCCCGACCTTTCTTGATCTCTGGGGGGTCGAGGCACCGGTCGAGATGCAGGGACAGTCGCTGCTGCGCGCCAGCGAGCGCGAGGCCGTCATCTTCGGTTATTTTGGCGGAGCCATCAATGTGACGGACGGCTTCCACAGCTATCACCGCTTCCCCGCGGATATCGCCGGCCAGGAAATCAATCAGTACACCTTGATGCCCACTCACATCACCTCGCACTTTTCAACGCAGGAGCTGGAGGGAGCAACGCTTGCGCCTCCATTTGACTGGACCAAGAACGTGCCCCTCCTGAAGGTGCCGGTCACCGAGCGTTCGCCGATGTACTACAACTACGGCCCTGGTTGCCTGATCGAGAACGAGACCCGCCTGTATGATCTTGTGGCAGACCCCGGTCAGGAGCGACCGCTTGCCGATCCGTCTCTGGAACGGACGATGGTGACAAAGATGATGCGCCAGATGCATGCCAATGATGCCCCGCGAGAGGCGTATGATCGGCTTGACCTTCTGCCGGAGTCCAAAAAGGTCCTTAGCCCGACCTGAAAGAGACGGATACGCGCGCATTCCGGTCGCGTCGAACAATCGAAAGCGGACCCGCTTGCTTCGGGTCACGCAGGAGGGCGCCAGCCCTTCCATGACATCGCCACCCGCATCTTCCATTGCCGCGGACGAATTCGAGAATGAGCATGATCAACTTGCATAGCGCGGTGAACTGGCGGCAGATGGTCGACGCGGGCTCGCTGCGCAGTGACCTGTTTGCCGCTGTCACCGGAGCGGCGATCGTGCTGCCTCAGGCGATTGCCTTCGCGTCGATTGCAGGTCTGCCGCCGGCCTATGGTCTCTATTCGGCAATGATCACACCGGTGGTGGCAGCATTGTGCGGCTCTTCGCGGATCGTGGTTTCGGGGCCGACAACCGCGGTGTCGGCGCTGGTTTTCGCCTCGCTTGCACCGAGATATGCAGCCGGATCGGCCGAATGGATCGGCGCGGCCTTGGCCCTCACCTTGCTGGTGGGCGCAATCCAGCTCGCAATTGGTCTGGCCCGCCTGGGCCGGTTTCTGACCTTTGTGTCTGCTCCCGTCATCAACGGGTTCAGTGCCGGAGCCGCGATCCTGATTGCAATGAGCCAGATCGGTGATGTTCTGGGCATCTCGATGCCACACCTGGGGGCCGTCGACGTCTTCTTTTCACAGCTGGCTTCGTCTCTCCCGGATGCCGCGCCGGGGGCGATGATCGTTGCCGGCGTCACCTTCTTCACTGCTGTGATCCTCAGATATTGCGCGCCCGGTCTGCCGGGCTATCTCGTGGCGCTGGGGATCGGCGGTGCGGTCAATTGGGGGTTCGGGTTGGGAACGCGCACAGTCGGGGCGATCCCCTCGATCTTTCCGACGCCTGCGGTACCCAGCGTTTCGATGGCCGACGCGATGTCGCTTGCGCAGCCAGCGCTGGCCATCGCCATCGTGGGCTTGATGCAGTCGGTGACCGTCGCTCGGCTCTATGCCCATCGTCGTGACGAGACCCTGAATGGCAATCGCGAGATCATCGGACAGGGGCTTTCCAATCTGGTTGGGCCGTTCTTTTCAGCCTATGCCGGCGCGGGTTCGCTGACGCGTACCGCCGTCAATCACGAGGCAGGTGCCCGTACGCCACTGGCCGCGGTCTTTGCCTCTTGCGCGTTGATCGCGATCCTGTTTCTCGTCGCGCCATTGTTCAGCGCATTACCGATTCCGGCGATGGCGGCGGTCATCATCCTGGTTGCCTGGCGCCAGATCGGCTTCGTCGACTTCTACCGGCTGGCGAAGCAATCCCGGCGTGATGCGTTCACGTTCCTCGTCACCTTCATCGCGGCGCTCACCGTCGGATTGGAATTCTCCGTCTTTGCCGGGGTCTTGCTGAGCCTCGCTCTGTTTCTCAACGAATCCATCAATGCCGAGCTCGAGCTGACCGTCCCGGACCAGAACCGCCCCAACCATTCCTTCCACAATGTGCGCCACGGCGGCCCGGAATGCCCGCAATTGCTGTTCGGCAGGCTCAATGGCCCGCTTTATTTCGGTGTCGTCGAGAAGCTGCGTCAGACGCTGAGGCGGATCGAACGCGAACGGCCCGGTCAAAAGGATCTTGTACTCAAGTTGACCGGGATCGGGCAGCTGGACCTTGCCGGAGCGGAATTGCTGATCGAGGAAGGCCGCCGTCGTCGAGCGCGGGGAGGGCGGTTATACTTGACCTCTCGCTATGTGCCCTTGCTGGAAAAGATGAGGCGGTATGGTGTGGTCGATGCCTTGAAGGACGAGAATATCTTCAGCCACCGACACGATGCGATTGCGGCGATCGTGCCCGACCAACTCGATCGCAACGTGTGCGCCAGCTGTACGGCGCGCATCTTTTTCGAATGCCCAACGTTTTCTGAAGCCATTGGCAGTCATACCGTGAAAAGGACGTCATGATGATCCAGGTACCCCAAGCGCACGGACAGCATGCACGTCCGCCGAAGCAGGCACAGGCAAGTGCTGCAAAGTCCTTCTCCATGCCGGACGCCCCGCTGGGCGTGGCGCTGATTGGCACGGGCTTCATGGGCAAGTGCCATGCGATGGCATGGCGGAATGTGGCGGCGGTGTTCGGCGGCGCCCATCACCGGCTCGAAATCCTGTGCGACACGCCGGTCGACAAGGCTGAAGCCTTCGCCGCGCAGTTCGGCTTTGCGCGCGCGAGTTCGGATTGGCAGGCGGCCGTCAGCGATCCATGTGTCGATGTCGTTTCCATCACCGCACCCAACGGCTTGCATCGTCCCATGGCTGAAGCGGCGCTTGCAGCCGGAAAGCATGTGTGGCTCGAAAAGCCGATGGCGCTGACGCTGGACGATGCGCGTGCGATGGCAGCACTGGCCGCCGAACATCCGAGGCAGGTCACGATCCTCGGTTACAATTATCTGCGATCGCCGGCATTTCAGTCGGCGCGCGGCCTGATTGCCGCGGGGGAGATCGGAATTCCGCACGCGTTTCGCGGCGTTTACGACGAAGACTATTGCGCGGACCCAGACCTTCCCTGGACATGGAGGATGACCCACGCGGCTGGCGGCCTGGGCGCCTTGGGCGATCTCGGCTGCCACCTGGTCAGCCACATGGTCGCGCTGATGGGGCCGGTCGCCGAACTGACGGCCATGACTCACATTGCCATTCCCGAACGCCCAAGCCCCGAAGGCCCCCGCAAGGTTGAAAACGAGGACAGCGCGATGGCGCTCCTGCGTTTTGCAAGCGGCGCGCACGGGTCCTTCGCCACCTCGCGTGTGGCGCGGGGGCGCAAATGCCGCCTGCAGTGGGAAGTTCACGGGGCGGAAGGGAGCATTGTCTTCGATCAAGAAAACATGAACGAACTATGGGTTCACCGCAGGGGCGAGGCCGGCTTCAAACGTCATCTGACCGGGCCCGATCAGCCGGATTTCGCGCCGTTTTGCCCCGCGCCAGGACACAATTTCGGTTTCAACGAGCAAAAGGTCATCGAAGCCCGCGACCTGCTGGTTGCCATTGCGGGCGGGATGAATGCCGGACCGGATTTTGCCGCCGGACTGGAGATCGAGCGGATCATTCATGCCATGGCCTCCTCTCAAGGAGCGGCTGTCACGCTGGGTGGCGACTTTTGAACAAGGAGCACGCCATCAACTTCCATATGACCGATGCGAAAGGGGGGGCAACAAAACCTATATGAATCAAAGGTATTTCAGGCGAAGCAACCCTGCGACGTCCAGCCCTCCGGTGGAAGCGTCCGGGACTTGGAAGATAGAACGGCAAAAGTTTTGAAATATGCGATATATCTGATCACCAACCTTCGGTTCGTGAAGGTCACGGGTGCGCTCGGCCGAAGGCTTTCAAGGCAATGGGGCTGTGACGTCCATGTGTTCGTCGAAGGCCAGGGAGCCGAAGCCATCGACGTTCCAGGCGCCTCCGACATCCATGTTCATCGCAACAGAATCAGGTTCGATTTACCGGACAATGTGCCCGTTTCGGAAAAGTGGCCCAGGGTGGTGTTTCTGCGCAATTACGCGCCATCCCTGCTGCGTGACTACGACCGGCTGCTTTACCTCGATGTCGACATATTGTGCGAACGGGTCGACCACTCAATCTGGGATATCGAGTTGCCCCACGGAATCGGCGCGGTCAGCGACACCGCGACGATTGACAAGGCCCCGCGCGGCACCGGCCTCTCTCGTGAGGAGTGGTTGGACCGTCTCGGCGTTACCGGCGGACGCTATTTCAACTCCGGCATGATGCTGATCGATCCCGCCCGCTGGGACAACGGGGCGCTTGGGCATCGTCTGTCGAGCTACTACCAGAACCGTGATGTTCGCGGGATCAAGTCCCAGGACTTCCTCAATCACGCGATGGATGGGCTGTGGACCGAACTCAGCCCGCGCTGGAACTATCAGCCGCCCTTCTTCGAGCTCGGCATCGACGAATGGGTCGACCCCGTGTTCCTGCATTTCTGCACGCCCATCAAACCCTGGTTCCTGCCAGGCCATCCTGGTGCATCAAATCGACGGATCGAGCACGAGGAGGCGTTTTTCCGTATCCTTGACGAGGCCGGCGTAGATCCGGGAGAGGTCGCCATTCCGGGGCACTACAAGCGGATCAGGGCGCTGCGTAGAGCTTTCCGACGTGTCCTGTCGGAAAAGGGCATCAGAACTCCCAAGGAGCACCGGGAACGCCACCTCTGGAGCGAACGACGGGAAAAGATGGTGCGCTACCTCCGGACTGCGCAACGGAACCATGATTTCGCCGACCCGCTGGCTATGGAGATCGAGCCCGAACTGTCGGGGAGCCTTCGCTTCGACGGGCGCAATCTCTGGCTCGAACCCCAGCCGCGAGACCAGACGTGAGCTCCCTGCTTATGGCATCGGGCGACCACGAAACGCCTGTTCTCATCCTGACGATGAAATGGGGCGATCTTTACGAGCCTCACTTCGTCAACCGGCTGAGGCGCGGGGTCAAACGCCATCTGGCCCGACCGCACCGGTTCATCTGCTTCACCGACGACGCGCACGGTCTCGACAAGGAAGTCGAGGCAATGCCCTTGCCCGCTGTGGATTTGGCAGACGGCCACTGCGACACACGCTGGCGGAAGATGGCGTTGTTCAACGACAACCTAGCCGGGCTTTCCGGCACGGCGCTCTACCTCGATCTCGATCAGGTTGTCGTGGGAGATCTCGATCCCTTCTTCACAATTCCGGGCACGTTCCGCATCCTCCGTGACGCCGAACTCTTCAGGGCAAAGCCCCTGCGCTGGCTCAACCCGGCGCGGCGGGCCTTCTTGAACTCGGTCGGCAACAGCTCCGTCTTCCGCTACCAAATCGGTGCCCATCGTCATGTTCTGGATGCTTACCTTGCCGATCCGGAGGGGGCCGTCCGGGATTACGGTCTTTCGCAACGCTTCCAATCGGCGCAACTCGCCCGCAACGGCGATCTCAACTATTGGCCCAAAGGGTGGTGCGTGAGCTTCAAGAACCATTGCGTCCCCCGGTTGTTCCTGAGCTATTTCAAAGAGCCGACCTTGCCGAAAGGCGCACGCATCGTCTGCTTTGCAGGGTACCCCAAGATGGAGGACGTTTTGAGCGGGAAGGGTGGACGTTGGTATCGAAGGATCGGTGACGTCGAGTGGTTGCGGCGCGCCTGGCAGATGCCGGAGTAGGATGCCCATGGCTGATCCAAAGTGGTTTATCGAGTTCAAGCGCCGTATCCGCAGCAGGCGAATGGTCCGTGAAGTGCTGCGGCGCGATCCGACCAGCCAACCGCACGGGCTTTCCGCGCCACTGATCGTTTCGCTGACCAGCTATCCGGCCCGCTTCAAAACGCTTCCTCTGGCCCTTCAGACCATAAGACAGCAGACGGTCAGAGCCGACCAAATCATACTCACGCTCACCGAAGGCGACGAGACGCAGCTCCCGGATGATGTGCTGCGCCTGCAAGCGGACGGCCTCGTCATCCGAACGTACAGCCGCAACATCAGGTCCTACACCAAACTGATTCCCGTTTTGCGCGACAATCCGGAGGCCTTCATCGTCACCTGCGATGATGATGTCTATTATCCGGAAGACTGGCTGCAGGGGTTGGTCGACTGCGCGACACGGCATCCGGGCCGGATCATCTCGCACAGGGCCCACCGTGTCCGTCATGGCGATGACGGTCGGCTGCTCTCATACGAGGCGTGGGAGAAGAACATTGGCGGTGCGGTGGAAGGGGCGGACATTTTCGCAACCGGTGTCGGCGGCGTTCTCTATCCGCCCGGCTCGCTTGATCCCATGGTTTTCGAGGAGGACCGCTTCATGCGTCTCTGTCCGACGGGTGATGATCTCTGGTTTTACTGGATGGCGCGCCGCCGCGGCACGTTGATCCGGCATGTCGGCCCGAAGACACGGATCATCGAATGGCCGGGCTGCGAGCACTCCGGGCTCGTTCTGACCAACCGCGGTATTCCGCATGACAACGGCAACGACCGCGCGATCAGGGCGCTCACTGCGGAGTTGGGGCCGCTCATTGTGACCGCTGACCCCTGAAGCCTCGACGATGTGGGGCTGGTGAGCGTCGCCATTCTGCGACACGGTCTCTTCGATGTCATCCGACATCCAGATCACTAGAATCTATATATCCGCTCGGCGTTGCCGTGCCTTACGAGGTTCCGCTGCTCGGCTGAGAGGAACAGGATGGAGGCTTCGAACGTGTCGAGCAGGCGTCCGGGCTTCGAGAAGAGGAGATCGACCGGCAGATTGGTGCCGAACATCACGCGCTCTGGCCCGAAGATCCGGATGACGGATTGAAGAAGCGAGATCGTGTCTGCCTTGGACCAATGCGGACACCCGAGTCCGAAGCCGGAAAGCTTGACGCTGACATTTTCGGCGAGCGAGAGCCGTTCCATGGCGGTCGACCAATGCCGGAGCGCCGAGGGCGAGCGGTCGATCGGCATGCCGAAATGGTTGAGGACGATCTGCGTCTGCGGGAAGTCCTGCGCCATTTCCAGCGCCATTTCCATTTGCGGCCAATAGAGTTGAAGGTCAAAGGAGAGGTTGCGCTCCGCCAGCGCCTGAAACCCGCGCCGCCAGTCCGGCTGCTCCATGAGGTCCGGACGGGAAGCGACCTGCAGTGCGGGGTTCTCATGCCAGTTCAGGATCTGCCTGATGCCCCGAAATTGCGGGAAGGTGCCGTGGGCATCAAGGATTGCAGCGATGTCCGGGCTGGAGAGATCTGCATAGCCGACAATGGCCATGATCAGATCGTGTCGGTCAATGAGTGCCGAGAGCCAGCGCGTCTCGCCAACCGGGTCATCGGCCCGCCAGCCGTTCTGCACGTGTACGGACTTGCGGACGAGCCAGCGCGAGACGATCTCCCGGTATTCACCCGGGAGGAAGTTGCGGCGAATAGCCGAGAGATCGCCTTCCAGCGCCGGCGGCCGAGACGGGCTCAGCCACGGATATTCGTAGGCTTCGATATCCTGAAAGTGATGATGAGCATCGACAATATAGGTGTCGTTCGCACCGTTCATCGACGAGGCCTTGTGATCTGGTCGGCCAGCACTGCGAGGATGACGACGAAGCCCGAGGCGACATATTGCCAGAAGGAGGGCACGTTCATCAGCGTCAGGCCGTTCTGAAGGGCACCCAGCGTGACGGCGCCGATCAGCGAGCCGAAGGGGTTGCCGACGCCGCCAAACAGGCTTGCCCCGCCGATGACGGCCGATCCGATGGCTTGCAGCTCGAAGCCCTGGCCGCCGATGGGTTCGGCGGCTCCGATGCGCGCAATCAGGATGAAGCCGGCAATGCTGGAGAGAAGCCCTGACAATGCATAGACGATGACCTTGACCGTATCGACATTGATGCCGGAGAGCCGTGCCGCCTCTTCGTTGCCACCGCTCGCGATGATGCGCTCGCCAAGGCCGGTGAAGGCGACCATGACATAGGCGATGCCGGCAATGGCGATGGCGAACACGACTGGCGTCGGAATGCCGAGCAACTGGCCGGCAAACAGGTCACGGAAGGTGTTCGGCAGGCCGTAGATCGGCTGGCCGTTGGTGTAGATCAGCGCGGCGCCGCGGAAAATGCTCAGCGTGCCGAGCGTCACGATGAAATCCGGCAGTTTCAGCTTCGCAATCAGGATGCCGTTCACGAAACCGCAGACGAGACCGACGGCCAGGCCTGCGAGAATGCCTGCTGCAACGCCATGATTTGCCATGTCGGCTGCGACCATGCTGGACAGGCCGACGATGGAGCCCACCGACAGGTCGATGCCCTTTGTCATGATGACCAGCGTCATGCCGACGGCGATGACCGCATTGATGGAGGATTGCAGCAGGATATCGAGAAGATTGGCAGGCTGGTAGAAGCTGCTGGTCAGCGCCGAGAAAACGATGAAGAGCGCAACGCAGCCCGACAGCACGCTGGCCTTGCGGGCAAATTCGCCCCGTTTCACAAGGCTTGCGGCCTCCCGTTGCTTTTCTTGTTTCATCTCGGGTGCACCCACGGTTTCACTCTTGGACATTCTGCTTCTCCCCGGCCATCTTTTCCAGAAGATGCTCTTCCGTCATGCCGTCGTTGTTCGGCTCGATGGCGAGCACGCGGCCCTTGCCCATCACGGCGATCCTGTCGCTCAGCAACAGCACTTCCGGAAGTTCGGAAGAGACCACGATGATCGCCGCACCCTTGGCGGCGAGTTCGCGCAGCAGCGCGTAGATTTCCGCCTTCGCGCCCACATCGATGCCTCGCGTCGGCTCGTCGAACAGCAGAACCCTGGCTTCGGTCTGCAGCCATCGGGCGATCACGACCTTCTGCTGGTTGCCGCCTGAGAGGTTGCCAAGCGGCGTGCGAATGTCGCCGGGCCTGATGCCCATATCCTTCACGTAGCGCCTGATCGACGCCTTGCGTGCGGCCGAGGCGATGAAGCCGAGACGAGAGAAGCGCTGCTGGTTGGCGAGGCCGAAATTGCCCTCGATGCTCATCATCGGGACGATGGCCTGTCCGCGACGATCCTCGGGAATATATGAAATGCCACAGTCGATCGCGGCCCTGGAGTTCGCGATGCTGGATCGCGTTCCATCGACGCAGATCTCGCCCGCGGTCATGGGGTCGATGCCGAATATTGCCCGCAGTGTTGCCGACCGGCCGGAACCGACGAGACCGGCGAGCCCCAGAATTTCGCCCGAGCGGACCGTCAGCGAAACGTCCGAGATGCGTCGCGTGGAGACATTCTTGAGTTCAAGCAGCGTGCGGCCCGGCTCGCTTCCTGCGTTGTGCCCCTGTTTCATGACTGTTCCGAGCTGCCGCCCGGTGATCATCTCGTTGATCGCCTGGTCGTCATACTTCGCGACCTCGTCGCAAATGATCACCTTGCCATCCCGCAGAATGGTGATCGCGTCGCAAATGGCGCGGATCTCGTCCATGCGATGCGAGATATAGATGATGGCCTTGCCGGCGGCCTTCAGGCTGCGGATGACCGAAAAGAGGTTGTCGCGTTCATTCGGCGTCAGGCTGGAGGTCGGTTCGTCGAAGGCGATGATCTCTCCACCCTTGGCGAGCGTGCGCGCAATCTCGACCAATTGCCGGTCCGCCATGCCGAGCTTGTCGACCTGCGCGGTGACATCGATATGTGGCGCGAGCTCCGACAGGATATGCGAGGCGCGGCGACGAAGTTCGCTGCGGGGAATGACCTCGAGCGCACCCGTTGCGCCGAGAAACATGTTCTGGGCGACGTCAAGCTGGGGAACGAGATTGAGTTCCTGGCTGACAAGACCGATGCCAAGCGAAAGCGCGTGGCGGGGATCGGCAATCCTCACCTCTCCGAGACGACCATGGGTGATCGTGCCGGAATCAGGCTGCACAAGGCCGAATACGACCTTCATCAGCGTCGATTTGCCTGCTCCGTTTTCGCCCAGAAGGCCGTGCACGACGCCACCCTCGAGCCGCAGACCGACGCCCTTGAGGACGTGGTTCAGTCCATAGCGCTTCTCGATGCCGGAAAGCTCCAGCAGTGGTGCTGCCGGGTTGGCAAGGCGCGCCTCACCGGCGGCCGTATGTTGCAGTGCGGACATCCAATCCTCCCGACACCCTTCAGGACCAGGCGCGGCTTGCACCGCGCCTGGTGGGATGATGCCTTATTTCGAGGCGACAGGATCGGGGAAATTTGCAACGTTGTCGCTGGTGATGACGGCCTGCGGAGAGACAACCCAGGTCGGGATTTCCTGACAACCTAGGAGACGGAGCGCCACCTGCACGCCGAGCTGCCCTTCCTCGAAGGGGAATTCGGCGACTGTCGCGGCCATTTCCTTTGCGCCGACCGATTTCTTCGCTTCGCGGATACCGTCGGTGCCAACGACCGCAACCTTATCAAGCGAGCTGCCGTTACGGACCGCTTCGACAACACCGAGTGCCATGCCGTCATTGTTGGCATAGACGCCGACGAGGTCGGGATTCTGGCGGAGGATGTTGCTCGTGGCGTTCAGCGCGACGAGGCGATCCCAGTTGCCCGGCTGTGAGGCGACGAGCTGAAGTTTCGGATACTTCTTCAGGCCTTCCTCAAAGCCCTTGATGCGGGCGCGGGCATTCGGCGAGCCGGCAGCGCCTTCGATCTGCGCGACCTTACCGCCGTCCTTGAAGCGCTCGCCGAAATAGTCGGCGGCCTTGCCGCCGATGGCGACCTGGTCCGTGCCGATATAGCTGCTGGCGCCATCGGTCCTGGCGTCATCAATGATGATGGTGGGAATATTGGCGTCGCGTGCGGCCTTGATGACCGGCACGAGGTTGGAGTCCGACTGCGGCGACAGCAGCAGCGCATCGGGCTTCTGGGACAGCATCGTTTGCGCCAGGTTCAGCTGCTCGATCATCGAGGACTCGTCCTTGGCGGCCTGTACATCGACCTTGATGTTGTACTTGCCGGCCTCGTCCTTCACGCCGGCGGCGACGTCCTGCCAGAACTCGTTGATCAGAGTCTTGGTGACATAGGCAAAGCGCAGCTCCTTGTCCGGTTTCGGCACGGCGCCGAAGGTTTTCTCGAGGTCGGCGGACTCGACTTTTTCGCTCTTGGCAGTCGGATAGGCGGAGCATTTGTCAGCAGCGAGCGTGGCGCCTGCCATCATCAGCGATGCGACCGATGCGGCGAGCACGATCGTGGTGTTCTTCAGTGTCATGGACTTCATCCTCCCTTGAGAAGCGGCTGGAGACCAGTCCTTTACCCCGCTTCAATTTCTCCCTTTCAACGCCGCGCCTCCTCCCAGAAGCGATGGCCGTTCGCCGTTTCAGACTTTGCTGAGCCTGAATGGTAATCAAAGCGTAAGAAAGCCATTGCTTAGAGGCAATTTAGAATTATTGTGATTTTATTTAGGTGTGCTAAATGGACGGAGCCTCGGGAAACGGCTCTTATCCGCTGCGGAGGACGACATCTTGCAGCTGCCGATCCGAAGTATCCTCGTTTTTCACGCCGCCGCCCGATCGTGCAGCATCTCCAAGGCTGCCGACGAACTGAGCGTGACACCTTCTGCCGTGACGCAACAGATCCAGTCGCTGGAGCTGCAGCTCGGCGTGACGCTGGTCAACAAGATGGGCCGCGGAATCGTGCTCACGGAGGCAGGCGAGCGCTATTTCGAGATGATTACAGACCAGATCG
Organism: Rhizobium sp. NRK18; assembly: GCF_024385575.1. NCBI lineage: Bacteria > Pseudomonadati > Pseudomonadota > Alphaproteobacteria > Hyphomicrobiales > Rhizobiaceae > Rhizobium > Rhizobium sp. NRK18. The sequence goes on along the minus strand of NZ_JANFMV010000004.1, from coordinate 218,037 downwards.
AGAGAATTTCGGACGCGACCAACACGATACGTGGGCACCGCACCGTAACCACTCTCAACATCCGGGCAACGCCGACGGTGTCGAACAAGTGGCTGCTGCCGCGACTGAAATCGTTTCTCGATCAACATCCCGAGATTGATTTGCGCCTTGACGGCACAAACGAGCCGACCGACTTCAACCGTGATCTGGTCGATGTCGAAATCCGGCACGGCGACGGACGCTGGCCCGGTCTGTTTGTCGAGGGACTGGTGGAGGAATCCTTCATTCCCGTCTGTTCGCCGCACCTCGCGGGTCTGGCCAGCCTGAAGCCGGAAGACGTAACGAAGTTCCGGTTGGTTCATTCGGTCAAATCACAGGTCCAGTGGCCGCGATGGCTGAAGGAAGCGGGCGTGACGCATGAATTTCGCTGGCAGCGCGTGTTGTTCGACAGGAGCCACATGGCGATTGACGCCGCGAGTGACGGATTGGGCATTGCGCTGGAAAGCGAGCTGATGATGTGGCGGGAGTTGTCGGATGGTAGGCTCATTTGTCCGGTCGCATCCCCTCATCACATAGCGCTGACGACACAATGGATTGTGTGCCCCCGCGATCACCTGCGGCACAGAAAGGTGAAAATCTTTCTCGACTGGATCCGGGCCGCGCGCGACGACTGGCGTGAGCAGTCTGGAAGCAGGCACTGGATCGCCGACAGACAGCAATAAGGATAGTGTCGCAGGCTTCGGAGCTCGAAGGCGTATCCAGTGAAGGCTCAATCTTTGCTGACAATTTTTCCGCCATATCGTTTAGTGAGCTACAGGAAGATTATCAAAACTTAAGCTGAGCTAACGATGACTCCGTTCCGATCCATTGCCGTTTTCTATCATGTCGCGACACTCAACTCCGTCACAGCAGCGGCGCAACAGCTGAATGTGACGCCATCGGCCGTGAGCCAGCAGATCAGGGTGCTTGAGGAGCAGATCGGCATGTCGCTCGTCACCAAGGTCGGGCGCAAGGTGAAGCTCACCGAGGATGGAGAGCGCTACTTCGATCTAATTTCCCAGCATGTCGAGGAGATCATACGGTCAACGGACATCGTCACTGGCAACAAGACCACCACGCTCCTGACGATCAGGGCCACGCCGACCGTGTCGACGAAATGGATCCTGCCGCGGCTGCCGCGGTTTTTCGAGGCAAATCCCAACATCGACATTCGGCTGGATGGCTCGAACGAGCCGACCGACTTCAATCGGGATCTGGTGGACGTGGAGATCCGGCATGGCGCCGGTCGTTGGCCCGGCCTGCATGTGGAGGGATTGATCGAAGAGCGCTTTCTGCCGGTCTGTTCGCCAAAGCTCGCGGCGGCGCATTCCTTGACCACGGGCGAACTCCTGCAGCACAGGCTCATTCACTCGGTCAAGGCGCAGATCCAGTGGAAAAGCTGGTTTGCCCACCAGGGGATCACCAACGACATTCCTTCGAAGCGGCTCTATTTCGACCGGTCGCATATGGTCGTCGACGCTGCCGTGCTCGGAATGGGCATGGCGCTGGAAAGCAACCTGATGATGGAGCAGGAACTGAAGGACGGCCGTCTTGTGGTTGCCCTGGAAAATCCACCCGAGATGCGGATCGCCACCCAATGGATCGTGTGCCCTTACACCCATCTGAGGCGACACCGCGTCAAGCGCTTCATCGAGTGGATTAAGCGCGAGGCGCAGGTCTGGTACAACGAGGACCGTTCGCTGATTGATTAGAAGCGCTACGTAATTCAGCAAAAAAAGTAAATTGTTCTGCAGTCTCCCCTGCAGGAAGATGCGCCTGCCCGACAAACGATGTCGGCGCGTCGGGAGGAATACCGAAATTTCCGTTGGCGACCTGCACCCTGACCGGTGCTGATCGCAATGGTGGGCATTCTCCTGCGCGGTCAGTGAATTCCCGACCAGGTGGTCGCAATACGGAGTTATCCCACATGAACCTCTCATCGATGCTTGCTGCCCGTCATGCCGAAGGCCGTCCCATTCGCGTCGGTCTTATCGGGGCAGGCAAGTTCGGCTCCATGGTCCTGGCGCAGGCACGCAAGATTGCCGGCTATCATATCGTCGGCGTGGCGGATCTCGACGCCGGCAAGGCCCGCGCGTCGCTGGCGCGGACCGGCTGGCAGCCGGAGGAGTACGGCGCGACGTCCTTTGCCGATGCGATGGACACCGGCAAGACCTTCGTCACCGAAGATGCGGCCGCTCTTTGCGCCTTTGACGGCATCGAATGCATCATCGAGGCGACCGGCCATCCGATCGCCGGTACCCGACACGCCCTGATGGCGATCGAAGGCATGAAGCATATCGTCATGGTCAACGTCGAGGCTGACGTGATGTGCGGACCGATCCTGGCCGCCAAGGCGCGTGCCAAGGGCCTCGTCTATTCGATGGCCTATGGCGACCAGCCGGCCTTCATCTGCGAACTGGTCGACTGGGTGCGCTCCTGCGGCTTCGAGCTTATCTCGGCCGGCAAGGGCATGAACTTCGAACCGCGGTACCGCTATTCGACGCCGGACACGGTCTGGGGCTTTTTCGGCTGGACCGAGGAAGAGGTTGCCAAGGGTGACTTCAATCCGAAAATGTACAACTCGTTCACCGATGGCACCAAGGCCGCGATCGAGATGGCTGCCGTTGCCAATGGCACCGGCCTGGATTGCCCGGATGACGGATTGGCGTTCTATCCCTCCGGTCTGCAGGATCTGGCGTCCGTCTTCAAGCCGGCCTCCGACGGTGGCCGCATGCCGAAGGCAGGGCTTGTCGACATTGCCGCGAGCCAGGAGCCGGACGGCCGTGAGGTGCTCAACAACATCCGCTACGGCATGTTCGTCACCTTCAAGGCGCCCGATGCCTACACGCGCGACTGCTTCAAGCAGTACGGACTGCTGACCGACAAGTCTGGCTGGTATGGCTCGATGTGGCGGCCGTTCCACCTGATCGGCCTGGAAACCTCCGTATCGGTTCTTTCCGCGGTCCTGCGCGGCGAGCCGACCGGCTCCTCCAAGGAATATCGCGGTGACGCCGTTGCCGCAGCCAAGGGTGACTTCAAGGCCGGCGACATGCTGGACGGCGAGGGCGGCTATGCCGTCTGGGCGAAGGCGATCCCCGCAAGCATTTCCAGCGAGGTCGACGCCCTGCCGATCGGACTTGCACACAACGTCAAGCTGAAGAACCCGATCAAGCGTGACCAGGTCGTGCGGATGTCGGATGTCGAACTGGTCGATGATCTCGACGTGGTCGAACTGCGGCGCGAACAGGTCAAGACCATGGGACCGAAGTCGGAGAAGGCGGCATGAGCTATGTCGTCCTGCCGCAATTCGACGTGACGGCTGAAAACCTGGAGGCCTTTCTGGAGGCCGCCAGGGACGACGCCACCAACTCCGTCGCCCTGGAGCCCGGGTGCCATCAGTTCGACGTGTTCGTCGATCGCAATGTCTCCCCCGTCAAGGTGATGTTCTACGAGGTTTATGAAAGCCGTGCGGCCTTTGAGGCTCATCTTGAGACGCCGCATCTTGCGCGCTTCCGCCAGGCCTTGACCCTGGTGAGCGAGGGGCCGGTCGGCTTTTTCGAACGGGTTGCCCCATGAGGATTGCATCATGAGCAGGGGCAAGGTCGCCGTGCTAGGAACGGGGCTCATGGGGGCCCCCATGGCCGCCAATCTTCTGGCAGCCGGCTTCGAGGTCACGGTCTGGAACCGAAGCAAGGAAAAGGCCGGATCCCTGGCTTCCAGGGGTGCGGGACTTGCCGGCACTCCGGCAAGGGCCGTTGCCGACGCGGATACCGTGATCGTCATGCTGTCGTCGGGGCCCGTCTGCGAAGAAGTGCTGTTCGGCGAGCATGATGCCGCTGCGGCGATGAGGAAGGGCGCGATGCTGATCGTCATGTCGTCTATCGGCATGGAAGAGGCGCAGTCCCTTGCCGCCAAGGCGGGTGCGATCGGCCTGCGATGGCTGGATGCCCCGGTTTCGGGCGGGACACCGGCGGCCGCTGCCGGCACCCTGTCGATCATGGTCGGCGGCGAGATCGATGATGTTCGCAAAGCCAATCCCGTGCTTTCGGCGATGGGGCGCGTGGTCCATATCGGACCGGCCGGCACAGGTGCACTGGCAAAGCTCGTTAATCAGCTTCTTGTCGCCAGTACGATCGTTGCCGTTTCGGAAGCATTGCTCATGGCGGAAAAAGGCGGCGCCGATCCTGCGAAAGTCAGGGAAGCCCTGCTCGGCGGATTTGCCTTCTCGCGGATACTCGAGCTGCACGGCCAGAGAATCATTTCGGCAAACTTCGAACCGGGTGGTCCGGCGAAGTATCAGGTCAAGGACACGAAGGCAGCGCTTGAGGTGGCCGAGAAGCTCGATCTCGACCTGCCGGTCCTGAGACTGGCGGATGAGCTTTTCTCGTCGCTTGTCGACCACGGCGGCGGCGACCTCGATCATTCCGCGCTCTTTCTTGAGCTGAAACGTCGCAATGGCGTTTTGCCGGCAGGCAGTGCCTTGCGGAACTGACTAGAGAATTTCATTAACAGAGGGAGGAGACCCAGATGAAGAAGACACTCGAACTGACACGCCGTGGCGTTGTGAAGGGCCTGACTGCGGCAGCATTGCTTGCCGCAAGCTGCAGCTTCGCCGTTCCGGCATTCGCCCAGACGTCGCTGCGTCTTGCGGTTCCGGATCCGGCCGAGAGTTCGGTTGGCCGTGCAGCAACGCGATTTGCCGAACTCGTCAACGAGAAGACCAAAGGCGAAGTCACGTTCCAGGTATTTCCGGATGGCGTGCTGTTCGGCAAGGATCAGAATGCCGCGATCAACCAGCTCGGCTCCGGCGCGCTTGATGGCCTGATCCTCGCATCGTCGGTCTATGCATCCTTCGAACCGAAGATGAACGCGATCTCGCTTCCGTATCTTTTTGCCAACTACGACCAGCTCAAGGCTTATCTTGCCGGCGCGCCGGGGCAGGAGCTGCTGCAGTCCATCGAGCGCATGAACATCAAGGGACTCGGCTTCTTCCTGCGCACCTTCCGTGATGTGACGGCCCGCGACCGGGTGATCACCAAGGCGGAGGATTTCAAGGGTCTGACCCTGCGCACGCCGAACAATCCACTGTTCGTAAAGCTCTTCCAGGCGCTCGGCGCCAATCCCACGCCGATGGCCTTCTCGGAGGTTTATTCCGCTCTGCAGCTGAAGGCGATCGACGGTCAGGAAAACCCTGTCGAGGTGCCGTACAACAACCGCTTCTACGAAGTGCAGGGACAGCTCAATCTGACGCAGCACGTGGCCGACAGCTTCCTGCTGGCCCTGTCGTCGGCGGCATGGAACAAGATCCCCGAGCAGTATCATGACGCCGTTCAGGACGCGGCGAAAGAGATGATCGTCGAGCACGACGCCAACGAGATCAAGCAGGAAGAAGAGATCATCGGCAAGCTGAAGGAAAAAGGCATGCAGGTGAACTCGTTCGCCGACGGCGAGCTGGCGAAGGTGCAGGAGATCGCCCGAGGCATCTATGGCGACTTCAAGGATCAGATCGGCGCAGATTTTATGCAGACGAGCATCGACTTCGTGAAGTCCAACTGACATTTGCGAAGGGCGCCCCCGGGCGCCCCTCGCTCCAACAATTCATGGTACAGAGATGCAGCTTCTCGATAAGATCATCTGGCGCGTCGTCGACCTGATAATCCTGATAGCGGTGATCAGCATGGTCCTGCTGATCACGCTTCAGGTCGGGTCCCGCCTTTTCGGACATTCGCTTGCCTGGACGGAAGAACTGTCCCGCTTCCTGTTCATCTGGACGGTGTGGCTGGGTCTCGCCGCAGGCTTTCGCAGCGGGCAGCACCCGGCTCTCAATTTTCTCGTCAACCTGATCCCGGCCCGGCTTCTAGTCGCCTACCGGCTGATCCCGGCGCTGAGCGCGATGATCCTCTTCAGCATCGTGACCTGGCAGGGCTGGCAGTTGCTGGTTCAGCAGATCCGCTTCGGCGAGCTCTCGCCGATCCTGCAGGTCGGCATGTGGATTACGACGCTGCCGCTGGTGATGGGATCCTTTCTGGCGATTGTCGGCACGGCGGTGAACGCCTTTACAGCCGACCCGCTGTCCGACCCGACCGTCGCGCAACTCACGTCCCATGAAGGATTGAGCCAATGAGCCTCACTCTCGTCGCGCTCTTTGCCGTGCTGGCTATTGTCGACGTTCCCTTGTCGGTCGCCCTCGGGCTCGCCTCCGCCGTAACGCTCTGGTGGTTCGACCTGCCATTGTCGATGATCACGCAGTCGATGGCGACGTCCATCAACTCGTTCCTCCTGATTGCGGTGCCGCTGTTCATTCTGGCGGGCCAGATCATGGAGCGGGGCGGCTTGTCCGAACGCATCTTCGATGCGGCCGAGGCGCTCGTCGGCAGGCTTCCCGGTGGCGTCGGCCATGTCAATATTGCCTCCAGTTTCGTGTTTGGCGGCATTTCCGGATCGTCCGTCGCCGATATCGCCAGTCTCGGACCGATCACGATCCGGTCCATGACGTCGCGCGGATATCCGAAGCCCTATGCGGCGGCGCTGACGCTCATTACCTCGACACTGGCGACGCTTGTTCCGCCATCGATCCTCGTCATCGTCGCGGCAGCTTCGGCCGGCCAGTCGGTCGGCGCTGCCCTGGCCGGGGGGCTCGGGCCCGGCGTTCTGCTCGCTGTCTCGCTGGCGATCTACAACACGATCATTTCGCGCCGGAAGGGGTATGGGACGATTACGGCCTTCGACATGCGCAAGTCGGCCCGGGCGCTCTTCAGGGCGCTGCCCTCCGTGGGCGCTCCGGTGATCATCCTGACCGGCATGTTTTCCGGCATCGTGACGCCGACTGAAGCTGCCGGCCTCGCCGTGTTCTACACGCTCCTCGTGGCCGGGATCCTGCATCGCGAGATCGGCTTGCGGGACGTGCTCGAACTGGCAGTCGCGTCCGGCAGGCTTGCCGGCTCGGTGCTGTTGATCCTGATGGTGGCAAATGCCGCGACCTTCGTCTTCACGGTCGATCTCTTGCCGCAGAAGGCCTCCGGCTTCCTGTCGATGTTCGGCGGCTCCACTTTCATGACGCTGATGCTGATGGGGTTGATCTTCATCATCGTCGGCATGCTGATGGATATCGTCGCGGCGGCGTTGATGCTGATCCCTGTGCTCATGCCGGCCGCAGTTGCGGCGGGTGTCGATCCCCTGCATTTCCTGGTCTACATGGTTGCCTGCCTGGCTGTCGGTCTGGCAACGCCGCCGGTCGGCACGTGCCTGTTCGCGACCGCCTATGTCTCGGGCGTTCCGACGCCGAAGCTCGTCGCTGCGTCGCTGCCGTTCTACGCGGTCAACGCCGTCGTGCTGGTGCTGGTGGCCGCCTTTCCGCAGATCGTCATGTGGCCCGTAGAATGGCTGACCTGACCGTGCCCTTGCACATCGTTGTCATGGGGGTCAGTGGCTGCGGCAAGTCATCGGTCGCAAGGCGCATTGCCGATCATCTGAACGTGCCCTTCATTGAAGGCGATGATCTGCATTCGCCGGCCAGCATCGAGCGAATGAGCCGTGGCCTGCCTCTCAACGATGACATGCGCTGGCCCTGGCTGGACAGGATCGCCAGCGCATTGGGTGAACGTCCCGGTGGGGCCGTGGCATCCTGCTCAGCCCTCAAGCGGTCCTATCGGGAGAGGCTGGCAAAGGATTGCCCTCTCTTTTTCCTCCATCTCGATGTCGGCAGGGATGTCTTGATCAGCCGGATGACGGCCAGGGAGCATTTCATGCCGGTTTCGCTTCTGGAGAACCAGCTGCAGACGCTTGAACCGCTGGCGCCGGAAGAGCTGGGGGTGACCGTACTCGGCTCCATGCCATTCGATCAACTCAGTTGCAAAGTGCTTTCCATTCTAGAAGCTTGGACGGATCAGCTGAAAACTTCAGTCGGCAACCCCAGTCATCCCGGGGCCTCGAACGTTTCAGACAATGCGACGACAGACGAATTTTAGACCGCAAGATCTGCATTGACCAAGTCGGTTACCAGCATGTGCCCTGGAGCGTGAGTGATCGAGAATTCGGGCTTGGCCCTGACGATCGCCGCCTGTGGGGTCACTCCGCAGGCCCAGAAGACCGGGATTTCGCCCTCGCGGACAGTTACCGCGTCGCCGTAGTCCGGTTTCGCGATGTCGGCAATGCCGATGTCGCCGGGATCACCTATGTGGACGGGCGCGCCATGCACCGATGGCAGACGTCCGGTGATCTGGACGGCGCGGATGGCATCGGCCGGCGTCATCGGCCGCATGGAGACGACAAGCGGGCCTGAAAATACACCGGCCGGATTGGTTTGCAGCGACGTGCGGTACATCGGCACGTTTGTGTTTTCCTCGATATGCCGCACAGGCACGCCGGCAGCCAGGAGGGCCTCTTCAAACGAGAACGAACAGCCGATCGCGAATGTGACGAGGTCGTCGCGCCAGACCGTCTCGATGTCTTCCGGCTCGTCGACGAGATGACCTTCTCGCCAGACGCGATAGCGCGGCACGTCTGAGCGAATATCGAGGTCGTGGCCGAGCGGGCCGATCATGTAGTCGCCTGGGTCCGAGACACCCAGCAGCGGGCACGGCTTCGGATTGCGCTGGCAGAAGAGCAGGAAATCATAGGCAAGGCTCTTCGGCAGGATCGCGAGATTTGCCTGCACATGACCGGGTGCCAGATTGGCCGTCGGGCCAGTCAACCGGCGTGTGCGCGCATCAAGGCGGACCGCATGCGCGGCCGTCGCAAAATCGTTGCTCATGCTTTTATTCCTTCAGTCTCTCGACAATGCGCTTTCGATGGCAAGTCCTGCCGCTAGAACATGCCGGTCGGCAAAGGCCGCCCCAGCAATCATCAAGCCGACAGGCGCAGTTCCAGGCTCATGGCAGGGAACCGACAAGGCACAGCCGTCCAGAAAATTGATGACACTCGGATTGCGCAGCATCAGCCCGTTCACCGCGAAAAATCTTGCCTCGTCGCGGACCAACGGTTCGATCTCGGGGGCGATTGTCGGCACTGTCGGCATGATCAGCGCGTCAAAGCCTGCGATCTGTCTTTCCACACGTCTCTTCCAGTTCGCCCGAGCTTCGATCAGGGAGAGATAGCCACTGGCCGACTGCGCTTTGCCTGTCATGATGCGCTGGCGCACACGCTGGTCATAACGATCGCCTGCCTTCTCGATCAGCTCCCGGTGCCAATGATAGGCTTCCGCGGCAACGATGGTGCCACCCGAGTAGATCGATGCGATCTCCGCGAACTCTTCAAGCGGCAGGTCGACGATGACGGCTCCGGCGGAGGAAAGACGACTGACGGCTGCCTCGAAGGCCTTTGCGACATGTGCATCCATGTCGGAGAGCACGACCGTCTGCGGAACGGCAAGGCGCAGTCCCCTGATCGGAAGCGCCTGCGGCAGGTCCTGCGGGTTTTCTCCCGCCATGATCGCGTCGAGAATGGCACAGCAGGCCACACTGCGCGCGATCGGGCCGATCGAGTCGAGCGTGGTCGACAATGGAATTGCACCTTCCCGGTCGATGCGGCTTGCTGTCGGCTTGAAGCCGGTCAGGCCGCACAGCGCCGGCGGAATGCGGATCGACCCCCCGGTATCTGTTCCTATGGCGGCGACCGCCATACCGTCGCTGACAGAGATCGCCGCGCCGGAGGACGAACCGCCAGGGATGCGCCCTGTTGCTCGATCGAAGGGATTGCGCGGTGTATCGTAATGTGGGTTGAGGCCCAGCCCCGAGAATGCGAACTCGCTCATATTCGTGGTGCCGGTAATGACGGCGCCGGCGGCGATCAGCCGTCGGATCACGGCTGCGTCCCTGGCGGCGGGGGCCGCGCCCTTCAGGGCGATGCTGCCTGCAAGCGTCGTTTCGCCTTTGAGATCGAAGAGGTCCTTTACCGATATCGGCAGGCCTTCGATTGGAGAGCGAGAGTGGCCGGCGGCGCGGATCGCGTCCGATGCTGACGCAAGTCCACGAGCACGGTCGTCGTTGCGCCGAATGAAGGTGCGCTTGCCTTCGCCTGACGGGTCGTCCATCCGGGCGATTGCAGTCTCCACCAGGCTTTTCGCGCTTGCCGCTCCTGACGATAATGCGGCCGCTGCATCCGCAATGGTGCTTTCTAGTGCCATCATGCGACCTCCGGCAGAACCTCGGTGACGTAGTCGTGCCGGATCGAACGGTTGAGCACCGGGTCGAACAGTTCCAGCGTCAGGTTGCGGGACGGTCGGATGCCACCGATGGCGCCAACCGTTCCGCAGATCATGCCCGTACCTTCCGGCAGAAGGCTGCTGCCGCCGGTATAGCCGGCAATCAATTCCGCGGGCTTGCGAAGCGATGAAAGCGCACCTTCCTGATACGTTACCTGCTGGCCGCCTTCGACGATGAAGGAGCGAACGATCAGGCTGTCCCAGTGATCGGCCACCTCGTCGAAGGGCCAGGCGGTGGTCGCGATGGGCTTGGCGCAGATCTGCTTCGACAGGGCCACGCCCGTTGCCTCGAGCTTGCGGTCCGTATGGTCGGAGGCGAGTGAGACATACATCTTGCCATCCTTCGTGAACACAAAGGTTTCCACCTCACCGGAGGTTTCCGCGCCGACAACCTGAATATGGTCACCCTGGAAGGCAAGACTTTCGGAGACCCTGTAGAACAGCGGCACGGCCGAAGGGCGCGGCACGCCGAGCGCGGCCAGTTCCTCGATATGATGCTCGATGGAGGCGCGGTCGCGGCCAGCCCAGCCGGCGACGACAAGATTGTCGATATCGACATCAATGTTGGAAGCGCCGTTTTTGCTTTCGATGGTGAAGTGCAGTTTCATGCTGTTCTCTCGGGTATTTCGCTGGTCCGGCCGATCAGTTTGAAAGGCTTGGGAGATAGAGGACGATGGAAGGGAAGACTGCCAGCAGCAGGATCAGCAGGGCCATGGCGCCAACGAAGGGCAGGCTGCCCTTGATGACGGGCGCCATGTTGCCACTCTTGCGCAGGCTGTGAACGACGAAGAGGTTGAGGCCCACGGGAGGCGTGATCAGTGCGGCTTCCACCAGGATGATGATGAGGACCCCGACCCAGATCGGGTCGTAGCCAAGTTGGAACATGATCGGGGTGACGATCGGAATTGTCGTGATCATCATGGAAAGCGATTCCATGAAGCAGCCGAGCACGAGATAGAAAATGATGATGACGAAGAGCATCTGCAGCGGCGACAGGCCGAGGCCGGTGATCGAGCCTGTGATGGCGTCGGTGATCCCGGCAGCCGACATGACAAAGTTGAGGAAGGCGGCGGCGAGAATGATCAGCATGATCATCGCCGTGGACTTCATCGTGCCTTCGATCGCCTCTCCGAGCATCGGGAAAGTCAGTTTTCTAAAGCAGGCGGCCAGGATCAGCGCTCCGAGCACACCCAGAGCGGCGGCTTCCGTCGGCGTTGCCACACCGGCGTAGATGGAGCCGACCACGAGCAGAAAGATGCCGAGTGGCGGGCCGAGATGCTTCAGGCTGATCAGGCGCTCGCGCCAGGCTCCGGTGATGCGTTTGCCGCCCCAGGCCGGCACGGCCAGGCAGCCGCAAATGATGATCAGCATGAACAGGAGCGTCAGCAGCAGTCCAGGCAGGATGCCTGCAAGGTAGAGCTTTGGCACGGACGTGTTGGTCAGTACGCCGTAGAGGACCATGTTGATCGACGGCGGGATCAATATGCCAAGCGTTCCTCCGGCGGCAAGCGAACCGAGAAACAGCGGCTCGTTATAGCCATGTCGCTTGATTTGGGGCACGGCGACCGTGCCGACCGTGGCTGCGGTTGCAACGCTTGAGCCCGATGTTGCGGCGAAGAGCGCCGACGCGCCGATATTGGCGTGCATCAGGCCACCCGGAAGCCAGGCGAGCCACAGGCTCATCGCCGAATACATTCTCTCGGCAAAGCCGGCGCGCAGCAAGATTTCGCCAAGCAGGATGAAGAGCGGGATGGCGACCGTGAGAAAGTCGTTGTTGGTGCTCCAGGCGATCTCGCCCAAGCCGCGCGTCAGCGGCAGCATGGAATAGAGCGGGTCGAGGATCAGGCCGAGCACGCCAAGGGCGGCACCAACGGGAATGGAAATGCCGATCAGTACCAGCAGGAGGACGAGGGTGGTCGCGATCATTTGCGTTCCCCCTGGATCAGGCGCTCGCCTGCGGCAGCTTCTTCATCAGCCTCTTCCTTGGCCGAGCGAATGCCGGCCATCGACTTGATCGCATCGATATCGCCCGTGACCAGCGCGATCGAAGCGCGTAGCAGCATCAGCGAAAGGACAATGCACATGAACAGGAGGCCAGCGAACCAGAGGCCTTGTGGAACAGCGAGTGGGGTTCCGAGCGGCGTGTTGGCATGGGAGTTCTGGCTTATGGAGCTGGCAAACACGTCGTAGCCGTAATAGGTCAGAAAGGCCATGAAGACGCCGAGCATGACGAGCGACAGCCAGTCGAGGAGGGCTGAAATCCTTACCGGAAGATATTGGTAAAGGAGATCGACGCGAACATGGGCGCGTTGCAATGTGGCGTAGGCCAGAGACCACGTGGTGCTGATTGCAAAGACATAACTCGAAATCTCGTCGGAGCCTCCAAGCGACCATCCAAACAGCTTGCGCGTAATCACGTCGTAGGAGATGAGCAGGACGCTCCCGATCGTGAGGGCGCCACTGGCATAAACTGCGTAGCGGGCCGCCGTCTCGGCGTGAGCGACAAGGCTCGACATGGTTTGAACCGATTTTGACGTCATCACGGCCATCTCCCGGGAAAATGCGGGGGACGAGGTCTGGTTGCCCCGTCCCCGGCGGTTTTGTTTACTTCGACGCAGTGAGGTTGAAGTCCTTGCCAATGGTATCATTGAAGCTTGCGACGCAGTCAGCCGAGCAGCGCGCAGCCCATTGCGGCAGGATCTTTTCCTTCAAGGTCTTGGCGAGGAGGGCCTTGTCCTCGTCACTCGGCACGACGAGGGTCATCTTGCCCTTGACGTCGCGAGTGCAGGCCGCAGCACCCGTATTGCAGTCATAGCCTTCCTGCGTCTGGGTGGCCGCAGCGCTCCAGATCTGGTCGACGAGCTCGTTGATGTTTTCCTGCAGGAATGTCTGAACCTTCGGGTCGATGCTGTCCCAAACCTTCTGGTTTACGGCGTGGACCTGCTGGTTCCAGTTGATCGGCAGTGCCAGAAGATGGGTCGAGACTTCGTACCACTTTGCCGAATATCCGGAGAGCGAGCCGGTGATGGCGCAATCGACGACCTTGTTCTGAAGGGCCGGCACGACTTCACCGAAGGCCATGGTGACGCTCGAACCGCCGAATGCCTCGACGAATTCCGCTTGGGTGCGGCTCGATGTGCGGACCTTCTTGCCCGCAAGATCGGCCAGACCCTTGATGTCGGCGTTGCAGAAGATCACCTGGGCCGGATAGGTGGAGATGCCGAGCACCTTCACCTTGGAGCCTTCGCCGTAGAACTTCTCGTAGACCGGCTTGAAGTCTTCCGTGACCTTGCGGGCGGTCGCCGCATCAGGCGCGAGACCCGGCAGGTCGATCGCCTCGTTGATGGGGTTGTCGCTGGCGAAGTAGGAGAGGGTCGCGGTGCCAAACGGCACGACGCCCTGGGACATCAGCCGCATGAGCTCCGGGCCCTTGAGACCCATGTCGTTGAAGCCCTTGATCGTCGCAGTGACGGCACCGTTCGACTTTTCCGGTATGGTCTTGGTCCAGAATGGAACTTCGAAATCCTGGTATGCGGTCAGGTTGCTGAGGCCGCCGACAATGGTCAGTTCGGTCTTCGGCAGATCTTCGGCAATGGCTACGCCGGACATTATTGTGCCGGCTGCGATCGACATCATGATGGTCTTGAGTTTCATGAGATTAGGCCCCTTCGATGATTGTTGAAATCGTACAGGGGAACTGCCGAAGCCAGGCTCACCGGTCAATCGATGGATATGCCTCCTCAACCGTGCGATGCACGATCGATTTTGCGGTCTCCATTGAGGACCTTCGGTTCTTCCCCTTCGTGCAGCTTATGTCGCTGCATCTTGAGTAGAGTAGAAGGCCAGCAAACGTCGTTGTCCAATCGTAAGTTTGGAAGAGTGACATAAGAATTATTTATGTCTCGTATCTCAGGACGCGTTCTACCGTCGATTCAATTCATCATCGGAGGCGACCTGTTCGGCAATTCTGGCAATGACTCTGGCAGCTTGCGCGTCCGGACCATCGACCCAGGAGGCGGTGAAGTTCAGATCCAGCAACGGGTCCGCATTCACCTTGACGACCTTGAGAGAGTGATTGTCGAGTTCATTGGAAAGAAAGCTGGGCGTGATGACCGCGGTGCCAATTCCATCCAGAACCATTCTGACGATCATGGAAAGCGAAGCGCTGCCGACCATGCGTGGCGAGGAAATGCCGGAGCGTCGGAGCATGTCCCTGACCTGCCGGTAGGGGGCGCTGCTCGAGCCATAAGTGACGATCGGTTGCGATGCGATTTGTTCCAGGGGGACGGGTTCAGGGCCAAAATCGGCGTCAGCGCGAGCCACCCAGGCGAGCGGATAGGAACACAGGGGCCGGTTTTCGACGCGCGCTTCCAGCACCGGCCCCATCAGGAAGGCAAGTCCGATGCGGCGGCTCATCAGCAGGTTCTGGAGATTGTCGCTGGTCTCGACCTCGATATCGATTGTCAGCGCCGGATAGGCTGCATAGACCTCCGCGATCAACCGCGGCAGCCAGGTTTGCACGATCGTTTCGGCGACGCCGAGATGGAAGCGGCCACTGATCCCCGACTTTTCCTTTGCCGCCTGGACAATGTCATTTCGTGCCTGGATCATTCGCTCGGCATGGACCAATAGCTCATGACCCTTGGCGGTCAGCTTGACCCCGCGGGCCGCGCGCTCAAACAGGCGCACTCCGAGCGATATTTCGAGCGATGCTATCCTTTGGGAAATGGCTGGTTGTGTGGTGCCGAGCTTTTCGGAGGCCGCACGGAGACTGCCGAGCGCGGCCGCCCAGTAGAAGGTTTCCACGTTACGCAGGTCAATCACGGGCTGTGTCCGCGCTTCAAGGGTTCCTCCCGTGTCGTCGCCATTGGGGCGATTTCGATGCCGTCTGCTTGTCTCTGACAGTGATAGAGGATGGGCACGTTTCTTGCCAATGTCCACTTTCGGCTTCTGTAAACGTCAATACTTTCCCGCCCTGAGGCCGCGATCCGCTTCGGTGAGATGACGCTCAGGACTGGTTAAGCCAGACCCTGACAATTGTTTGCAATGTATATGATCGTGAACAAAGGTATGGGCGCGGCAGCCGCAATGCGATGAGACCGGCCGTCGGGCCTCTAGCCTGTAGGGATGGCTTGCTGTTGGCTTCTTATCCCAAGAGCGGCTCTGGGATAGTGTGCGGCGATGCCACGCTCGAAATGCTCACCGACCCTTCTCAAGAATGCGCGGCGCCTGGGATTGCCTGCCTTTGGAAAGGGGCCCACGAAGTGAGATTGTCGTTCAACTGGCGCTTGTGCTTTTCGGCATTGGCGTTTGAGATTCACTGATGGCTCCGCAACTTTTGGAGCCGCAAGCTTTGCCGCGCAGCCATCGGCAGGCAATCTAAGCCGCCTGCCGAATTGCGATTTTGTTTTTGGAGCAGCGGCCTTTACTCCGTTTCAGCCTGCGGCGTTCCTGCGATGCCATAACCACCGCCGGTCGGCGTGATGATGGTGACGGCTTCGTCCGCTTCGATCTCCGTGTAGGTGCAACCGGGCTGCTCCTCGATCCGGCCGTCCTTGCGCCGGATCAGATTGCGGCCGCATTCGCCGGCTTCTCCGCCTTTCAGGCCGAAAGGCCTTATCTTGCGGTGGCCGGAGAGGATCGAGCAGTCCATCCTCTCCAGGAAGCGGATGGTGCGGCTTGTGCCGTCGCCCGCGCTCCACCGGCCCTTGCCGCCGGATCCGTCGCGAATATGGAAGTCCTCGAGTACCACCGGATAGCGCAATTCGAGGATTTCCGGGTCGGTCAGCCGCGAATTGGTCATGTGGGTATGAACCGCATCGGCGCCATTGAAGCCAGGCCCCGCCGGAGCACCGGAACATATGGTCTCGTAGTACTGGTAGGTTTCGTTGCCGAACGTCAGGTTGTTCATCGTTCCCTGGGCCGAAGACAATGCTTCCAGCGCCCCGAACAGGCAGTTGGTGACCGCCTGGCTGACCTCGACATTGCCGGCGACCACCGCCGCAGGATATTGCGGCGACAACATGCTTGCTTCCGGTACTACGATGCGGACAGGGCGCAGGCAGCCTGCATTCATCGGTATCTGGCCGTCGACGATCATCCGGAAGACGTAGAGAACGGCGGCCCGGGTCACCGGTTCCGGCGCATTGAAATTGTCGTCGCGCTGGCCGGAAGTCCCGGTGAAATCGACCGTCGCCTCGCGCGCCTGCCGGTCCACGGTGATCTTGACCCGGATTTCGGAGCCCTGATCCAGCGGATATGTGAATTCGCAGTCGTCGAGCTTTTCCAGAGCCCGGCGAACGCTTTCTTCGGCGTTATCCTGAACGTGGCCCATATAGGCGGTCACGACGTCGAGGCCGAATTCGGAGATCGCCTTGCGCATTTCCGAGACACCGCGATTGTTGGCGGCGATCTGCGCCTTCAGGTCGGCGATATTCTGGACGACATTGCGAACCGGATAGCGGGCGCCTGTCAGAAGGTCGCGCAGTTCGGCCTCGCGGAAGCGGCCCTTGTCGACCAGCTTGAAGTTGTCGATGTAGACGCCTTCTTCCTCGATGGTACGCGCCGTGGGCGACATCGAACCCGGCGCCGTGCCGCCGACATCGGCATGATGGCCGCGGGAGGCGACCCAGAAGAGCACCGATTTGCCCTGATCGTCGAAGACCGGCGTGCAGACGGTTATATCCGGCAAATGCGTGCCGCCGTTATAGGGGGCATTGATCGCGTAGACGTCGCCCGGATGGAATTCGGCATTGCCACGGATGATCGCCTGGACGGAGCGGTCCATCGACCCGAGATGCACGGGCATATGCGGGGCATTGGCGACGAGTGCTCCATCGGCGTCGAAAACCGCGCAGGAGAAGTCGAGGCGCTCCTTGATGTTGACCGAATAGGCGGTGTTCTGCAGCGTCAGGCCCATCTGTTCGGCAATCGACATGAAGAGATTGTTGAATATCTCCAGCATTACCGGGTCGGCCTCGGTTCCGGCTGCCTGTCTTGCCGGCAATGCGACAACGCGATCGAGCACCAAGTTGTCGGCGGAGGTCAGGTGAGCCTGCCAGCCGGGCTCGATAATGATCGTCTGGTTGGCCTCGATCAGCAGCGCCGGTCCGTCGATCGTATGCCCGGCCGAGAGGTTTTCCCGATGATAGACCGCCGCGTCCTGCCAGGCGCCTGCAGAATAGAAGCGGGTCCGACCGGATACGTCCGGAATGGTGGAGCTCGCCTTGCTGTCCGTGCCGACTTCCGGCGAAGAACCGCCACCGACAGCCTCGACGGAGACGGCCTCGACGACGATTTCCTTTGTTTCATCGTTGAAGCCGAAGCGGGCCGCATGGACCACTTCAAATGCCGTCTTCATCTTGCGGGGATCGGCCTTGGCGATCTCGCTTTCGGAGGCGGCAAGCGCAGGCATGCTGCAGACAGGTATCTCGAGGGTGGTATCCGTGCCGGCATATCGGACCAGAGCCGTCACGTTGACGCTGATCTTTTCCCCGGCAATGCCTTGCCCTTCAAGCTCCCGGATTGCGTCGGCGCAGAGGGGCGTCGCGGTCCTGGCGATAGTGGCGATAGCGGAGGCCAGCGGAACTTCGATTGACCCCTGGCGTAGCGCGCGCACGTCGGCGAGCCCCATGCCGTAGGCGGAAAGCAGGCCGGAGAAGGGGTGTGCAAGCACCTTCTTCATCCCGAGTGCATCGGCGACTAGGCAGGCATGCTGACCGCTGGCGCCACCGAAGGCATTCAGCACATAACGGGTCACGTCATAGCCGCGGGCGACGGAGATCTTCTTCACCGCCTCCGCCATGTTGGCGACCGCGATCTTCAGGAAACCTTCCGCAACGGCTTCCGGCGAACGGCCATCTCCGATATCCGCGGCAAGGTCGGCGAAGGCTTTCCGCACGGCGTCGAGATCGAGCGGCTGATCCTGGTGCGGCCCGAAGATCGGTGGGAAGAGGGCGGGGTTCAGCTTGCCGGTCATGACGTTGGCGTCGGTCACAGTCAACGGTCCGCCGCGGCGGTAGCATTTGGGGCCGGGATTGGCGCCGGCTGAATCCGGGCCGACCGTGAAGCGGGAGCCGTCATAGTGGAGGATCGAGCCGCCGCCGGCTGCCACCGTATGGATCTGCATCATCGGCGCCCTGATACGCACGCCGGCAACTTCGGTTTCGAAGGCGCGTTCATATTCACCGGCATAATGCGCGACGTCGGTGGAGGTGCCGCCCATATCGAAACCGATGACGTTCGGGAAACCCGCATTCACACCGGTCTGCGCAAGTGCGACGACACCGCCGGCCGGTCCGGAAAGAATGGCATCCTTGCCTTGGAAGAGGCTTGCTGACGTCAGTCCTCCGGACGACATCATGAACAGGAGGCGCGTGCCGGTGCGGTCGAGTTCGAGCTCTTCTGCGACCTGCGCGACGTAGCGGCGCAGGACCGGAGACAGGTAGGCGTCGACCACCGTCGTGTCGCCACGCCCGACAAATTTGACGAGTGGCGAAATCTCGTGGCTGACGGAAATCTGGCCGAACCCGACGTCGCGGGCGATTTCGGCGACGCGCCGTTCATGGTCCGGATGGCGATAGGCATGCATGAAGACGATGGAGAGCGCGTCGTAGCCGTCGCGTTTCAGCGCTGCCAGGGCGGTGCGAACCGCATCATCGTCCAGAGCTGTCTCGATGGTTCCGTCTGTCAGAACACGTTCATCGATTTCCAGGACGCGGTTATAGAGACGTTCCGGCTTGCGGATGTCGCGGGCGAAAATGTCTGCGCGCGCCTGGTAGCCGATCGCCAGAGCATCACGAAAGCCGCGGGTGGTGATCAGCGCGACCTGTGTCCCCTTGCGCTCCAGGAGCGCATTGGTGGCGACTGTCGTGCCCATGCGGACCTCGTTGATGAGGCCGGCAGGAATGGGCTCGCCTGCCACCAGACCCAGCAGGGTGCGGATGCCGGCGACAGCCGCGTCGCGATAGGCTTCCGGATTTTCGGATAGCATCTTGCGGGCGTGCAGCTTGCCGTCGGGATCGCGACCAATGATGTCCGTAAACGTGCCGCCCCGGTCGATCCAGAAGTCCCATTGATTGCTCATGTCAGTTCCCTTCTTCTGCCGTGATTTCGAGCATTTTGGCTTTTTGATTATTAATCATCGATAATTTATTGACAAAATGTCGTCAAGCTGAAAACAATTTGTAGTGAGCAGTTTGAACTGCCAATAAAGGGGAATAAAAATGAAAACTGTAATTTCGGCTGTCTTTGCAGCCACGATGATGTTTGCCACGACGGCTGGCGCTGAAAGCTGGGACATGCCGACGCCCTATCCGGACGGCAATTTCCACACTCAGAACATTCGCCAGTTCGTGGAGGACGTGAAGACGGCGACCAATGGCGCGCTCACGATCAACGTTCATTCCGGAGGCGCGCTGGTAAAGGCGACCGAAATCAAGCGTGCCGTCCAGAGCGGCCAGGTCCAGATCGGTGAAACGCTCCTGTCTTCGCTCGGCAATGAAGATGCGGTCTTTGCCTTCGATTCCATTCCCGGCCTGGTGTCCAACTACGCCAGCGCCGAAAAGCTCTGGCATGCGGCGGAAGGGGCCGTGAAAAAGCACCTGGAAGAGCAGGGCCTCGTGCTCCTCTATTCGGTTCCGTGGCCGCCGCAGGGCGTTTATGCCAAGAGCGAACTCAAGGCGCTTGCCGACCTGAAGGGCTCGAAATTCCGCACCTATAACCCGGCGACGGCCCGCTTTGCCGAGATTCTCGGCGCGAGCCCGGTCACCGTCCAGGCCGCCGAAGTGCCTCAGGCGTTCAAGACCGGTGTCGTCGACGCGATGATCACCTCGGGTGCGACCGGGGTCGACAGCCAGGCCTGGGATTATGTCGACTATTACTACGATCTCCAGGCCTTCCTGCCTCAGAACATGGTTTTCGTCAGCAAGGACGTCTTTGATGGCCTGAGCGAAGAAACGCGTTCTGCTCTCGTCAAGGCGGCCGCTGCCGCTGAAGAGCGGGGCTGGAAGACATCTGCCGAATTGAATGACGGCTACAAGAGGACGATGGCGGAACACGGCATCCATGTCGAGGCGCCCTCCGACGCCATGTCGAAGGAACTCGCCGGCATCGGTGAGACGATGACGTCGGAATGGGTCGAAAAGGCCGGACCGGACGGTGCGGCGATCATCGACGCCTACCGCAAGTAGGGATGCTGCCGGAGCCATCGAGCTCCGGCCTATTCCCCCGTTGATCATCCCTTTTTCCGGCTGGAGCGTTACCATGACGAGTCCATTCGCATACCTGTATCGTGCGGCAGAAATCCTCGCCGCAATGTCCATGATCCTGATCCTCGTCCTGGTTGGCGGCGGGATCGCGCTCAGATCGGTCGGCCTGCAGTTGGCAGGCAGCGACGATCTGGCCGCCTATTGCCTGGTGGCGATCTTCTTCCTCGCGCTCGGGCCGACCTATCGCCAGTCGGAACATATCCGTGTCGGTCTCCTGATTGAACGCATCCCCGTCGACTCCCGCCGCCCGCTGGAGCTTGTCCTGACTATCGTCGCGGCCATCGGCACCGGCTGGGCAACCTGGTGGCTCGGGAGGCTGGTCTATGACTCGTATCGCTTTGGCGACGTCGCTCAGGGTCTCATTGCGATCCCGCTCTGGATTCCGCAACTCACCATGGCGGTCGGCTGCCTTGTGCTGCTGGTCGCACTTGTCGAGGATGTCGTCCGCACGCTACGCGGACACAAGCCCAGCTACATCGAAGTCCAGCAGAGTGCGGGTGAAGATCACCTCCACTTCGAACATTGAGGTGATGTCATGGATCCTGTTTTTGCTGGTATCGTCATCACCGTCTTCCTTCTCTTCATTCTGGCAGGAGGCGTCTGGATCGGCATGGCGCTTGCCGCCGCCGGTTATGTTGCCATGGCCTTCTTCACCAGTCGGCCTCCGGGCCTGCTGTTCGGAACGACGCTCTGGGGCGCCAACAATTCCTGGGCGCTGACGGCCTTGCCGCTGTTCATCTGGATGGGCGAAATCCTCTTTCGCACCCGGCTTGCCGAAGACATGTTCAAGGGGCTCGCACCCTGGGTCCAGCGCATTCCAGGCCGCCTCCTGCACACCAATGTGGTGGGCTGCGCGATCTTCGCCGCCATCTCCGGATCCTCTGCCGCGACTGCTGCGACCATCGGGAAGATGACCATTCCGGAACTGCGCCGCCGCGGCTACAGCGATTTCATGATCGTCGGCTCGCTGGCGGGCTCTGGAACACTCGGACTGTTGATCCCACCGTCGATCATGATGATCGTCTATGGCGTCGCCGCACAGATCTCCATCGGTCGCCTCTTCATTGCGGGCGTTGTTCCGGGGCTCCTCTTGATGGCGATCTTCTCGCTCGTCGTCGCCATCTACGCCATTTTCAATCCCGACCAGATTCCCGAGCGTGAACCGCCGATGTCACTGTCGGCAAGACTTTGGGAATCCCGCCGGCTGATACCGATCATGCTTCTGATTATCGCCGTGCTCGGCTGCATCTACGGCGGCATCGCCACACCGACCGAGGCGGCGGCCATTGGCGTCACGGGTGCGCTGGTGCTGGCGCTCGTCAGCGGTGGGCTCGATCGCCAGACCTTCTGGAAAAGCGTCGTCAGTGCGACGCGGACCAGTTCCATGATCGGCCTCATCCTTTCCGGGGCGGCATTTCTGTCGACTGCGATGGGCTTCACAGGCCTGCCGGAACAGTTTGCTGACTGGATTGTCTCGATGAACCTGCCGCAGCCGGCGCTGATTGCCGCGCTGGTCGTCATCTTCCTCATCATGGGCTGCTTCATTGACGGCATCTCGATGATCCTCCTGACGACCTCTGTCCTGCTTCCTGCCGTTCAAGGGGCGGGGATGGACTTGCTCTGGTTCGGCATCTTCGTCGTGCTTCTGGTCGAAATCGCCCAGATCACGCCGCCGGTCGGCTTCAATCTTTATGTTCTGCAATCCTTGGCAAACCGCAGCATCGGCTATATTGCCCTAGCAGCACTGCCTTTCTTTGCCGGGTTGCTGGCTCTGATCGTGCTGATAACCGTCATGCCCGAGGTGGTGTTGTGGCTGCCCGGCCAGATGCTTGGACAGAATTGATGAGCGAAAAGACAGAAGCGGACATTCATGCGGCGGCGATCGGGCCGATCGTCTCCTCCGGCCATCTGGCGAGCGGCGCGCTGCCGGCGCTCTCTGAGGTGGAGTTCGGAATGATCATGCTGAGCCACGCCTTCAACCGCTGGATGGTCCGCTGCATAGCAGCGGCGGGAGTTCCCGATCTCTCGCCGCTCGATGTGCTTGTGCTGCACAACATCAATCACCGCAACAAGGGCAAGACGCTGGCCGACATCTGCCTGGTCCTCAATATCGAAGATACGCATACGGTCGCCTATGCGCTGAAGAAGCTCGAACGCCAGAAGCTCATCCAAAGCGGCAAGCGCGGCAAGGAAAAGCTGGTGCTGATCACACCGAAGGGCCGCGAGGTCTGCGAGCGCTATGCGAGTATTCGTGAGGAGCTGCTGGTCAAGTCTGTCCTGTCCACCGAGGTTTCGAGCGAGGCCCTTTCGAAGGTCGCAGCCCGCATCCGTGCGCTTTCGGGCCATTACGATCAGGCATCGAGAGCCGCCGCATCACTTTAGCTTTCATGTCCAGCCGACTATGCTCCGCTCCCTGCAAACTGTCTCGCATGGTGAGGTGCAGTTTGGGATCAGTGTCGTGGGAACCTCGGACCCTGGTCTGAGTTTCGAACGGCTGGTCGAGGATATCTTTTTTGTTTGCCGCCCTCAGGGATCAGCAATTTCGGAAAGGCCGGCAGCTGGATACGTCGCCGGCCATGGTTCATGCAACGACTTCCTTTCGCGCGCGAGTGGCGCTGACGACGGCGGCAAGTGCGGCAAAGCCTGCGGCGATCATGAGTGCGGTGGGAGGAGCTGCCTCGGGTGATGTTGCTCCGAAGGTGACCGCCATTGCGATTGCGCCGAGAGTCTGGCCGGTCAAACGCGCCGTGCCCTGCATGGCGCCTGCGCCGCCGCTGCGCGATTTCGGCACCGAGAGGAGCAGGATGCGGTTGTTGGGCGTCTGAAACAGACCGAACCCCATGCCGGCGACGACTGCACTGATCAGGAAGATCCAGCCATGCGGATCCGACGGCGTGAAGGCGATACACGCGAGCCCCATGGCCAGCAGCGACGCTCCGAGAGTGCAGAGCCATGCCGTCTTGACACGGTTCGCCAGCCAGCCGGAGATCGGTGCGATGACGGCGACTGCGCCCGGCCAGGGCATCATGTAGAACCCGGCTTCCGTGGCAGTGAGGCCGGAGCCGTGCTGCAGATAGAAGGGCAGGGCGATGAGACCCAGCGTCTGGCCGGTGAAGCAGCTGACGGAGGCGACAACCGAGGACCGGAAGACCGGAATTGCCAGAAGATCGCGCGGGACCAGGGGCGCGGCGTCATTCCTTTCTATCCGCAGCAGGCCGATGAGGCATGCGATCGACGCGGCGATCAGCAAGGCGCTCTGCACCGGCGCTTGCGTTATGCGGTCGGCGCCAAAGAAGAAGAACAGGAACATGAGCGTATTGGCAATCAGGGCCCTGACATTCAATCGCCGTGTGGCCCGCTTCGTCGGGGCCAGGGCACGACCTGCCGCGAGAATGACGAGACCCAGCGGAATGTTGATCGCAAACAGCCACGGCCAACCGGCAACCGCGAGCACCGCCCCCGCAAGGCCTGGTCCTGCCGCAGCGGCAACGGCGATGGTCATTGCGTTGATGCCGATGATCATGCCGATCTGGCGCTGCGGGACCGAGTAACGCAGGTTCATGATGCCGAGTGCCATGACGGCACTACCGCCGATGCCCTGCAGGAATCGGGCTGCCACCAATACCGGCAGATCCTGTGAGAACGTGCATCCGGCAGACCCGACGATGAAGACGGCGACCCCTGCCAGGAACACGCGGCGTGCGCCGTAGATCTCGCCGATCACGGCGAATGGCAGGAGGGCGACCAGCACGGCAAGCTGATAGGCCGACACCACCCAGACCACATCGGCCGGTGCGGCATGCAACGACGCGGCGATCGACGGCAGCGCGATATTGGCGATGGCACCGTCGAGTACCACCAGGACAAGTGTCAGAAGAAGAACGGCAACAGCAATGTGGCGACGTGGGGCGGGGAGGCCGTCGGCCTCGGGTTCGGGGATTGGCGCGGTAACGGACATGGTGCTTTCCTTTCGTTTCCCGTCGTGATACCGCGGTGACATGAGTTGCGCCATGCGCAACAATATCAATGTAGGTTTGCACTAAACGCCATGCATGATATTGACTTGAACCTGCTGACGGCCCTCGATGCCTTGCTGACGGAGCGAAGCGTCACCCGCGCAGGTCAGAAACTTGGCCTGAGCACATCCGCCATGAGCCGGACCCTCGCTCGGCTGCGCACAGCGCTCCGCGATCCCGTACTGGTACCCGCCGGGCGTGCCATGGTTCCCACGCCTCATGCGGAAGTGATCGCCGGCCAGGTGCGCGGTCTGACGGAGGCGGTCCGGACCGTCTTGAGCCCGCCGCTCCCACTCGATCCGCGCGACATGAAGCGGGAATTCACCATCCGAGCGAACGAGGCCTTCGTGCAGCTCTATGCTGCCAGGTTCAGCGGCACGGTGGCGGCCGTTGCACCTGACGTCACGCTGCGTTTCCTGCCCAAGCCGGACAAGGACATTGCGCCGTTGCGCGACGGTTCCGTGGATCTCGAGATCGGTGTGGTGTCCGGGGATGGTGCCGAGCTTCGGATGCAGGTGCTGTATCACGATCGCTATATCGGCATCGCGCGGCGCGGCCATCCGCTTCTGGACGGGCCTATCACGCCGGGCCGCCTGTGCGAGTGGGGCCATGTTCTTTTCGCCCGGCGACGCGGCAAGGCCGGCCCTGCGGACGAAGCGCTTGCCGAGCTCGGCCTTTCACGCAACGTCAAGGTGATCGTTCCCGGCTTCCCCGCCGTGATTGCGGTGGTGGCTGCTTCGGATCTTCTGGGGCTCGTTCCCTTCTCCGCCCGCCCTGAAATGTCAGGTTCGCAGATCGTCACCTTTGAACTCCCGTTTCCGATGCCGGAGATCGTGGTGTCCCAGATCTGGCATCCACGAATGGACGCGGATGCCGGGCACCGCTGGCTGCGCAACCTGGTTTTTGACGTCTTTCGAAAGGGTCCTTAGTCCTGCCGCCGGCCTTTTTGGGGATGCGCAGGCGCAGCGGGGCGAAGGGTCGTCTTGGCGATCTTCCAGTCTCCAAATTGCCAAGGGCAAGATGTTGCCTATTGTCCGCGACGAAACGCGCCTTATCTGAGTGTCGTTGATTTCAATTCTTTAGAAGCGATTGGATGCGGCGGCCGGTTTCGGCTGGGCGGCGCCGATCGTCCCAGGACATTTGAGGAGGAGCGAATGTCTGCACGTTCAGACTACAATTTGCATGGAATTTTTGACGGTGCGGATCTTGAGGCCATGTCCGTCGCGGCGGACCTCGTTCGCCAGCGCGATCCGCAAACCATCGACCCTGCTACAGAAGATGCGGCGCGGCGCCTGATCGTCAATCTCTACAGGGACGGGCTCAAAAGTCCGGAAAAGCTCGGTGAGGTGGCCGCTTTCCTGGCGACGTCCCGGTTGTTTCAGAAGCGTGAAAAGGCCGTTGCAGTCTGAAAGGTTCCATTGCCCCCGGAATAGATTGGGAAATGCTGGGAGGTTGCTTCGCGGGACCGGTTGTTTTCGGAGAACGAACGCACAGACGGCGCCCCTGATGGGGCGCCGTTTGTCGTTTGTGAGGTCGAATGCCGGACCCTATTCCGCTGCCGGTCGCATTACGGCCTCGTCCGGTTCCCGAGGAGCGTTGTCGTTGTGCTGGACCAGTGGGCGGTTGCCCGTCAGCTTTCTGACCAGCACATAGAAGACAGGCGTCATGAAGATGCCGAAGAAGGTCACGCCGATCATCCCCGAAAACACTGCAACGCCCATGGCGGCGCGCATTTCCGCGCCCGCGCCGGTCGATGCGACCAGCGGAACGACGCCCATGATGAAGGCCATGGATGTCATCAGGATCGGACGCAGGCGCAGGCGGCTTGCCTCTATCGCCGCCTGTACGGGGCTTCGGCCTTCGAACTCGAGTTCGCGGGCGAATTCCACGATCAGGATGGCGTTCTTGGCCGACAGGCCGACGAGCACCACAAGCCCGATCTGGGTGAAGATGTTGTTGTCTCCACCGGTGAACCAGACCCCCGTGAGGGCGGCAAGAACACCCATCGGCACGATCATGATGATCGCCAGCGGCAGCGTCAGGCTTTCATACTGAGCGGCGAGCACCAGGTAGACGAGCAGCAGGGCCAGCGGGAAGACGATGACGCCCGAATTGCCGGCAAGGATCTGCTGGTAAGTGAGGTCGGTCCATTCGAAGCCGATCCCCTTGGGCAAGGTCTCGGCGGCGATCTTCTCGACGGCGGCCTGGGCCTGTCCGGACGAGAAGCCTGGTGCCGGTCCACCGTTGATGTCGGCGGACAGGAAACCGTTGTAGCGGTTCGTCCGTTCCGGACCGGTGGTCGCATCCACCTTCAACAGCGCCGAAAGCGGGATCATCTGGCCAGAGTTCGACCTGACCTTCAGTCGGCCGATGTCCTCTGCCTTGGCCCTGTATTTGGCGTCTGCCTGCACACGGACGCTGTAGGTACGGCCGAAGGCATTGAAGTCGTTGACATAGAGCGATCCGAGATAGATCTGCAGCGTATCGAAGACGTCGGTGACGGCCACGCCCAGTTGCTCGGCCTTGGTGCGGTCGAGGTCGGCATAGAGCTGCGGCACATTGATCTGGTAGCTCGAAAACAGACCGGTCAGTTCCGGTGTCTGGTAGGCCTTGGCGAGGAATGCCTTGTTGGCCTGGTCGAGCGCCTGATATCCGAGCCCGGCCCGGTCTTCCAGCTGCAGCTTGAAGCCGCCGGTGGTGCCGAGACCCTGCACGGGCGGCGGCGGGAACATGGCGATGAAGGCGTCCTGGATCGCTCCGAACTTCTGGTTGAGCTGCATGGCGATGGCGCCGGCCGACAGGTCGGGCGTCTTTCGCTCTTCGAAGTCATCGAGCGATGCGAAGACGATGCCGGCGTTCGAGGAGTTTGTGAAACCGTTGATCGACAGGCCCGGGAAGGCGATGGCGTGTGCCACGCCGGGTTGCGCCAGGGCGATCTCGCTCATCCGCTTGATGACGTCTTCCGTCCGGTCGAGGCTGGCGGCATCCGGCAGCTGCGCGAAGCCGATCAGGTACTGCTTGTCCTGGGCCGGGACGAAGCCGCCCGGGACCGCATTGAACATGCCATAGGTCGCACCCGCCAGAACGAGATATATCGCCATGACGATGGTCTTCCTCGACAGAAGCCCTCCGACGCTGCGGCCATAGGCATTCGAGCCAGCGCCGAAGACGCGGTTGAAGCCGCGGAAGAACCAGCCGAACAGGAAGTCCATCGAGCGGGTCAGCCAATCCTTCGGGGTATGATGATCCTTGAGCAGAAGCGCTGCCAGGGCGGGCGACAAGGTCAGCGAGTTGATGGCCGAAATGACGGTCGAGATCGCGATCGTCAGCGCGAACTGGCGATAGAACTGCCCGGAAAGGCCGGAGATGAAGGCCAGCGGCACGAACACGGCGACAAGCACCAGGGCGATCGCGATGATCGGGCCGGACACTTCCTTCATCGCCCGATACGTCGCCTGTCGCGGGCTCAGCCCGTTCTCGATGTTGCGTTCCACGTTCTCGACGACGACGATCGCGTCGTCGACGACGATGCCGATCGCCAGCACCAGGCCGAACAGGCTGAGGGCGTTGATCGAGAAGCCGAAGGCATACATCACGCCGAAGGTGCCGATGATCGACACCGGCACGGCGATCAGCGGGATGATCGATGCCCGCCAGGTCTGCAGGAAGAGGATGACGACGATCACCACCAGCGCGATGGCTTCCAGCAGCGTGTCGACGACCTTTTCGATCGAGGCGCGGACGAACTTCGTGGTGTCGTAGACGATTTCGTACTTCACGCCTTCCGGCATGGCCGCCTGCAGGTCGTTCATGGTTTCGACCACGGCATCGGAAATGGCGATCGCATTGGAACCGGGGGCCTGGAAGACCGGGATTGCGACGGCCGGCTTGCCGTCGAGCAGCGAGCGCAGCGAATAGTCTGCCGCGCCCATTTCCACCCGTGCGACATCGCGCAGGCGGGTGATCTCGCCGCCTTCGCCGGTCCGGACGATGATGTTGCCGAATTCCTCGGGGCTCTTCAGGCGGCCCTGGGCATTGACGTTCAGCTGCATGTCGACGCCGGGAAGGCTCGGCGACGCGCCGATGATGCCGGCCGCGGCCTGGACGTTCTGCTGGCGGATTGCGTTGGTGATGTCGCTGGCGGCGAGCCCGTGGGCTGCTGCCTTCTGCGGATCGATCCATACGCGCATCGAGTAGTCGCCGGAGCCGAAGACCTGAATCTGGCCGACGCCGGGGAGGCGCGCGAGCCGGTCCTTGATGTTGAGGACGGCGTAATTGCGCAGATAGGTGATGTCGTAGCGGTCGTCCGGCGAGGTCAGGTTGACCACCATCATCAGGTCGGGCGAGCTCTTGACCGTCGTCACCCCGAGGCTTCGCACTTCGGCCGGCAGGCGCGGCTCGGCCTGCGACACGCGGTTCTGGACGAGCTGCTGCGCCTGGTCTGGGTCGGTGCCGAGCTTGAACGTCACCGTCAGCGTCATGACGCCGTCCGAAGTCGCCTGACTCGACATGTAGAGCATGCCGTCGACGCCATTGATCTGCTCCTCGAGCGGTGTGGCGACGGTTTCGGCGATCACCTTCGGGTTGGCGCCGGGATAGGTCGCGCGCACGACGATCGACGGCGGCACGACCTCGGGATATTCGGAAATCGGTAGCGATCGCAGGCCGATGAGGCCGGCAATGACAATCAGGATTGACAGCACTCCGGCAAAGACCGGGCGGTCTACGAAAAATCTGGAAATATTCATTTCAAAGCCCTCTCCGGGATGAAAATTTGTCACGGCGTCCCCGTCCGGCGATCTTGCGACCGCCGCCGGTGCTGCGCATGTCTTGAAAAGCCGGCGGAGCGGTTCGGTGCTCCGCCGAAAGCGTTCTATTGTTTTGCGGCGAGCTGTTCCTGCGTCTGCGGCACAACGAGCGTGCCGGGACGGACCCGCTGCAGGCCGTTGACGACGATCGTGTCGCCGACGGCGAGGCCGCTTTCGACGACACGCATGTCGTCGATCGTCTGGCCCAGCTCGATTGGCCGGTAGTCCACTTTGTTCTCACCATCCACCACGAAGACGAACTTCTTGTCCTGGTCCGTGCCGACTGCACGGTCGCTGATAAGGATCCTGTTTTCGGATTTCGGCTGCCCCATGCGGATCCTGACGAACTGCCCAGGGATCAGCCGGCCGTCCGGATTGTCGAAGATGGCGCGCACGCCGATCGTGCCGCTGGCGGTGTCAACCTGGTTGTCGACCAGCTGCAGCTTGCCCTTGATCGGCGTTCCCTCGTCGGCAAGCGTTCCGATTTCGACCGGGATCGTATCCAGCGGTCTTGCGGAGCCCTTGGAGACAGGCAGCTGTGCCAGAGCCTTTGCGACCACGTCTTCGCTGACGTTGAAGCCTGCATAGATCGGATCGACGGATACCAGCGTCGTCAGAGCCGGCGAGGTGGAGCCGCCTGCAATCAGGTTGCCGTCCGTGATCTCGACCTTGCCGACGCGGCCGGCGACCGGAGCCCGCACCTTCGTATAGTCGAGTTCAAGCTGGGCCGCCTGCAGCGCTGCCTTGGCTGTCTGCAGGCCTGCCTGGGCTTCGGCGAAAGCATTCTGACGCTGGTCCAGCTCGCTTTGCGAAATGGTCTTGTTGTCGGAAAGCTTGTGGCCGCGTTCCAGTTCGATGCGAGCAAGGTTCAGCCGCGCTTCCGCCGAGGCGACCTGGCCCTGGATCTGGGCAACGGCTGCCTGATAGGGAGCCGGATCGATGGTGAAGAGCAGGTCGCCCGCCTTCACGAGCGCGCCTTCGTGGAATTCCACCGACTGGATGGCCCCGGCGACGCGCGAGCGTATCTGCACATCGTCGACGGCTTCGAGACGGCCGGAAAATTCTTCCCAGGTCCTGATGTCCTTGCTGCCGACCACTGCCACGGTGACGGGCACGGCCGGAGGGGCCGCCGGCGTGCCGGTCTCGGTTGCTGTTGCGGTCATCGGTGAATCGAAATAGAGCGTTGCGGCCAAAACGGACGCAGCCAAGCCCATGCCGGCGCCCGCAAGGGCCCAGCGTTTCCCAAAGGATGTCATCTATCTAATCTCCTTGCGTCCGTGAACGGACGCGACTGATCAATTTATTTGCAAAGCAATTTCTGGCTGATGTCCCCAGCAAAGGTTCTGAAAAAACCGGCGAGGCTCTCCTGCCACGTCGGGGCATGCTCGGTTTTCCCGCCATAAATGGATGGCCAGCCGGTCCCGGCGGGGAGGACATGCTGGCGAACTTTGGTTCCGCCCTGCCGAAGACGGTCGGCATAGCCAAGCGTCTCGTCGCAAAGCGGATCGTCCTCTGCGGTCAGCACGAGAGCGGGTGCAACGCCCGACAAGCGCGAACAGAGGCATGGAGCGGCGTAAGGATGGCACATGCCGCCGCTCAGATACTGGCTCCAGCCCTCGCTCCAGCGCTCGCGCATGCCAATCTCGTCCGCCTTGCGGATGGAGGTCGAACCCATGAAAGGATCGACGAGAGGAGAGATCAGGATCTGGCCATCGAGCTCGTTGGCGTAGTGATCGCGGGCCTTGAGGGCGACGCCGGCCGCAACATTGCCTCCGGCTTCCGTGCCACAGAGAAACAGAAGCGATTTCCGATCGCCCAATCCGGCGCGCTTCTTGGCGAGATAGGAGAGGATCGAGAAGCCGACTTCGAGCGGCTTGGGAAAGGCGTTGCCGAGCGGCGCGTTGTAGTCGGGTGCGACAACGATGGCGCCCGTGCCTGCCAGGCAATACGCCACGGAATTGTCCTTCAGCCCGCGCTCGAGAAACGCACCGCCGTGAAAGAACAGGATGACAGGCGGTCCCTTGGCGATTTCGGCGCCCTGGTAGACGCGTGCAGACACGGGCCCGAGGGGCACCTTGTCCAGCAACATATCCTTTACCACCACCGTCATCGACTTGGGCCTTGGCTTGATCGGAAAACACAGCGCAGATCCACACGATCTGCTAATTCGATGGAAAATGTATCGTTGTTCAATTATACGTACAAGCTAACCAATTTTGATTTCAGTGTTCAAAATTCGGGATAATAGTGCAGCGCAAGATGGAGAGGTAATCGACGATGGATCAACTGTCGGCAATGCGCGCCTTCATTCGTGTGGTCGAAACGGGCAATTTCTCCCGCGCCGCGGAAGCCCTCAGGATGCCGAAGGCAACGGTCAGCACGCTTATCCAGGGGCTCGAATCCCATCTGCAGACGAAGTTGCTCAACCGCACCACCCGCCGCGTGATGGTGACGACCGACGGCGCGCTCTACTACGAGCGCGCGGTGCAGATCGTATCCGAACTCGAGGAGCTCGACAGCAGCCTTTCGACCTCGCACGGGCTGGCGAGCGGTCGTCTGCGCGTCGAGATGGCCGGCGCATTTGCAGACTGGATCGTCATCCCGGCGCTCTGCGATTTCTACCAGAAATATCCCGACATCCGCATCGACCTCGGCGTCGGCGACCGCACTGTCGACTATCTGGCCGAAAACGTCGACTGCGCCCTGCGCGGGGGAACGCCTGCCGACCAGTCGCTGATTGCGCGGCGGGTGGCCGAAGTTGCCCTGATCACCTGCGCGTCCCCTCTGTATCTGGAAAGGTTCGGCGTTCCGCAGCATCCGAGAGACATCGAGAAGGACCATTACTGCGTCAATTACCTGCGTGCCGAAACGAACCGCATATTGCCGCTGGAGTTTCGCAAGGACGGGGAAAGCGAGCTAGAGATAGACGGCCGCTACATTGTCTCCGTCAACGACGCGCGCAGCTACATGACGGCGGTGCGTGCCGGCCTCGGCATCGCGCAGCTTCCCCTGTTCATGATCGGCGATGCGCTCGAGACCGGGGAACTGGTGCAGCTATGCCCGGACTGGAACCGGGAGCCTCTGCCGCTCTATGTCGTCTATCCGCCGACCCGCCATTTGAGCAACAAGGTGCGCGTCTTCGTCGACTGGCTTGCCAAGCTCCTCGGCGACGCGAAGCTTGATCGGCTGCCCTAGCCGTCGCGTGGCCGGCTCACGGCGAAGTTCACCAATTGTGAACCCTTGGCGTCAATAGTCTCGGGACAGACTGATTCCCTTTGGTACCGGAGACGCCATGACACTCGTTCAATTCCCAGCCCATCGGCGCATTGCGGAGGTAAGACGCTGCGCAGAAACTCTTCTCGGGCTCCATGGCGAGGCTGCGAACGCATTCTGGCGGACCGAGATGAGTGCACTTGCGTCAGCGCTGAGAGAGCAGAATGTCAGTGAAGCGGAAATCTCGCGGCAGGCCGGCCTCTTCATGCAGGCCGTGCAGCTGGAGTTGCAGTCCGCCTATGCCGTGGAAAGCGGCACCGGCCAGTAACGAGCCGGTTGCGGCTAACGAATACAAGATCGGAGGGCGCGACCAGTGGAGGTCGCGCCCGCCGATATCATTTGGGCCTTCCGGAGCACCTGATGTCGGACGATCAGGTACGGGACTGTGTCAGCGGCAGGAGTAGGGTGACGGCAGCCAGGGCGGCGGTCAGCGTCAGGGGGCCGACGGCGCCGTAGTGGTCGACGATGAAGCCGCCCAGGACCGCGCCGATGGTGATCGCCACCTGGAAGGAGACGACCATCAGGCTGCCGGCCGCTTCCAGCGCGTCGGGTGCGGCTCTGGAAAGGTTGGTCGGCAACACCACCGGCGCCATACCGAAGGCGAACCCCCAAAGGGCGACGAGGGTGAATGCGACGCCGATATTGGCGCCCCAGAGCACCAGCGCAATTGCCGAGACCCCCATCAAGGTCGCGGTGGCGATCAGCGCCATGCGAATGCTGGCGTCCGCCATGCGCCCGCCGGCCACGTTGCCGATGACGGATGCGATGCCGAAGCCCAGCAGGGCCATGGCGATCGGACCCGTATCCAGCAGTGTCACCTTTTCAAGGAAGGGGCGGACATAGACCGAACCGGCAAAATGCCCCGTCATCAGCAGAAGGATGGCGAGCATTCCAAGCTGGACGCCACGCCGCCGCGTCAGCCGGAAGACGTCGCCAAGGCTGTTGCTTTGGCTTGCCGGCAGTGACGGCAGGCTGATGACCTGCAGCAGCAAGGCTATTGCCGCCAGCCCCGCCGTCATGGTCATGGCGCTGCGCCAGCCGATCCAGTCACTGATGAGGGCGCCGAGCGACGGGGCTGCAATGGTGGCAAGCGAGACGCCGAGGGTGACGATCGCCATGCCGCGACCGGTGGCATTGGCGCCCACCAGCCTTGCCACAACGGCAACCGAGAGCGCCCAGAAGCCGCTGAGCGCGATGCCGAGACCGGCCCGCCCGAGAAGCAGGAGCCAAAGGTCGGCCGCGAAGGCCGCAAGAATATTCGAGCCGATCGCCAGAGCGGTGAGGGCGACGAGGACGGCCTTGCGGTTCAGCCTGCCGATCAGGACATTGCTGAGCAGCGCCGTGACGGCACCGACGGAGGCGGTGGCCGTCACCACCTGACCGGCGGTTCCCTCGCTGATCCCGAGATCGTTGGCCATGGGTGTGAGAAGGCCTGCCGGAAGGAATTCCGCGGAAACGAGCGCGAAGCTGGTGGCCGCCATGGACAGAACGGCGAGCCATGTGGCGGGGCTCCATGCGGTTGGCTCTGCAATATCAAGGTCCAGAGCCGCGTCATTAAATTGTGATGAAGTATCCGTCATTGAAGTGTCTCCTGAATACGGATGCACTTCATAGCGGAAGGCTATAGGACGGTATGCATCTTAAAATCCGAAATTTATGTCCGTTCGTCCTGACTTGCTGCGACGCACAACGCCGGGCGAGACTTTGGTGGTCCGTTTGAAGGCGCGCGAAAAGGACGCCTCGGATTCATAGCCGAGGCGCTCTGCGACCTCGGCGACCGATATGTGGCCTTGTCCCAGCAGTTCGCGGGCGAGCTGCATGCGCAGTCGGGTGATGTAGCGCGCAGCGCCTTCGCCGAGAACGGCGCTGAACCGCTGGGCGAAGATCGAGCGGGACTGGCCGGCCACCCCGGCGAGGCTTTCGAGGGTCCAGTTATGCCCGGGATCGCGGTGAATGGCAGCGAGGACGCGGCCGAGATGGGGGTCGCGGATGGCGGCAAGCCAGCCGGTGGTTGCGGCACCGCTGCAATTGACCCAGCAGCGGATCAGCCTGGCGACCAGAAGGTCGGCCATGCGCGACAGCACCGTGGCGCTGCCCATTTGCGGCTGCGAGGCCTCGGCCGTCATGGCGGTCAGAAGAGGGCCGATGATCGGGTCGTTGCCGGCCACGTCACAGCCCCAGATGATCGGCGGCATCAGGGCGATCAGGGGATCGAGCGCCTGCGCGTTCAATGCCATCGAGCCGCAGAAAAGCGTGCTCGTCGCACCGTCTCCTTCCCGCACCACCTCGCAGACATTGCTACCCACCTTGGTGATCTGGCAGCTTTTCAGGCAATCGCCTTCGACATCCGGCGCGCTGGCCAGCCGATGGGCGATGCCTTGCGGCAATAGCACCAGATCCCCTTCGTTCAGGGCCTGCCAGCCTTCGGCTTCCGTATGAAGCCAGCACGGCCCCTGGCTGACGAAGTGAAAACGAAGCAATTGCTGCTCGGGGAAGGCGATGCTCCACGGGTGACGGAGTTCGCACCGTCCATAGATGACGCCACTCAGGCGGAAGTCCTGGAGGACCTCGCTGAGCGCATCCATGGGGATATTCGGTGGCGATGGCTGTCGAGACGAATGATCAAGCATGGGGATAATTTATGGCTCGATCGTCTTGCGCGCAAGAGCAGATATACGGTGCTATTGTGACAGCGCCGTCAGCCGCTCTCGCCTTCGACCAGCGTCATCGGCCAGATTCGGCGCTTGATGATATCGGGATAGCTCTGGCGGTAGGCCGGCATGGAGCCCAGCAGCGTCTCCGCCAGCGCGGCGCCGAGATCGCGCAGCGAGAGGTCGAAGGATGTCAGGCTGGGCGAGAGGAATTTCGCCTGTGGGCTGTAGCGGCCGATGATGGCGACGTCCTTGCCCGGCTTCATTCCCACCTCCGTCAGCCCCCGGTAGAGCCCCATGACGATCGCCTCGTTGACGAGAATGATTGCCGTTGGAG
Source organism: Rhizobium sp. NRK18 (assembly GCF_024385575.1). Lineage (NCBI taxonomy): Bacteria > Pseudomonadati > Pseudomonadota > Alphaproteobacteria > Hyphomicrobiales > Rhizobiaceae > Rhizobium > Rhizobium sp. NRK18. The sequence goes on along the minus strand of NZ_JANFMV010000004.1, from coordinate 182,465 downwards.
GTTCCGCGCAGGCCTTGATGTCGCGTGCAATGCGGTAGCCGCCGTCCTCGTTGGGCGGCCCCTTGAAGATATAGTGGTCCGGAAGCGTCAACTGGTGGCGCGCGAGCGTCTCGCGGACCTGGTCGATGAAGATGTAGGCGAGGTTGTGGTCGCCATGCGGCCAGATGACGCCGATGCGGCGATGGCCATTTGCCACGAAGCGGTTGACGGCGATCTCGGCCATCCCCTCGAAATCGAGATCGATCCACGGCTGGCCGACATCGGTGAGGCTTCGCCCGAGCGGAATGAAGGGGATCTTGCGCTTTGCCAGCAGTGTGAAACGTGGATCGTGCCGGCGCGTGCCCGACAGGATGATCGCGTCCGCAAATCCGCGGGCAACCATGCGGTCCAGATAGACGTCGGGGTCTTCGCTCGACGGACAGAGGAGTGTCACGAGATCGAGCTGATGGCGCGTTAGCACGCTCTGCACGCCGTCGAAGACGCTGGTGAAGAAGAGGTCGCCGTAGCGGCTGACTTCCGGATCCGTCTCCATCATGAAGCCGACGATACCGGTCTTGCCCTTGCGTAGCGCGCGACCGGCCTGATTGGCGACATAGCCCAGCTTCTCGGCTGCCTCCATCACCCGCCGGCGGGTCTCCGGATTGACGTCAGGCTTGCCGTTCAGCGCCCGCGAGACGGTGCCGATGGAAATGTTCAGATGATCCGCTAGCTGGCGAATGCCTGTCATCGGTTCCTCTCTGCCAGTCACTTTTCGTAAACGATTACGCAAACCCATTGACATATTCGCAGAGAGGTTCATAGTTTCCGTAAACGTTTACGGATGTGCGGGAAGAGGAAATCGCCGTCCGAAGGGAGGAAATAAGTGAAAATGAGAGCCGTCCTGTGCGGGTGCGGAGCTATGGCCAAAGGCTGGCTCCGGGCATTGCAGTCGACCGATGAGTTGCGTGATGCCGTCGAGCTGGTCGGTCTCGTCGATCTCAATCGCGAGACAGCCGCAGCACTTGCCATCGAATTTGACCTTGGCGACATCGTCATCGGCACGGATCTCGATGACGTGCTCGAGCGCTGCAATCCCGATCTGCTGTTTGATGTCGTGGTGCCGGGGGCACGTTCGCAGGTAGCGCGAGCCGGCCTGCGCCACGGGTGCCATGTGCTGAGCGAAAAGCCGCTGGCGGCCTCCATGCAGGAGGCATCCGAACTGGTCCGGCTGGCCGCCGAGGCCGGAAAAATCCATGCCGTCGTCCAGAACCGCCGCTTCATTCCCGGCATCCGCAGGCTCAGGCGGGCGGTCGAGGACGGGCTGATCGGCGATCTCACCGGCGTCCATTGCGATTTCTTTCTGGGACCGCATTTCGGCGGCTTCCGGGAGGCGATGGACAATGTCCTGCTTCTCGACATGGCCATCCATACCCTGGACGCGGCCCGCTTCGTGTCCGGCCGTACGCCGCTCTCCGTCTATTGCGTCGAAACCAATCCGCCCGGCTCCTGGTACGCTCATGGCGCGGCGGCGAATGCCATCTACCGGCTCTCCGGCGATGCGGTGCTCACCTATCGCGGCTCCTGGTGTGCGGAAGGTCGGCCGACGAGCTGGGAAAGCAGCTGGCGGCTCGTCGGCTCCCGCGGGATGATCACCTGGGATGGCGACGCCACATTCGACGTCACCACGCCCGGTCACGAGGAGGGGCTGCTTGCCGGCTTCGAGGTCCTCGACATGCCGGAAGCACCCGATGACGACCTGCTGCACGGCCATCAGAGTGTCATCACCGATTTCATCCGGTCGATCAGGACCGGAACCCGGCCGGAAACCGCAAGCGACGACAACATCAACAGTCTCGCCATGGTTTTCGGGGCGATCGAAAGCGCCCGGACCGGTCTTCCCGTCGATCTGCAAGCAAAGGAAATGATTTCGTGAGCAATCCATTGAACGCAATCCGCATCGGCACGATGATCCAAGCCAGTGAAGGCAAGGCGCCGGAAAACATTGCCGCCATCGCCGATCTCGGCTTTGAAAGCTTCGAGCCCTTCTTCTGGCAGACCACCAACGGCCAGGACCTCGCCGAACTCGGCAAGCGCTGCCTGGAAGCGATCGGCGACCGCGACATCACCATCTCGACGCTCGGCATGTTCGGCAATCCGCTGGAAACGAACGATCTCGACATCGAGACGCTGAATGGCTGGAAGGCCTGCATCGACAACGCCCATCATTTCGGCGCCACCTGCGTCGCCGGCTTTACCGGCCGCATCCGCAACAAGCCACTGCCGGAAAGCCTGCCGCGCTACCGCGAGGTCTGGAGCGAGCTCGCCAGGCGGGCGGCCGACAAGGGCGTGAAGATCGCCTTCGAAAACTGCGCGATGGACGGCAACTGGCAGACCGGCGACTGGAACATCGCCCACAATCCCGACGCCTGGGAGATGATGTTCAACGAGACGCCGGACGACAATCTCGGCCTCGAATGGGAACCCTGCCACCAGATGGTCTATCTCATCGACCCGCTGCCGCAGATCCGCAAATGGGCCCACAAGATTTTTCACGTGCACGGCAAGGACGCGACGATCCGCTGGGACGTGATCCGCGAGCACGGCATTTTCGGCAAGGAACCCTTCGTGTTCATGCGCACGCCCGGTTTCGGCGACAGCAACTGGACCGACGTCATCTCCGAGCTGCGGCTCGCCGGTTACACCGGCGCCATCGACATCGAGGGCTGGCACGATCCCGTCTATCGCGGCGATCTCGAGATGACCGGCCAGATCCATGCGCTCAACCATCTGAAGGCGGCGCGCGGAGGCGTGCGCTTCATCGATGCCAGCTCACGCTACGCGGGAGGCGATCCATCGCTGAACTGATCCATAGAGAGCGCCTTCGCAGGCGGACGCGAGGGGGCTGGACTGCAGATTTCGGGCGGAAGTGAGGAGCTGCCCGACCGCCGCCGCGGCAAGGAGGCCGCGGCTCATTCACCGGCAATTTGCCACAAGGGAGGAAAGCATGAAGTTCTCGAAAATCGGACTACTCGCCTGCGCCGCACTCGGCGCCATCGGCGTAGCGCATACTGCCTCGGCTGAAGACGTCACGCTCAAGGTCTGGTCGATCGACGGCCGCGACCGGCCGGGCCTCGCCGATACCTTTTCCAAGGAATTCAGCGACATGGATAACGGTATCAAGATCGAATACCGCATGATCGCCTTCGACGACATCGTCAACGAGACGCTGAGGGCGTTTGCCACCGGCAACGCGCCGGATATCGTTTCGGTCGACAACCCGGATTTCGCGCTGTTCTCGTCGCGCGGCGCCATGCTCGACATCACCGACCGGGTGGCAAAATCCGATATCATCAAGACCGACAACTTCTTCCCCGGCCCGCTGAACTCGGTCACCTGGGACGGCAAGCTTTACGGCATTCCGAAGTACACCGACACGATCGCCGTGTTCTACAACAAGGACCTGTTCAAGAAGGCCGGCATCGATCATCCGCCGGTCACATGGGAAGAATTCGCGGCTGATGCGGAAAAGCTGACCGACCCCGCAAACCACGTCTACGGCGCCACCTTCTCGGCGCGCGCCGGCGAGGAAGGCACGTTCCAGTTCCTGCCGATCATCCAGATGTCCGGCGGCAGCTTCAAGAAGGTCAACACCGAGGGTGCGGTGCAGACCCTCGAACTCTGGAAGAAGATGATCGACAACGGCTGGGCGTCGAAGGACGTTCTCACACTTGGCCAGTGGGATTCGACCGGCACGTTCAATTCGGGCAATGCCGCGATGGCCGTTTCCGGCAACTGGGAAATCGATCGCATGCTGGACGATGCCAAGTTCGACTGGGGCGTGGCGCTGTTGCCGACGCTGACCGAGGGCGGTGACCGGTCTTCCGCGCTCGGCGGCTTCGACTGGGGCATCATGTCGGGCACCAAGCATCCGGATGAAGCCTTCAAGGCGCTGGAATATTTCGATTCCCAGGCCAAGCGCCTCTACAGCGAGTTCGGCTACATTCCGCCGCGCAGCGACATCAAGCTCGCCTCGAGCGGCAATGAGCGCAAGGACGCGGCCATCGCGAAGTTCCTCGAGCAGCTGAAATATGCCCAGCCGCGCGGTCCGCATCCCGAATGGCAGAAGATCTCCAAGGCGATCTACGACGCCGAGCAGGCGGCCCTGACCGGCCAGATGTCGGCCAAGGATGCGCTCGATCAGGCACAGGCCACGATCGAGACGATCGTCAACTGACGTACCCGCACCCGGTCCGCGACCTGCTGACCGGGTGCGAACGCAAGTTCGGGAGACCATCGCAATGAAACCCCTGTCCAGTCTGCGCGACGGAATAGGCTTCGACCTGGCGCTTGTCGGCGCCGCCCTGCTGTTCCTTCTGGCGCTTGCCGGCCTGCCGCTCGTCTACAATGTGCTGATGAGTTTCCAGAAGGTCGACATGTTCACGCTGAACGCGTTGATCCGTCCGTTTGCCGGCTTCCAGAACTATATCGACGTCTACCGGCAGCCCGAATTCTGGATGGTCGCCCGCAACACGCTGATCTTCGTGTTCTTCTCGATCCTCGGCCAGTTTACGATCGGTTTTGCGCTCGCCGTGTTCTTCGGTCAGGATTTTCCGGGCGCCAAGGTCATCCGCGGCCTGTTTCTCGTCTCCTGGGTCATGCCCGGCCTCGTGGTCGGCGCGATCTGGAGCTGGATCCTTGCCGGCGATTTCGGTGTCCTCAATTCGATCCTGAGAGGGATCGGCCTTATCGACGCTCCGCTGTTCTGGAAATCGGATCCGTCTCTTTCGATCTGGGCGGTGGTGATTGCCAATATCTGGCTCGGCGTCGCCTTCAACATGCTGCTGCTTTCCGTCGGCCTTGCCGCCATCCCGCGCGACCTCTACGAGGCTGCAGAGCTCGACGGGGCCAATGCCTGGCAGCGCTTCTGCACGATCACGCTGCCGATGATGCGCTCGACCGTCGGCGCCGTGCTGGCGCTCGGCATGATCGCGACCCTCCAGCAGTTCGATCTCTTCCCGGCGCTGACGGAGGGCGGGCCTGCCAATTCCTCCAATGTGGCGCAATACTGGTCGTGGCAGATGTCCTTCAAGCTCTATGATTTCGCCAAGGGCGCGACGATCTCCGTGATGCTCTTCGTGCTCGTGCTGATCGCCTCGATCGTCTACGTGCGCTCGACCCGGCATGAGGTGCGCGGATGACCCGGAGAGCCGCAAACTGGAGCCTTCTTCTCGCGCTCATCCTCGCCGCCTTCTACCTGTTCCCGCTCTACTGGATGTATGTCACCAGCCTGAAGTCGAACTCGGAGATCTATGCCAATCCGCCGACCTTCTGGCCGCTTCACCCGGATTTCACGATCTATCCCGACGTCTGGATCCGCAAGTCCATGCCGGTGTTCATGAAGAACTCGCTGATCATCGCCAGCGGGGTGACCGCGGTCACGGTGCTGCTCGGAACGGGATGCGCCTATGTGCTGGCGCGCTATCGCAGCGTCTGGATCGACATCGGCCTGTTCTTCGTCCTGATGCTGCAGGTGTTGCCGGCGTCCGTGATGATCACGCCGCTCTTTGTCGGCTTCAACCAGATCGGGCTCCTGAATTTCCCGCGGCTTGCCGTGGTGCTGGCGACAGCGGCGAAATCGATGCCGTTCTTCGTGGTTCTCGTCAGGGCGACCTTCATGAGCGTGCCGCGCGAACTGGAGGAATCGGCTCTGGTCGACGGCAATTCGCGGGTCGGGGCCTTCTTCTTCATCGTCCTGCCCCTTGCCCGCAATGGCATCCTCGTCTGCGCAATTCTTACCTTCATGCAGGCGTTCGGCGAATACATCTACTCCAAATCCATTATCCAGGATCCGTTGTTCCAGCCCGCAAGCGTCGGCCTCAGCGCGTTCCTCGGCCCGAACTCCTCCGACTGGAGTTCGATCATGGCCTATTCGGCGATCTACGTGACACCGATCCTCGCCATCTTCGTCATCCTGCAACGGCGCATCGTCTCCGGCCTGACCTCGGGAGCCCTGAAATGACATCACAGATCGAGATCCGAAAACTCGAGAAATTCTACGGCGCTTATCATGCGCTGAAGACCATCGACCTCGACATCAAGAAGGGGAGCTTCGTCGCGCTTGTCGGTCCGTCCGGCTGCGGGAAGTCGACGCTCCTGCGCACTCTGGCCGGGCTGGAGAGCATTTCTTCCGGTGACATCAGCATCGAGCACGCCGATGTCACGAATGTCCCGCCGCGCAAGCGCGACGTGGCCATGGTGTTCCAATCCTATGCGCTCTATCCGCATATGACCGTCGAGGACAATCTCACCTACTCCCTGCGCTGGAAGAAGGTGTCCAAGGCGGACCGGCGCCGGCGCGCCGCAGAGGTTGCCGCCTCTACCGGTCTCTCCGACCTCCTCAAGCGATATCCGCGCGAGCTTTCTGGTGGCCAGCGTCAGCGCGTCGCCATGGGCCGCGCCATCATCCGCAATCCGAAGGCCTTCCTGTTCGACGAGCCGCTGTCCAATCTCGACGCGGCTCTCCGGGTGCAGATGCGCAAGGAGATCCGAGCCCTGCACAACCGGCTGGGTGCCACGTCCGTCTACGTCACGCACGACCAGATCGAAGCCATGACCATGGCCGACCATGTGGTGGTCATGCGTGCCGGTGTCATCGAGCAGCAGGGTTCGCCGCTCGAACTCTACGACCGACCGGTCAACCGGTTCGTGGCCGGCTTCATCGGCTCGCCGGCGATGAACTTCGTCGATGCCAGGGTCGGGACGGACGGCAAGTCGCTTGTTCTTGACCTCGGGGGTGCGCAGACGATCGCGGTTGCCACTGAGCTGCCGGCCGGGCGCGACGTCACCGTCGGGCTCAGGCCCGAGCATATGCGTCTCGCATCGGGCGATGAAGCCATGCTGGCATTCCCGGTGGGATCGGTCGAAAACACCGGCTCCAGCACTTATCTCGCCGCCGACGGCACAGAGGATTTCAATCTCGTAGTCAACGGCCGCACCGATGTGTGCCCCGGAGATAAGGTCGGCGTCGCATTCGATGCGGCGCAGATGCACCTCTTCGATGCGCAGACAGGGCTGAGACTGTAGATGGCCCTGCCACTGCTGCCGCCGCTACCGGTTGCGTGATCAGTCCGTCCGCCGACCTTCGGCGTCGAAGACGTGGAGGTGCTCGGTGGGGAAGTCGACATGGATTGTCGGCGGCAGGCTGAGTGCGGCGCGATCGAGCGTGAAGACCTTGAAGCGCTGGCCGTGCAGCACGAGGTGCACGATGATGCCGAAGCCCGTCGGCTCGACGAGTTCCACCTCGGCGCTCCAGCGTCCGTTATCTGAAATCACCACGTGTTCGGGACGGATGCCGAGCGTCGCCTCCGACCCGTTCGCGATGCCCTGGCGGGCCCGGACGGGAACCATCGTGCCGTCGGCGAGCCGGAATTCCGCCTCGCTGCCGCTCACATGGTAATGTCCCTGAAGGAAGTTCATCCCCGGCGAACCGATGAAACCGGCGACGAAGAGATTGGCCGGCCGGTCGTAGAGTTCGAGCGGCGAGCCGACCTGCTGCACGATGCCGCCATGCATGGCGACGATGCGGTCGGCGAGCGTCATCGCCTCGATCTGGTCGTGCGTCACGTAGATCGAGGTGGCGCCGAGATCGCCGTGAAGCTTCTTGATTTCGGCGCGCATCTGCTCGCGCAGGCGGGCATCGAGGTTGGACAGCGGTTCGTCGAACAGGAAGGCTTTCGGCTGGCGTACGATGGCGCGGCCCATGGCGACGCGCTGACGCTGGCCGCCGGAAAGCGCCTTCGGGCGACGTTCGAGCAGCGGGTCGAGGCCAAGCTTGGAGGCGGCGCCGTGCACCGCATCGGCGATCTTCTCCTTGGCCGTCTTCCGCAGTCGCAGGCTGTAGCTCATGTTGTCGGCGACCGTCATGTGCGGATAGAGCGCATAAGACTGGAAGACCATGGCGATGTCGCGGTCCTTCGGCGGCAGGTCGTTGACGCGCCGGTCGGCGATGCGGATGTCGCCGCTGGAAATATCCTCCAGCCCGGCGATCATGCGCAACAGCGTGGACTTGCCGCAGCCGGACGGACCGACCAGCACGATGAACTCGCCGTCCCTGATGTCGAGATCGACGCCGTGCAGGACCGGAAAGTCGCCGTAGCTCTTGCGAACGCCTTGAATATCGATGGAAGCCATGGGGTGTCCTTTCAGCCTTTGACGGCGCCGGCCGTCAGGCCCTGTACGAGGTATCGCTGGATCATCAGGAAGAAGAGGCAGGCCGGGATGAGCGCAAGCACGCCCGCCGCCATCATCTGTCCGAAATCCACGGAGAATTTGGAAACGAAGGTCAGAAGTCCTACCGGGAAGGTCGCGGCATCGTTGCCGGAGATCAGCATCAGCGCGAAGAGCAGCTCGCTCCAGGCGGCGGTGAAGACAAAACCGAGCGTGGCGGCAATGCCGGGCAGCGTCAGCGGCAGGATGATCTGCCGGAAGGCCATGAACTGCGTGGCGCCGTCGATCATCGCCGCCTCCTCGAGATCCTTCGGAATGCCGTCGAAGAAGGACTGCATGAGGAAGGTCGCGAACGGCACGTTGAATGCGGTATAGACGATCACCAGGCCGGTGAGGCTGTTGGTCAGGCCGAGCGGCGAGAGCATCTTGAAGATCGGCGCGACCAGCATGACCAGCGGAAACATCTGCGTGATCAGCATGAGCGCCACGATCCAGTACTTGGCCCGGAACGTGAAGCGCGACAGCGCGTATCCCGACAGCGAGGCGAGGATGGTGACGGCGAAGGCGGTGGAGCCGGCGACGATGACGCTGTTGCGGAAAAAGGTCGGGAAGGCGCTGTGGGCAATCACGAAGGCGAAGTGGTCGAGCGTCGCATGCGAGGGCCACATCCGGACGCCTTCGGTATAAAGCAGGTCGTTCGGCGTGACGGCCACCTTCAGGAGCCAGAACAGCGGGAAGAGCGCGAAGACGATGTAGCAGAGGATCGCCAGGCGGTGCGCGATGATGAGTGGGATACGGCGGGCGCGCATGGGATCAATCCTTGTTCAAGAGCGTCTGGCGCAGAAGCACGATCAGCATCGAATAGGCGAGCAGCAGCGCCAGGAGAACGAGTGCGATTGCCGAGGCGTAGCCGAAGTCGAGACGCTTGAAGGCCTGGGTGAAGATGTAGCTCGCAACAATCTGGGTGCGGTCGGCGGGGCCGCCATTGGTCATGACCACGATGAGATCGGCAAAGTTGGCGATCCAGACGGTGCGCAACAGGACGGTGATGGCAATCGTCGGGGCGAGGAAGGGCAGCGTGATGGAGAGAAAGCGCTGCGTCGGGCTCGCGCCATCGATTGCGGCAGCCTCGTAGAGGTCGCGCGGGATCGCCTGAAGGGCGGCGAGCAGGGTGATGGCGAAGAAGGGAATGCCCCACCAGACATTGGCGATGATCGGACCCCACATGGCGAGATTGGGGTCGGAGAGAATGTTGTTCGGCTGATCGAGCAGGCCCAGCGCATAGAGCCAGTGCGGGATCGGGCCGATGACCGGATTGAACATCCACGCCCAGTTGAGGCCGGCCAGGAACGTCGGCACGGCCCAGGGCAGGAAGACGAGGGCCTGGACGATGCCGCGACCGACGAAGGGCTTGTCGAGCAGGAGCGCGAGGATCAGGCCGAACAGGAACTGGAAGAAGACCGAGGCGCCGGTCCACCAGAGCGTGTTCTTCAGCGCGCGGTAGAAGGACTGGTCGTGGGCGAGTTCGCGGAAATGATCGAGCCCGATGAAGCCGCCGGAAAACGGATTGAGGAGCTGGACGTCGCGGAACGCGTAGGAAATGCCGAGCACCAGCGGCACCAGCATGACGGCGACGATCAGGATCAGCGCCGGCGCGCTGTAGAGATAGGGCTCCGTCGCGATGGCCATCCGGCGCCGGAGAGGCAACCGGTTTTGCGGTGATGCGTAGCTGGTCATGAACTATCTGGTCTCTGGTGTGTCTGTCATAGGAAAACGGGCGGGGAACATCGTCCCCGCCCGGATGCAGAGGCTTACTTCTTGCTTGCCAGGAACTTCTGCTGAGCCTTGGTCAGGTAGTCTGCCCACTGGTTTGCAAGGTCTTCCGGCGTGATGTCGCCGAGAAGCGCTTCCTGGGACGTCTTGATGACGAGCGAATCCTTGAAGTAGGCGAACTCTTCAAGATAGGTCGGCATGGTCGTCGGAATAGCGTCCTTGTCGCCCAGCTCCTCGAACCAGCCCTTGAACTGATCGTTCGCGTAGAACGGATCCTTCTCGGCCGACTTCAGAGCGGGCAGGGCGCCGGTACGCTTGTTCCAGGCGATGTTGCCTTCCGGTCCTTCGAGCGTGGCGATCAGCTTCCAGGCGAGATCCTTGTGCTCGCTCGAGGCCATCATCGACCAGCCGGCGTAACCGATGGTCGGGAAGGTCTTGCCGTCCGGACCCTTCGGCATGGTGGTGACGCCGAAGTCTTCCGGCTTCATGCGCTCGGCAATGGCGATCAGGGCATCCGGATCCTGGTCGAGGAAGGCGCAGGTGCCGGAATAGAAGCCGGCAACGATCTCGTTGAAGCCCCAGTTGACCGAATCCTTCGGCGCGTAGCCGTTCTTGTAGAGATCGATCAGCCAGGTCAGGCCCTTGGTCCAGCCCTCGGAGTTGAAGGTCGAGGTGCCGTCTTCATTGAAGAACTTGTTGGAGCCGGCCATCGATGCGCCGAACATCACCCAGCCATTGAGACCGCCCGGCCCGCCGCGCAGGCAGTAGCCGTACTTGCCGGGAAGGGCGGAGACCTTCTTGGAGTCTTCCAGGAACTCGTCCATCGTCTTCGGCGGTTCGGTGATGCCGGCTTCGGCGAGCAGCTTCTTGTTGTAGAACATGGCGCGCAGATAGAAGCCGTAGGGCAGCATGTAGGCCGTGTCCTTGACGTCGCGGCCGAGTTCCAGGGCGCGGTCGGAGAGGTCGGGCGTCGTTTCCCACTTCTCGAGATAGGGCTCTAGGCTTTCAAGCATGCCGTTATTGGCATAGAGCGAAAGCCAGGTGTCCGGCATTTCCATCACGTCCGGCACGTCGCCGGCAGAAACCATGGTGGCGAACTTCTGGAAGGCTTCGCCCCAGGGCAGCGAGACGATCTCGACCTTGGTGCCCGGATTGGCTTCCTCGAACTTGGCGACAATGGACTTCAGCGTCTCGGTGCGTTCCGGGCTGGTGATCACTTCGACCAGCTTCAGCGTCGTATCGGCGAGCGCGGTGCCGGCCATCATCGTGGCCATCATTGCTGCGGTAATCAGTCTTTTCATCTTCGTTCCCCCTTTTGTGGTTCGGGCTGCGGTTGCTTCTGTCAGTCCTGGGAAGCGGCGATCGCCGCCTCCAGATCGCTCCACAGCGCCTCGGTTCCTTCGAGGCCGACATGGAGACGGATGGAGCGCGCATCGATCCCGAAGGTCTGCGCGGAATTGGGCTGGGCTTTCTGCTGGAGCACGACTTCGCCGGGCACGATCAGGCTTTCGTGGCCACCCCAGCTGACGCCGAGCTTGAAGAGCTTCAGCCGGTCGCAGAAGGCGCGGATGTCTATGCCTTCCCTGAACGTGAACGAGAACAGGCCGGAGGTTCCCTTGAGGCCGGGCGGCAGACGGTTGGCGAGCGCCGGGTGGAAGACCTTGTCGACGATGTCCAGCGCCTGCAGGCGACGGGCGATCTCCAGTGCGGAGGCTTCATGCGCCTTCATTCGGATCGGCAGGGTGCGCATGCCGCGGACCAGCAGCCAGGCGTCGAACGGCGACAGCTTGCCGCCGAGATAGGGCAGGCTTTCGCCGCGAATGCGGTCGACCAGGACCTTCGATCCGGCGACGACGCCGGCGACAACATCGCTGTGGCCGCCGAGATATTTCGATGCCGAATGCAGGACGAGATCGACGCCGAGCGTCAGCGGCTGCTGGAAGACCGGGCTCGCCCAGCTGTTGTCGATCACCGAGACGACGCCGTGCCTTTTGGCAAGTGCCGCCAGCGCGCCGACGTCATGGGCTTCCATGATCCAGCTCGTCGGGCTTTCGAGATAGAGCAGCTTGGCACCGGGCAGGGCCCTGGCGACCGCCTCCTCGTCGCGGCCGTCGACATAGGTGACCTCGATCTTCATCCGCTTCAGGATCGTGCCGAACAGGCGGAAGGCATCCGGATAGACGTGACGGACGGCGACGATCCGGTCGCCGGGTTCGACGAAGGCGAGGACCGACGATGAAATCGCCGCCATGCCGCTGGCAAAGCCGAGTGCATCTTCGCCGCCTTCCAGTCTGGCCAGCATTTCCTCGAAGATGCGGACGGTCGGGTTGAGGCCGCGCGAATAGACGGGGCGAACCTTTTCGCCGCGATAGGTCGAAACCATCTCGTCATAGCTTGAGAAGGTGAACAGCGACGTCTGGACGATCGGCGGCACGACCGCCTCGAAGGCATTGGCCTCGTCATGGGCGGTGATCAGCGAAAAGGCTTCAAACGGGTCCAGGCCGTTGTTCATCGGGACATTTCCTTGATGTCTTCCTCGACGACGTCGAGAATCTTGAGTGTTTCGCGCCGCGCCGCTTCCGTGTCCTGGGCGGCGATCGCGTTGAAAAGTGTTCGGTGATAGGGAAAGGACCGCCGGGCAAAGTCCGGCCGGTCGAAGGGCTTGGACCAGAAGCGCTCGAAAGCTTCGCGCATCTGCTCCAGAAGCTGGCGGAAAAGCGGGTTGTGCGTGGCATCGTAGATCGCGAGGTGAAAGGCCAGGTCTTCCGGGCCGGACGTGCCCTTTGACAAGTGCACGTGCTCCATCGCGTCGAGCTTCTCCTCGATGGTCTTCACATCCTCGGCGGTACGGCGGCGCGCGGCGACCGTGGCGGCTTCGACTTCGAGACCGCGCCGGACCTCCAGCGTCTGCATCAGCGCGTCGCGCAGGTCGATAGCGTTGAGCGTCAGCGGCATGTGGATGGTGCCGCTGCTGATCGGCTTCAGGAGGTAGGTGCCGCTGCCCTTGCGGGTTTCCATCACGCCGAGCGCCTGGAAGCGGCCGATGACTTCGCGGATCGTCGAGCGTCCGACGCCCAGCGCATCCATGAGTTCGCGCTCGGCGGGCAGGCGGTCGCCGGCCTTCAGGTTCTCGTCGGAAATGTAGTTGGCGAGCGCGTCGCTGACCTGCTGGCCACGGTCGATCGGGGCCAGCGGCGCCATCCGCGGTCTCTCCACCCTGTCCTCTCCCGACATTCTACCTGCCCCTGTGACCGTCTGAATTGGTCTGACATCTTACCAAAACGTGAAATGGGAAAGATGTCAAGCGTGCTTCGGGAGGATTGCGAAAGGCACTGCCGGACAGGCGTCGAAACACCGCGTCTGAAGTCGAGCGACGAGAACGATGGCGGGCAGGAATGGCAGGTGTGAAGAATTGGGCGGCACGCGGGGAACCGGTGCCAACACCGCGATACGGAGGCGCTTTATGACAGCGGGGAAGCCGCGAAACGCCGTCCCTGTTCGCTGTATCGGGCGTCGCGACTAGGCGAAGACCCGGCCGTCAAAGAGCTTGCGGGCGGTGCGGACATTGCCGGCGCCGCGGATCGCGCCATCTTCGGCAATGTCGAGGAAGACCTCCATGTCGCCGGTCGGATGTTCGACGCGGTAGCGCCCGTCGGCAGGCGGCTGGCATAGTTCGGCCGCCGGGCTTCCGGCGATCCGCGTCGCCGTCGCCACGGTGATGGCGGCGAAGACGCCGACCGAGGCATGGACGCGATGGGGGATGAAGCTACGCGTGGCAATCGCGCCGCCCTGGTACGGCGCAGACACCAGCGTCATCTTCGGGACGGAAGCCTTCTCGACATCGCCAAGGTTCATCATCGGTCCGGCCTTCAGGCGGATGGCCTCGATCCGGTCCTTGATGTCGGTCATGGCTTCAAGATCTTCGCGCGCCTCCTTGCCGGACAGGCCAAAATCGGCGGCACGCATGATCACGCATGGCATGCCATTGTCAATCAGCGTGCAGTCGACGCCGTCAATTACGTCGAAGGCGTTGCCGGTCGGCAGCAGCGAGCCGCACATGGAGCCGGCGATGTTGAGGAAGAGCAGGGGGACTGCCGCATGGGTACCGGGCACGCCGGCAATTTCGGTGCTGCCGGCATAACTGACCTTGCCGCCGGGTGTCTGGATGCGGGCGAGCGCGATCTCGCCGCTGTTGACCATGTGGATGCGCACCTGCGTTTCCTCGCCGGTGGCCGCGACAAGTCCGCGTTCGATGGCCGCCGGGCCGACGCCGGCGAGGATATTGCCGCAGCCCTGGGCATCACTGACCAGCGCCTTGTCGACGAAAACCTGAAGGAAGAGATAGTCGACATCCGCGTCCAGCCGGCTTGGCGGTGACAGGACGGCGACCTTGGAGGTGAGCGGATCGGCGCCGCCGATGCCGTCGATCTGCCGGGGGTCGGGTGAACCCATGATCTTCAGAAGAAGGTTGTTTCGCACCTCTGGATCGGATGGCAGGTCCCGGGCGAGGAAATAGGCGCCCTTGGAGGTGCCGCCCCGCATCCACAAGCAGGGGATGCCGCCGTCAGACATATTTCAGGCCCTTCTCGGCGAGCCGCGGGCGCATGTCGTAGATGTCGAGCCCGAGTTCGCCGGCCGCCAGCCGTTTGCGTTTGGCTTCTTCTGCCGCCAGCCGCTTTTCGGCGGCGGCCAGCACGGCGGCAGCTTCCTCGCGCCGAACGACGCAGACGCCGTCATCGTCGGCAACGATGATGTCGCCGGCTTCAATCTGAGCGCCGGCGCAGACGACCGGGACGTTGACCGAACCCAGCGTTTCCTTGACCGTGCCCTGCGCCGAGATCGCCTTCGACCAGACTGGAAAGCCCATCGCGGTCAGGTCGCGGATGTCGCGAACGCCGGCGTCGATGACGAGGCCACGGCAGCCGCGCGCCATGGCGGATGTTGCCAGCAGGTCGCCGAAATAGCCGTTGTCGCACGGTGAGGTCGGCGCCAGCACGAGAATATCCCCGGGCTTCAACTGTTCGATCGCCACATGCAACATCCAGTTGTCGCCCGGAGGCGCGGATATGGTGACGGCAGAACCGGCGATCTGCGCGCCGGCATAGATCGGCCGCATATAGCTCGACAGCATGCCCTTGCGGCCTTGGGCTTCATGGACGGTGGCGACGCCTGCAGCCGCTAGCCGGTCGATGATCGCCTGATCGGCGCGCGCGATGTTCTGAACGACGACGGCCATGTCAGTGTCCCTTCGTTTCAACGGGCGGCGTGCCGTGCGTATGGAATGTCTCGATGGTCTTCAGGCCCCAGGCCTGGCCCTTCTTGCGGTCCTTCTCGGTCCAGACGACCGGCTGCCAGTCGGGAGCGAGAATGAGGCGCGCGCCGGAATTGGCGAGCTCGACACGATTGCCCGCCGGCTCCCAGACGTAGAGGAAGAACGTGCCCTGAACCGCATGCTTGTGCGGACCCGTTTCGATGTGAACGCCGTTCTGCAGGAAGATGTCGGCGGCGCGCAATATGTCCTCGCGCTGGTCGGTCGCATAGGTGACATGGTGTAGCCGTCCCTGGCCGCCGCCATGCTCTTCGGTGCAGGCGAGATCATAGGTCTTGTTGTTGATCGTGAACCAGCAGCCGCCGAGACGGCCATTGTCGAGCTGGATCATTTCGGTGACACGGCTGCCGAGGCAGGTTTCCATGAAGGCGCGGAATTCGCTCACGTCCTCGCTCAGGAGATTGAGGTGGTCGATCCGGCGTGGCGCAGCCCCGGTGAAGGCGGATGCGGTGTTTTTCAGCGCCGCCTTCTCCGCGTCTTCCTGTGCCTCGTACCAGACGGTGTCCCAGTAGATCTCGAAGACATGGCCGAACGGATCCTCGAAGCGGAAAGCCTTGCCGTGGCCACGGTCGCCCTCGACCCAGCCGATCACCTTGTATCCGCTCTCCTCGATCGCCTTGACGCGGCGCATGAGGGCGGCCTCGGACGAGGCGCGATAGGCGATGTGGCCGACGCCGGTGGTGTGGTGGCGTGTGAGCTTCAGTGAATGGAATTCGTAGTCGTCCCAGGCGCGCAGATAGGCTGAGGTCTCGTCCATTCCGGACAGCTTCAGCCCGTAGATGCGTGTGAAGAAATCGAGACTGTCCTCGAAGCGGTCGGTGTACATCTCGACATGGGCGAGATGGGCAAGATCAAAGCAGGGTTCCGTCATCTCAATCCTCCCGAAGGTTCGCTCAGAGTTCGTCGACCGTACGCGGGAAGATGGACTGGAAGCCCTCGGCATACTTGCAGTCGCGCCCGCCCGACTGGCCGCCCGAATTGCGCTTGAAGTGGTTGGCGCGATTGATGGCAACGCGGGTGTAGTATTCCCACAGATGCTCCTGGCCTTCCATGCATTCGATCGCGGCCCGCTTCTTCTCCCAGACCGGGGTGATGTCGAGGAAGGTGTCCGGCTTCCACCCCATCTGCTCGGTCTGGTGCGGTTCGAACAGGTAGAGCTGTGGCGCGCCGAGTACCTTTTCCCCCGGATTGTGGCCCCAGGCCTGGGCGATCATCCGGCATTCGAGCGCCACCTGCGTGGCGTACATGTGGTCGGTGTTGTAGGGGTCGTATTGCGAATGCGACAGCATGAAGGAAGGCTGCACCTTGCGGATCACGTCGACCAAGCGGTTCTTGTCGTCGCGGGAAAGCTCCAGCGGATAGTCGCCGAGGTCGAGGCAGACGAGATCGTGGACGCCGAGCGCTTCCGCGGCCTTCTCCGCTTCCGCGCGCCGTGCCTGCTTGACGACATCCAGCGTCATGCCCGGCTGCTTCCAGAGTTTGGCGGATTCACCGCGCTCCCCGAACGACAGGCAGGCGACCGTCACCTCATAACCCATGGACGCGTGAAGGGCGATGGCGCCGCCGCAGCGCCAGACGAAATCCGCGGCATGGGCAGAAATCACGAGGGCGGTTTTCTTGGCGGACATGTATTCACTCCTTGGGTTTCGTTGCCTGAGACATTCCATGCCGCCCCCTGTCCAGACAATTCGAAAGCCTGTGCTCCTGCATAAGTTCATGCTATGACGACTGGCAAAGCCGGATACCGTTTGCCACTCTGCGGGCATGGTTGGAGATCGACATGAAAAGCAATTCCGGCAAGATTGAACAGCTCGCATTCATCGGTTTTGGTGAGGCCGCCATGGCGTTCGTCAGCGGCTGGGGAGAGCGGCGTCCCCTGAAGATCAACGCGTTCGATATCGATGCCGGCGCTGCGATGAAGGCGCGCTATCAGTCTCATGAGGTTTGCGGCTTCGACACGCGTCAGCAGGCGCTGGACGGCGTCGACGCGGTCTTCAGCGTGGTGACCGCCGATCAGGCGCTGGCCGCCGCGAGCGCGGCTGCCGCCGGCATTGCTCACGGCAGTTTCTGGTTCGATTGCAATTCCTGCGCGCCGGGCACGAAGCGCCGCGCGGCCGAGATCATCGAGATGGCCGGCGGTCGCTATGTTGACGTGGCGGTCATGGCGCCTGTTCACCCCAAGCGTCATCACGTGCCGATGCTGGTCTCCGGTCCGCATGCGCAGCAGGCGGTCGCCGCGCTGAAATCGCTCGACATGCGCCCGGAGATAGCCGGAAGCGAAGTGGGGCAGGCGTCCTCGATCAAGATGATCCGTTCGGTGATGGTCAAGGGCATTGAAGCGCTGACGGCGGAATGTTTCCTCGCCGCAAGGCGGGCCGGCGTCGAAGACAGCGTCATCGGCTCGCTCGAGGCCTCCGATCCGGCACTCGAATGGCGTCGCCGCGGCGCCTATAACCTCGAACGGATGATGGTGCACGGCCTGCGGCGCGCAGCGGAAATGCGGGAGGTGACACTGACGATCCAGGAACTCGGACTTTCCGGTGGCATGAGTGCGGCGACGGCAAAATGGCAGGATGAGATCGGCGGGCTGCACGCAGATCCGGGACCCGCCGACCTCGGCGCCCGCCTCCAGACAGTGCTGGACCGCATGTGATTTCGCGCAATCTCCGCCATCTTCGTCTCTATCTGTGGGTCGCCAGCACCGGTTCGCTGACCCAGTCCGCGGAGGCCTGCCATGTATCGCAGCCCGCAGTCACGCAGGCGATCGGCAAGCTGGAGAACGAGGCTGGCGGTCCGCTCTTCGACCGCACCCGGCAGGGGTTCTTTGTCACGCCGCGCGGAGAGGTGCTGGCCAACCGGGTGCGGCGCGCCTTCGCGCTCCTCGATCCGGCACTCTCCGATATCTCGCCCCGGCTGCGGCTGACCGCCACCACGGCGCAGCTGCAGGGACTGGTCGCGGTACACGAGACCGAGAATTTCACGCTCGCCGCACGCAGGCTGGGTCTCGCACAACCCACCGTCCATCGGGCGATCTCGCAACTCGAGCAGGAGGCCGGCCGCAACTTGTTCGAGCGGACCGCGTTCGGCCTGATTGCCGGACGCGCGACGCGGACGCTCGTCCAGGCGGTCATGCTCGCCTTCCGCGAACTGGACCAGCTGGAATCGGACCTCGCCGAACTTGACGGCGGGGAGGCGGGCCGCATCGTCATCGGCGCGTTGCCGCTGTCGCGCTCCGTGCTGTTGCCGCGCACGCTGGTCCGCTTCCGCCAGCAGCGTCCGCATCATGCGGTGCTGATCATGGATGGGCTCTACGACGAATTGCTGGGCGGGCTGCGGCGCGGCGAAATCGACATGATCGTCGGGGCGCTGCGGGTGCCGGCGCCGATCGGCGACATCGTCCAGGAGCCGTTGTTTTCCGACAAGCTCACGGTGCTGGCCGGCAATCACCATCCGCTGGCCGGCCGCGACGATGTGAGCCTCGCGGAACTGAAGGAATGCGCCTGGGTGGTTCCCCGTCAGGGCACGCCCGCCCGCGACCAGTTCGACGCCTTCTTCGCCGGGGTCGGTCAGCCGGAAAGCATCATCGAGGCTGGCTCCATCCTGTTCATGCGGGAAGTCCTCGACAACAGCGAACATCTCGGCTGCATCTCCAGCGCGCAGGCGCGTGCGGAAATATCCAAAGGGCTGGTCACGGAAGTCAAGGTC
Organism: Rhizobium sp. NRK18; assembly: GCF_024385575.1. Lineage (NCBI taxonomy): Bacteria > Pseudomonadati > Pseudomonadota > Alphaproteobacteria > Hyphomicrobiales > Rhizobiaceae > Rhizobium > Rhizobium sp. NRK18. Next base: position 163,453 of record NZ_JANFMV010000004.1, on the reverse strand, counting down.
AAGGCCGACTGGCAGGCGCGGCAGATCGGTCTGACCTACCGCGCCAGCTGGGCGCCGACCAAGGCGCAGGAACTGCTCCTATCGTTGCTGCGCGAAAGCGTGGAAGACGAAACGCTATAGCGTCAACTAATCCAGGGTCGCCGCCTTTGAATTGGCTTGCCGGGCCCTTTTTCCAATAGTCTGAAATCAAGAGGACGATTGCGCTCCGTGCGCAATTTGAATGGGAGGTCGAATGACAACGGCGTTTTTGAACCTGCTGACAGAGGCATGGACCTGCCGCCTAGTTGAAGGCTCAAGCGGGCCCTTCGACCGGGGCCTTCGCGAGGCCGTCAGCGTGGGAGCTTCGCAAATCGATGCGTGACACCATTGATATCTGGTCGGCCCGGTTCGAGAGGGCAACCTTCTATCTGGCGCTGGTCGGCGCCATCTGCCTGCTGGCGATCGTCGCCATCGTCACGGTGGGCGTCGTTATGCGCTACGTCCTGGGCATTCCGATCCTCGGCGTCAACGAATTCGTGCAATTGACCGCCGTCGCCCTGATCATGGCATCGCTTCCCTACTGTACCGCAAAGCGCGACCATGTTGCCGTCGATGTCTTCGAACGCATTCTCGGCCGCTGGGGCCGGTTCATCGGCGACATCGTCGCCTACTGCCTCTCGGGCTTCGTGATGGCCATCCTGGCGCAGCGCGCGGTCCTCAAGGCGCTCGACGCCCTGGAGTGGGGCGATGCGACCAACATGCTGCGCATGCCGATCTGGCCGTTCTACGCCATCCTCGCTGCCGGGGCCGCGCTGTGCGTGCTTACCTTTGCCGTGCAGCTGGTTGTCCTTATCGTGAAGGGGGCAAAGTGATGACGCCTTTCGTCGCCGGCTTCGTGGGCATCGCCTGCCTGTTTGCGCTTCTCATCGTGCGTGTCCCGGTTGCCTTCTCCATGCTGATCGTCGGTTTCGGCGGCTACTGGGTTCTGGAAGGGTCGCGCAGCGCCGGCGGCGTCCTGCTGACGGAAAGCTACTCGGCCATATCCAACTACAATCTCATCGTCGTGCCGATGTTCGTGCTCTTGGGCAACGTTTCGTCTGCGGCGGGCTTCAGTCGCGGCCTCTACGATGCGGCCTTTGCCTGGGTCGGCCGCTTCCGGGGCGGGCTGGCGTCCGCGTCGGTGCTGGGCTGCGCCGTCTTCGCCGCCGTTTCCGGCTCTTCCGTCGCCACCGCCGTGACACTCGGCAAGGTGGCGCTGCCGGAAATGCGCCGGCTGGGCTACGCCCCCGGTCTCTCTACCGGCGCGATCGCGGCGGGCGGTACGCTCGGCTTTCTTATACCGCCTTCGACCGGATTCGTTCTCTACGCCATCCTCACCGAGGAATCGATCGGCCGCCTGTTCATGGCCGGCGTCGTGCCCGGGCTGCTGCTGACGGCGCTGTTCATGGCGGTGGTCTGGCTGATCTCGTATTTCGATCCGAAGGCGGGCCCGCGCGGCGAACCCGTGGCGCTGGCCGACCGTTTCCGGATCTTCGGGCAGGCCGCGCCGCTTCTTCTCGTTATCGTGCTCTCCATCGGCGGCATCTATGTGGGCATATTCACACCCGTCGAAGCCTCCGGTGTCGGGGCGGCGCTGGTGATCCTGCTGGCCGTCATCAAGCGGCGCCTGTCGTTCAAGGATTTCCGCGACGCGGTGATGAGTACGCTCAGCACCTCGGCCATGCTCTATGCCATCGTGATCGGCGCCAATGTGCTCAATCCGTTCTTTGCGGTCACCCGCATCCCATCAACGCTTGGCGAGGGTCTCGGTGCGCTGGGCCTCGGCGCATACGGCACGCTCTTCGTCATCATCTTCGCCTACATCGTGCTCGGCATGTTCATGGACGGGCTGTCCATGCTCGTCATCACGATCCCGATCGTCTTTCCGGTCATCACGGCGCTCGGCTTCGATCCGGTCTGGTTCGGCGTCGTCGCGGTGATCGTCATCGAAATGGGCATGATCACGCCGCCCGTCGGGCTCAACGTCTTCGTCGTCCGCGCCGTCGCCGGGGACGTGCCGCTGACAACCATCTTCCGCGGCGTCGCGCCGTTCCTTCTCGCCATGATCGTCGGCCTGCTGCTGATCATCGCGATACCCGGGATTGCGCTGTTCCTGCCCAACACGATGTTCGGGTGAGCGGCATGTCAGGCAGTTCGATCATGTTTTCGCATGCTGACAGGGCGGAAACGCCAGGTCAAAGACCAGACCCCGCAGTGCCGGTCTGGCAGCATTCAATCATCCACAAACGGAGGAATACGGGATGAAACTGAAGACACTCACGGCTGCCCTTGCAGCGACGTTCACGCTGGCTGCATCCTTTGCATCCGCCGAAGATCTCAAGCTGGCCGACTTCCAGCCGCCGACCCATTTCGTGGTCGATTCCACCTACAAGCCCTTTGCGGCCACCATAGCCGACAAGACCGGCGGCGCGGTGACGGTGACGCTCTACATGGGCGGCGAGATCGGTCCCGGTCCGGCCGAGCAGTACAACCGGGCGCTTGAGGGCGTCGCCGACATCGCCTTCGGTCTGCCGGGCTATACGGCTGCCAACTTCCCCAAGACGCTGCTGGCCGAACTGCCGGGCGTCATCACCGCCGAAAACGGGACGGAGCGTATACTTGCCAATCTCGACAAGCTGTCGGCCGAGTACAAGCGCGTGGTCCTGCTGGGCCTCTGGAACAATGCACCGAACCTCTTGTTTACGGCCGAAAAGCCGATCCGCAGCCTGGACGACCTGAAGGGCCTGAAGATTCGCGTGCCGTCGCGCAATGCCGGTCTGGTCGTCGAGGCCTGGGGGGCGACGCCTGTTTCGATGCCGGCGCCGGAAATCTACAATGCGATGCAGACCGGCGTCATCGACGGGGCGATGATCGATGCGACGACGCTGAAGGCGTTCAAGCTGGCCGAAGTCACGAAGTACATCACACAAGGGATGGACACCACGATGTCCGATTTCTTCCTGGTCATGAACCGCGACAGCTTCGGTGAGCTGAGCGACGATCAGCAGAAGATCGTGCTGGATGCCGGCCGCACGGCGGCTGTCAACGGCAACAAGGCATGGCTTGCCGTCGCCGACAAGGCGCTTGCCGATTTCTCCGCCACGGATGGCAAGGAAGTCATCACGCTGGCGCCGGATGAAGCCGCCAAGTTCAATGCCGCGAGCAGTGCCGCCGTCGAAAAGATCATCGCCGACGCCGATGCGCAGGGGCTTGAGGCCAGCGCCTTCGTCAAGGCCCTGAAGGGGAATTGATCGACGGCTTAGCAGCTGACATTTGCCAGACGGCCCGTCCGGTCCCCCCGGGCGGGCCATTGGCGTTTCGTCGATCGTCAGCCTTCGTCCGCCGGTGTGGCCGACCACGCGGCCTTTGCCGCGAGTGCGATGAACTGGCGGTATTCCTCCTCGTTCAGGCCGCCGAGGATTTCCTTCTGAAGGTCGGTGACAATAGGCATCAGCGCCTTAAGCGCCTCGCGCCCTTCGTCGGTCAGTGTCAGCTCGCGGGCGCGCTTGTCCTGATCGCTGACGACGCGCGTCAGGAGCCCTTTCTGCTCCATGCGGTCGACAACGGCGCCGACGGTCGCGCGGTCCTTGGCGATGGAATGCGCAAGGCTCGCCTGATCGACGCCCGGCTGTTGGTGAATGGCATCGAGCGCGGCGAACTGGACGGGCGTCAGGTCCGACCCCGCTTCCCGAATTCTCCTGGCGAACACCTGGGTCGATATCTGGTGCAGGCGGCGGATCAGGTGCCCGGGCATCATGGCGCTCAAGGCGCCTTCGCTCTCTTCGTTCATCGCACTTCCTCGTGGCTTTCCCTCTTCATAGCAAAAAATGATAAGTCGACATACTTTTTTAATTGACCTTTGGCGGGTGTTGATAAATGGTAAGTCAACTTACTAATTGGCGTCATAGGGAGGACTATGGATGCAGTATCACCTCAATGGATTTCGACCCGGCGACCCGGAACTTCAGGCCGCTGCGGCCGGAAGGGATGGTGCGCAGGCAGACCTGCCCGAGACGGTCGATGTTCTCATCGTCGGGACAGGCCCTGCCGGTTTGACGCTTGCAGCCCAGCTGTCCGCCTTTCCCGACATTTCAACGCGCATCGTCGAGCGTCGGGCCGGCCCGATGGAAAAGGGACAGGCAGACGGCATTTCCTGCCGCTCCATGGAAATGTTCAACGCGTTCGGGTTTGCCGAGAAGATCCTCAAGCAGGGGTACTGGGTGAACGAGACCACGTTCTGGAAGCCTGACGCCGCTAATCCTGGGCACATCACCCGCAACGGCCGCATCCAGGATGTCGAGGACGGTCTCTCCGAGATGCCGCACATGATCCTCAATCAGGCACGGGTGCATGACATGTATCTCGAGATCATGCGCAAGTCGCCGTCGCGGCTGGAGCCGGATTATGCCTGGCAGCTCGTCGATCTGACGGTCGATCCGGGGGCCGCCGACTATCCCGTCACCGTGTCGCTCGAGCGGGCGGAGGGTGAGGCCGAGGGGCAGCGCCGCACGGTCAGGGCCCGCTACGTGGTGGGGTGCGACGGGGCGAGAAGCGCAGTGCGCCGCGCCATCGGCCGCGAACTCGTGGGCGATTCCGCAAACCAGGCCTGGGGCGTCATGGACGTTCTCGTCGTCACCGATTTCCCTGATATTCGCTGCAAGACACTGATCCAGTCGGCAAAAGAGGGCAATATCATCATCATTCCGCGCGAGGGCGGCTATCTCGTGCGCCTTTACATCGAGCTCGACAAGCTCAATGCGGGCGAGCGGGTCGCCGGCCGCAACATCACGATCGATCACCTGATCGCGGCGGCGCAGCGCATCTTCAAGCCGTTCTCCTTCGATGTCAGGGACGTGGTCTGGTGGTCGGTCTACGAGATCGGCCAGCGGCTTACCGACAAGTTCGACGACGTCCCGCAAGACGCCGTCGGCACCCGCCTGCCGCATGTCTTCATCTGCGGCGACGCCTGCCATACCCACAGTCCGAAGGCGGGGCAGGGCATGAACGTCTCCATGGGCGACGCCTTCAATCTTGGCTGGAAGCTTGTCTCCGTCCTTGAGGGCCGCTCGCCGCCGGGCATCCTGCACAGCTATTCAGCCGAGCGCCAGGCCGTAGCCCGGGACCTGATCGAGTTCGACCGCGAATGGTCGCGGATCATGAGCGAACGGCCGGAGCCCGGTGCGGGCGGCGACGCGCCGCGGTTCCAGCGCTACTTCATCCAGCACGGGCGCTATACGGCGGGCATGTCGGTCGTCTACACGCCGTCGCTGCTGACCGGGGAGAAGACCTGGCAGGCGCTGGCGCCCGGCTTCGAGATCGGCGCGCGCTTTCATTCCGCGCCGGTCGTCCGGCTCGCCGATGCCAAGCCGATCGAACTCGGCCATGTGGTCAAGGCGGATGCGCGCTGGCGGCTGTTTGCCTTCAGTCCGTCGGGCGATCCCGCCGCAGAGGGCTCGGCTGTTCGCCGGCTGTGCGCATTCCTCGACACTTCCGCCAATTCGCCGATCCGCAAATACACGTCGTCCGGCGCCGACATCGACTCGGCAATCGACCTGCGGGTCGTCTTCCAGCAGCACAGCCGCGACCTGGTGCTGGAAACTCTGCCGACCTTCCTCCTGCCGCGAAAGGGCAGGCTCGGTCTGGTCGACTACGAGAAGATCTTCTGCGCTTGCCCCGGAGACGGACGCGACATCTTCGACCTGCGGTCCATCGATCGCGAACAGGGATGCCTCGTGCTTGTCCGTCCCGATCAGCATGTCGCCCATGTCCTGCCCTTCGATGCGCATGAAGAACTGGCGCGGTTCTTCGACGGCTTCCTTCTGCCGGTTTCGAAGTGAGGTGCGGCGGGGGCGGCATACCGCCCCGTCCGTAACGTCTCAGGCGGCTTCGGCACGCTCGACGGTTGCCCTGATGGATTCCCGCAGCCAGCGATGGGCCGGGTCCTCGTCGAGATAGCGTGGCCACACCATGAACTCGCGAAGAGGTTGCATCTCGAAAGGCGCGGGCAACAGCTTGACGGGATGCATCGCCGCCATTTTCTCCGCAAGACGACGGTGAATGGTGACGACGCGCCGGGTACCTGTAACCAGTAACGGTGCGACATTGAACTGGTCGATCGTGCACTCGACGCGGCGCTGGCGGCCAAAGCGGGGCAGGAACCACTCCTCGAAGGCGAGGCTCGCGTCATCGCCCAGCTTGATGGCCACGTGCCCGCGATCGAGATAGTCGTCCATCGTCAGGACATCGATATCGCGGGCTTCCTCCGCGCACATCATGCAGACATGCTCGTCCTGCAAGAGTTCCGCCTGCGGATGCTTCATATGGGAAGCGTATTGCTCCGGCACGATCAGCAGATCGATTGCACCGCGCTCGAACATGGCCTGTATGTCTTCCGGCACGCTTCCCATGTTGAGGCACATGCCCGGCGTCGTGCGGGCCAGATTGCAGGCGGTTTCGGCCAGCACGAGGTCGATCATGTAGTCCGACGCGGCAATCGTAAAATTGCATTCGATTTCCGCCGGATCGAAGACGGGTCGCATGGAGACTGCAACCCGGGCACGCATCAGAACGTCCCGGATCGGCGCGGCCAGGCTCTGGGCCAGCGGGGTCGGTTCCATTCGGCGACCCACCTGAACGAGAAGCGCATCCCCGAAATAGTCGCGTAGCCGTGAGAGTGCCGCGCTGGTGGCGGACTGGCCGATGCAAAGGCGTTCACTCGCGCGCGTGACATTGCGCTCTTCCAGGAGGACATCGAGAACAACCAGAAGATTTAAATCGAAACGGTCCAGCCGCATGCGTCTCTCAACTCCCAATAGGTATCGATCAAATTGATAGATATCATGAATATTATCTGATTTTCATTTCTTTGACAGACGTTAATTTTTCCCTGTCGCCACCGGCACTGGAGGAACGTGCCGTGACATCGAGAAGACCCGTCAACCGGCTCTTCGGGATCTACCATTGGGAGGGGATATGAGAATTTCGCACTGGGCGGCCGTTGCCGCCGTTTCATTCGTCGCAACCGATGCCTTGGGCGCCGATGCAATCGAAGGGGGCTTCCAGCCGCCCGCATCCGCCATCGCGTTGTCCAATCTGGGGAAGGCAGGTCTTCTTCGCTCGTATTTCGATAGCGACCAGTTCGGTTCCACGCAATGGCGGGTCGGTCAGGCCCGCGTCACGATCGGCGCCGCCGAGTCTTCCGGGCTGCCGAACAGCCATTACAAGGATGGCACCACGGACACGGTCATTCCGCTGAATTTCTTGTTCGGCCTGCCGGACGGCCAGTCAGCGCTCCGCCTCGGCGTGCGCGGCACTTTTTCGAACGGGGCCAATTATCCCGTCGAGCTCGACGGCGGTACCGGCCGTGTCGATCTGCAGTATCTGCGCTTTCCCAACCCCGACACGATGTGGGCGCTGGGAGGCTTCTTTGAGTACACCGACCTCGATATCGAGGGGTCAGGATCGATCAAGCGCCCGGCTGGCGGTGTGCGTGCCGACTTCCTCAACGAGTTCAGCGAGCATTGGGGCGTTGCCGCGCGCGCCGAATATTCCTGGGGCGAGTCCGACCTCAAGATCAATGTCGGGCCCGGCCTGGTCATGGAGCACAAGCAGGGGGACGACCACCTCTACACACAGGCCGAGCTGATCGGTCAATATCGCCACGACGACTTCGTGTTCATCCCCGAAGACTGGGTTTTCCACCCGGTGCTCGGCGTTCAGTTCCAGCGCAGCTTCATCGAGGCGACTGCCAACAGCTTCGGTGCCGTTTCGTCCGGCGTGGTCGGCTCGACCGAGGACTACGGCACGGTCTGGGCGCATATGCGGCTGGAAAAGGAGGTCCCGCCCGGCGGCTGGTCGCCCAATCTCCTTCTCGGCATCGAGCAGGAATTCGTCAACGATCTCGACGGCGTTGTCGACGATCCGACCTATGCGGTTTTCGGCGCCGGCATATCCAGGACCTTCGGCCACGGCAACCGGTTCGAGATTTCCTACACGCGCCATCAGGGGCTGGAGGGACGCCGCTGGAACCAGGCCATCGTCGGCACGCTGACGATGAACTTCTGACGCTGTGACACGGCCGCGGGTCCCGGGAGCCGCGGCCACCATCGCAAGACATCCGCGCCGTGGGAACAGGAGACGGCGCGATGACAACGGGAACGATGAGCGTTCCGGGAGGAAGCAATGACGAAACTGAACAGTTGGGGCGGGCAAGCGACCCTGAGCATCGGCCACATGGCCGGCATGATCGATCTGGCGGCCTTGCCGCTGTGGATCGGCAGCCTGATGAAATTTTACGGCCTTGCCGCCCCTGAAGCCGGGCTGACGGTGACCGCCTTTCTCGCCTCCGTGGTCATTTCGAGCGTTATATTCGCGCCGATGTTCACGCGGCTCAAACACCGCGTCTTCGCCTTCTTGGGCTATTGTGTGGCCGGCTGTGCTTTCCTGACCGCTTCCTGGCTGCCGGTGTCGCCGGACAGTCTCGTGAATTTCATGCTGCTGCATGCCGTGGCCGGTCTCGGCGTTGGCGCGGCGCTTTCGGTAACCCACGGCGCCATGGGACGATCGGCCAACCCGCACCGTCTGTTCGGCATTGCCAATGTGGCGATGGGCGTTCTGGCTGTCATCATGTTTGCCGTCTTGCCGGGCATCATTGCCGCTTACGGCGGACCAAGCATCTTCGTCGCCTTCACCATCACGATGGCCTTTGGTGCGGTCGTCGCCGTTCTCTTCTTCCCGGAGGTTCCGCAGGCAAATGTCGCCGCCGCCGCTCAGCGGGCTGCCGCCGTGAAGAAGCCGCTTCCGAAGGCCGCGTGGCTGACGATCGGCACAATCGTCTGCATCGCCCTCAATCAGGCCATGGTCTTTGCCTTTGTGGAGCGGATCGGTGACATGCGCAATTTCGGCGGGAACGCAATCCAGAGCGTCCTGATCGTCACCGGTTTCGTCAACCTGTTGCCGGGCATTCTCGCCGCCGTGCTGCAGAAGAAGTTTGCGCCGGTCAATGTCGGCATCGCCGGCCCGATCCTCCAGGCGCTATTCGCCCTCTCCGTGACGGGCGCCACGACATTCGCCTTCTTCGCCGTCCCTGCGACGCTCTACGTGCCACTGGTGATCTTCACCCACACCTTCATGTTCGGCCTTCTTAGCCGGGTTGACGAGACGGGACGTGCCGTCGCCGCGACGCCGGCAATGATGATGCTCGGATCGGCGGCAGGCCCTGCACTCGGCGGTTTCGTTGTCGCCACCGTCGGTTATCCGGCTCTCGGCTGGGCGGTCAGCTGTTTTGCCCTCGTGGCGGTGACGTTCATGCTCATGACCCGTCGCGAATTGGCGCGTCAACCCGAACAGGCGGCGGTGGTCGCCGCCTGATTTCAAGTCCTCCCAAGACTGTACGATTTTCAAATATTGGAGTTTCAGATGAACCAGCATACCAACTTGAGGCCCGGCCTGCAGTTTCCTGACGACATCGTCTTCAACGGCTACGCGGCCCCCGTCCGGATCGAAGGCGAAGTGCATGACCTCGAGGTGATCGGCCGTATTCCGGCCGAACTGGAAGGCATCTATATCCGCAACAGCGCCGACCACGCCTATCCGCCGCTGCACGGCAAGGACATCTTCCTCAACGGCGACGGCATGGTCCACATGGTGCGCTTCCAGAACGGGCATGCGGACCTGACGATGAAATATGTCCGCACCCGCAAGTTCGAGCTGGAACGCTCGGCGCGCCGCGCGTTGTTCGGCGCTTACCGCAACCCCTTCACGGACAGCCCGGAAGTCGAGGGCGAGGATGCCAACACCGCGAACACGTCCGTCCTGTGGCACCACGGCAAGCTCTATGCCCTGAAAGAAGCGGGACGTCCCTACGAGCTCGATCCGAATGACCTGACGACCCGCGGCGAAACGGATTTCGGCGGACAGCTGAAAAGCCGCACCTTCACCGCCCATCCGAAGATCGATCCGGTGACCGGCGAATGTGTGGCTTTCGCCTATAACTGCGAAGGCGTCGCCAGCGACGAGATCGAGGTCTACTCCATCGACAAGGAAGGCCAGTTCACCCGCACCGAGCGCTTCAAGGCGCCGTATTGCTCGATGGTCCACGACTTCATGGTCTCGCGAAACTACATCGCCTTCGTCATCTGCCCGATGGTCTGCGAATGGGACCGGGTGGAAAAGGGCGAGGCCTACTGGCACTGGGACAGCCACAAGAGCACATACATCGCGGTTATTCCGCGCGATCAGGGGGTGAAGGCGATCCGCTGGTTCACGGCCCCGAAGATCGCCATGCAGACCCACACCTTCAACGCCTGGGACGACGGAAGCCGTCTGGTTCTCGACCACTTCGTGACGGAATCGGGCTGGCTCAGCCAGTTTCCCGACATTCACAATCCCCATGCCCACGAGATGCCGCCGTTCGGCGAGCGCTGGATCGTCGACCTTTCCAGCGAAGGGAGCGACGTCAAGATCGAGCGCTTCATCAACCACATCGGTGAAATGCCCGTGGTCGACAACCGCTTCTCGATGCGGCGCACGCGCCACTACTGGTTCGGCACCAACCATCCGGCAAAATGGCCGATGCTCGAACCCGGACCGAAAGGCCCTCCCTTCACCTGCCTCGGCCATTTCGACGAGCAGACCGGCAAGATCGAACTCTTCTATGCCGGCCCCGATGCGTCACCGGAAGAGCCGTGCTTCGTGCCGCGCAGCCCGGATGCGGAAGAGGGCGACGGCTTCCTGATGACCATGGTCGGACGACGGAAGGAAAACCGCACCGACCTCGTCATTCTCGATGCACGCAGGCTGTCGCAGGGTCCCCTTGCTGTGGTCAAGTTCCCCTGCCGTGTGCATGAGGGCTTCCACGGCATCTGGGTGCCGGGCAGCGCGCTCGGATCAGACCGCGGCTTCTAGCCCCCGCGGCGGTCTGCGGCTTGCTGCAGACCGCCATCGTCTATCCTCCCGCGGTTCGTGTGCCGGGCAGGGCCGGTCAGACCTCCGGACCCTGGCCGGCACCGACTGCCGCCGTGACATGCTTCGCTGTCCGGTGCCGAAACCCGTTCCAAAGGTACGACCCTGATGATCACGCTTTATGGCGACGTGACGAAAACACGCGCAAATCGCTGCAGCTGGATGCTCAACGAGATCGGCATCGAGCATGCCCGGGAGCCGCTGGCCTTCCGGCCGGGCGATGCCAAGCCCCCGGAATTCCTCGCTCTCAATCCGAACGGCAAATGCCCGACACTCGTCGACGGCGATTTCGTGCTGTTTGAATCGCTGGCCATCAATCTCTACCTGGCACGTCGTTACGGCGATCTGCTCGGACCGCAAACGCCGAAGGAAGACGCTTTGATGACGCAGTGGTCGCTGTGGGTGGCGACCGAGGTCGAAAAGCCGCTTCTGTTGACGTCCGCGGTCCGATATCTTTTCGATCCATGCGCGCCGGACGGAGAGGAAGAGGCGATCACCATGAAGAAGCTGGCCCGGCCATTCTCGGTTCTGGATGGGCATCTCGAAGACCGGGAGTTCATCGTCGGCGACCGCTTGACGGTGGCTGACATCAATGTCGCCGCCGTCATGCACTTCATTCCGATCGCCGGCGTCGACATCTCGCCCTGGCCGGCGATGAAGCGCTGGCTTGAAAGCTGCCTCGCGCGGCCCGGCGCGATCGACCTCGCCAGTGTCCAGTTCCGCGTTCCCAGACCGCCAAGTTCGCGGGATATCTTCGCAATGTTTCTCTGACCGGCTTGCCTGCGCCGGTCGAATGCCCATTTCAGTTCATGGAGTTTGAAAAGATCATGTTGTCCCTGTCCAAAGCCACCACCATCATTGACGCAGCGCTTGAAAAGGCGCGGGCGGAAAATTTCGCGCCATTGGCCGTCGCTGTGCTCGACGCCGGCGGTCATCTGGTTGCCTACAAGCGCGAGGACGGCGCCGGCATCGTCCGTTTCGATATCGCCTTCGGCAAGGCCTGGGGATCGCTCGGCATGGGCTTCGGTTCGCGTGAACTGACGGAGCGGGCGGAAAAGAACCCGACATTCATCAGCGTGCTTTCGACCGTCAGCGGCGGACGGGTGGTACCATCTCCGGGCGGCGTGCTGATCCTGGATGACAGCAGTACCGTCGTCGGCGCTGTCGGCATATCCGGCGACATCGGCGGCAATGACGAAATCTGCGCGATTGCCGGCATCGAGGCCGCGGGCTTTGCGGCAGTGACCGGCGTTCCGAAATAACGATAACAGAATGGAGGATTGTGGCATGAAGATCGAATTGCTGATCGACGGTAAGGGGTCGCCAGCCGAGGGCGGCCGGAGCTATGACCGGCTGGACCCGGTCACCGGTGAAGTCGCGACCACGGCGGCGGCGGCCAGCGTTGCCGACGTTGGGCGCGCCGTCGCTTCGGCCGCCAAGGCCTTCGAGACCTGGTCGAAAACGGGGCCGGGCGAACGACGGACGCTGCTGATGAAGGCCGCCGACGTGATGGATGCGAAGGCCGGCGACTTTATCGCCGCCATGATTGCCGAGACGGGAGCGACCGGGCTCTGGGCCGGCTTCAACGTCAAGCTCGCCGCCGGCATGATCCGGGAAGCGGCGTCACTCGTCACCCAGATCGGCGGCGAGATCATACCGTCCGACAAGCCGAACACGCTGGCCATGGGCGTGCTGAAGCCTAAGGGCGTTTGCCTGGGCATCGCGCCGTGGAACGCGCCTGTCATTCTCGGAACCCGCGCCGTTGCGGTGCCGATCGCCTGCGGCAACACGGTGGTCCTCAAGGCTTCCGAACTGTGCCCGGCGACGCATCGGCTGATCGGCGAGTGCTTCGCCGAGGCCGGCATTCCGGAAGGTGTCCTCAATGTCGTCAGCAACAGGCCGGAAGAGGCGGCGGAGATCGTCGAAGCGCTGATCGCCGATCCGCGCGTGCGCCACGTCAATTTCACCGGCTCCTCGCGCGTCGGGCGGATCATCGGCCGGCTTGCCGGCGAGCACCTCAAGCCGTCGCTGCTCGAACTCGGCGGCAAGGCACCGCTCGTCGTCCTCGATGACGCCGACATCGACGGTGCCGTCAATGCGGCGATCTTCGGCGCCTTCATGAACCAGGGGCAGATCTGCATGTCGACCGAGCGGATCATCGTCGACGAGACGATCGCCGACGAATTCGTCGAAAAGCTGGCCGCGCGCGCTGCGGCACTTCCGGCCGGCAACCCGCGCGAGCATGTGGTGCTCGGCGCGCTGGTGACGCCGGAAGCCGCCGCCAAGATGGAGGCGATCATGGCCGATGCGACGGCCAAGGGTGCGCGGATCGTTGCCGGCGGCAAGCGCGATGGCGCGATCGTCGAGGCGACCGTGATCGATAATGTCGGCCCCGGCATGACCATCTATTCCGACGAATCCTTCGGGCCTGTGAAACCGGTCATCCGGGTCAAGGGCGAGGCGGAGGCGATCCGCGTCGCAAACGACACCGAATACGGCCTGTCGTCGGCGGTCTTCAGCCGCGACATCCAGCGGGCGATGCGTGTGGCCGACCAGATCCAGTCCGGTATCTGCCATATCAACGGGCCGACCGTCTCGGACGAGCCGCAGATGCCGTTCGGCGGCGTCAAGGCGTCCGGCTATGGCCGTTTCGGCGGCAGGGCGGGCATTGCGGAATTCACTGACCTGCGCTGGGTGACGATCGAGGATTCCGGGCAGCACTACCCGTTCTGATCAACAGGGCCGGCGGCGAACCCCGCCGGCCTTATTCGCCGAGGTCGGCGCGAATGATGTCGGCCGTCCGGCGATAGTGGTTCTGCAGGAGGGCGACCGCGTCTTCCGTCCGCCTCTCGATGGCGGCCTTGAAGATCTGGACATGTTCGTCGCTGACCTTGCGGACCCTGAACGCCTTGCGGATCGACAGGGCGCGGTAGCGGTAAAGACGGTCCGCCAGCTGTTCGCAAAATCCGATCAACGGCTTGGAGCCGCAGTTGCCGATGAGCAGCGCATGGAAGCGGCGATGATGCCGCTCCCATTCGGGATTGTCCTTGAAATTTTCCGGATCGAGTGAGCGCGGCGTCCGGTCGAGCCGGTGATGGGCGATCAGCAGCGCCTCTTCCCAGTCCGCCGTTGCCCGCTGGATCGATTCACTCAGCGCAATCCCTTCGACCCAGCAACGCGTCTTCGTCAGTTCCTGCAATTCATCAAGGCTGATCGGCTTGACGAAGAAGCCGCGCTGCTCCTTGCCGATCACCAGTTCCTCGCTCGCCAGTCGGTTCAGCGCCTCGCGGATCGGCGTCTGGCCGGACCCGTAGTGCTCGGTGAGGAACCGCAGTTGCAATTTGCGGCCGGGCTCGAGCTCCGCGGACAGGATGTCGGCCTTCAGGCGTTCATAGATGCCCGTCGCCCGGGTGGCCGGGGCTTCCGCGGATTTCTCGATCGTGTCCTGGCGCATGTTCGTCTCGTGCAGTTGATCTCAATTTCATATACATCAATCGCTAGAAATAGAAAATTTATAAATTTCATATTTACAGAACTTATTTTGTATTTTATTCCAAGCATAGAAAGGGAGGATCGGCCGTGGACGGCAATGCGCGTCAAAACAGGAAATTTGCCTTCGGTCGCAGCTGCGTATGCTGCGGCCTGGACGTTCATGCGCATGTCGTTCCCTTTGACTTTCCCCGCTTCGCCGGAGACGCTGTCCCGAAATCGTGGCCCTCGATGCAACCGGCCGATGGCTGCCACCGCACCATGGTCGTCGATGGAAAGAACTACCGGACCGTCAGCGACGCCTGCTGGTCGGTCGAGCGCCGGATCGCCGACATGGATAAGGCCGGCATCGGCGTGCAGGCGCTTTCGCCGATGCCGGAACTGTTCAGCTACTGGATGGACCCGCGGCCGGCCGATGACCTGCTTCGCTATATCAATGACGTGATCGCCGGCATGGTGGAGGAGGGCAGGGGCCGCTTTGCGGGCCTCGCCGCCGTTCCCCTCCAGTCGCTCGACCTCGCCATCGCCGAACTGTGGCGCGCCGTCGAAACGCTCGGATTTGCAGGCGTCGAGATCGGCAGCAATGTCAACGGCGTGCCGATCGGCGATCCGCGTTTCCTGCCCTTCTTCGAGGAAGCCGAGAAGCTCGGCGCGGCCGTCTTCGTGCATGCCGTGCGCCCGGCCGGCATGGATCGCCTCGTCGGCCCCGGTCAGTTGCAGCAGGTGCTTGCCTATCCGACCGATATCGGACTGGCAGCGGCATCCTGCATCACAGCCAATCTCCTGATGAAGCTGCCGAAGCTGCGCATCGCCTTCAGCCATGGCGGCGGAACGCTGGCGAGCCTCTTGCCGCGTCTGAGGGAGGGCTGGAAGATCTTCCCGGCGCTCGCCGATGCCCTGCAGGCGGACCCCTATGATCAGGCCCGGCGCTTCTATGTCGATTCACTCGTCTATGACGAGCCGACCCTGCGTCATCTTTCGACGATCTTCGGCGACAACCGGATTTTGATCGGGACGGATTACCCATTCAATTTCCATGAGCGTGCGCCGCTTGCCCGCATCGAGGCCGCATTCGAGGATGCGGGCTCACGCGATCGGCTGGCCTTCGCCAACGCCGCCGCATTTCTGAACCTTGAGGAGGCCGCGTGATGTCCGACTTTCCGCTCGCCGGACTGAGAAGCGTGGAACTGTCCACGCCGGATCTGGAAGGATCCGTCGATTTCTACACCCGCGTCTGGGGCCTCGAAGAGGTCGCCCGGGAGCAGGGCAAGGTCTTTCTGGCAGCCACCGGCAGCGATTTTCACGTGCTGGAACTGAAGCCGGGTGACGCGCCCCTCTTGCGCAAGGTAACCTTCCGTGCCCGGTCGCGCGAGGCGCTGGCAACACTCGAAGAGACCCTGGTCGCCGCCGGCTGCACGCTGTTGCGCGCCCTGGGTCCGGCCGATTCTCCGGCCGGCGGCGAGCGTTTCGTGGTGCGGGAGCCGCAGGGCTCGACGCTCGAATTCGTCTTCGGCGACAAGACGAAAGCGGAACGGATCGTGCCAAACGTCCCGCTGCGGCTGGCGCATGTGAACATCAATTCCAGCGATATCGAAGCGCTGACTGCCCTTTATCGCTCGGCTCTCGGCTTCCGCCTCACCGACCGGTCGAAGATGATGGCCTTCCTGTGCTGCAACAGCGACCATCATTCGGTGGTGCTTGCCGAGGCCGACGTCAACGGCCTGAACCATATCGCGTTCCAGATGCCGGACCTTGAATCCGTCATGCGCGGTTCGGGTCGCGTGAAGGATGCCGGTTATCCGATCGGCTGGGGCGTTGGCCGGCATGGCCCGGGCGACAATGTCTTCGCCTATTTCGTCGATCCGACCGGCGTCGTCATCGAATACACCGCCGAGGTTCTGCAGGTCGACGACAGCTACCGCTTCCGCGGGCCGTCCGAATGGGTCTGGCCGCCCGGACGCACCGATCACTGGGGCATCGCCCCGCCCAAGAGCGACGACTGCAAGAAGGCGCAGGTGTCCGTCTCTTTCGCCGGTCCATGAACCAATCACCACGACAGTTTTGAGCAGGCAGTTTTCCGTGACGAACGACAAAGCAAAAACCGATCATTACACAGTCCTGGTTGTGGGCTTCGGCCCCGCCGGTGCCGTTGCCGCAGGCCTTCTGGGCAAGCTCGGCCATCGCACGCTGGTCATCGACCGGCTGGCCGACATCTACGACAAGCCGCGCGCCATCGCGCTCGATCACGAAATTCTCCGTCACCTGGACAATATGGGGATCGCCGAGGAGGTCATGCCCCATGTCGCGCCGTTCACCGCCTCGCAGCACTTTGGCGCCAAGGGTCAGCTGATCCGTCGCATCGACATGGTGCCGGAGCCCTATCCGCTCGGTTACACGCCGAGCATGGTCTTCACCCAGCCGCCGGTCGAAGCGGCCATGCGGCATCACGCGGAGAGCTTCGATTGCGTCGACGTCGAGCTTGGCGTGGAGCTGATCGGCCTGACGCACGATGCCGACGGTGTCTCGGCCGAGCTCAAGTTTGCCGATGGCCGGGTTCGGTCGGTGACGGCCGATTATCTGATTGGCTGTGACGGCGCCTCCAGCACGGTTCGCCAGCTCGTCGACTTCCGCCTGGAAGACCTGATCTTCGACGAGCCGTGGCTGGTCATCGACGTCAAGGTCAATGAAGCCGGTCTCGCCAAGCTGCCTCAGACCTCCGCGCAGTTCTGCGATCCGGCCCGCCCGACGAGCTTCGTGATGGGGCCGAAGAATCACCGCCGCTGGGAAATCATGCTGCTGCCGGGTGAAAACCCGCGCGAGATGGAGAAGCCGGAGAATGTCTGGTCGCTTCTGTCCCCGTGGCTGACGCCGGATGACGGTACGCTCTGGCGCGCCGCAGCCTATCGTTTCCACGCCCTTGTCGCCGAGAAATGGCGCGACGGCCGTGTCTTCATCGCCGGCGATGCCGCGCACCAGCAGCCGCCCTTCATCGGCCAGGGCATGTGCCAGGGCCTGCGCGATGTCACCAACCTCATCTGGAAGCTCGACCGTGTGATCAACGGCACGTCGTCCGACGGCCTGCTCGACACCTACGGGGTCGAACGCAAGCGCCACGTCATCGAACTGACCGGCAAGATCAAGGCGATCGGCGAGATGATCTGCATCCGCGACCCGGCCGAGGCGGATGCGCGCGACGCCCGCATTCTGGCCGAGGGCGGCGGCACCCCGCCGACCATCACTCGGCAGGAGATCGTTCCGCCGTTGCAGGAGGGGCTGCTTGCGGCAGCAGCCTGTCCGGCACGGGGAACGCTGTTTCCCCAACCCGTCATTCGACAGGCGGACGGCGAGCGGCTTCTGGACAAGCTCATCGGTACCGGCTGGCGGCTGATCGTTGACGGCAGGGGCGACATTGCGATGCGGGATGTCGCGGCGCTCGCCAATGAAATCGGCCTCGCTGTCGTGACCATCGTTCCACCCGGCTCCGACGGCGCGTCGCCCGGCACCCTGGCAGAGAAGGACGATGTGATTGCCGGATGGTTCGATCGCCATGGAACGCATGCCGCACTGGTGCGGCCGGACCACTACGTCTTCGCCACCGCCCGTACGCAGGCGGATCTGGTGGCGGAGCTCGGCGAGCTGAAGCGCAAGCTCGCCTGAAGAAGGATTTGCGTCGAAGCCGCGACCCGCGGCTTGGCGACAGGAACAAGACCGCGGGTTCAACAGACGGCCCGCATGCAAGGAGAGACAGAGCATGAAACTTTCCACCGTCAAGATCGCGGGACGCGTGACCTGGGGCATCGTCGAAGGCGAGACCTTCCACGACGTCGGCGAGGCGATGAAGGCAACCTATACGGACCTCAAGCAGGCCGTTGCCGCCGGCCTCGCAGGCGTCGGCGAGGCGAAGACCGGTGCTGCGACTTACCCGACATCCAACGTCGAGTGGCTGGCCGTCATTCCGAACCCGGACAAGATCCTCTGTGTCGGCCTGAACTATGAGATGCACCGCCAGGAGACGGGCCGGAGCGTCGTTGAGAATCCGACCATCTTCGCCCGCTACGCCAACAGCCAGATCGGCCACATGGCGCCGATCGTGCGGCCGAAGGTATCGAGCGATCTCGATTACGAAGGCGAACTGGCGGTCATCATTTCCAAGCCAGGCCGCTATATCAGCCGCGAGAACGCGCTGGAGCATGTTGCCGGCTACTCGATCTACAATGACGGCAGCGTCCGGGATTTCCAGCGCCATACCCATCAGTTCACGCCGGGCAAGAACTTTCCCGATACGGGTGCCTTCGGCCCCTGGATGATGACGCCGGACGAGCTCGGCGAGCTTGATCCGCTGCGGATCCAGACCCGCCTCAATGGCGAGGTCGTGCAGGACGCCACCTTCGGCATGATGATCTTCGACGTCGCCCGCATCATCGAATACTGCTCGTCGTTCACCCGGCTGGAAGCCGGCGACGTGATCGCCACGGGCACGCCCGGCGGTGTCGGCGCCAAGCGCAATCCGCCGCTGTGGATGAAGCCCGGCGATATCGTCGAGGTCGAAATCGACAAGCTCGGCATCTTGAGGAATCCGATCGGCCAGGAGGCCTGACCGGCAGACGCGACCGGCCCGATGTGGCCGGTTCGCGAAGACGGAAGACAAGTTCAAGCGACTGAATGCAACCCCGGCCGTCGATCGGCGGCCATTCATGACCATCGGGAGGATGAAATGAACAGATATCTCGCAGGCGGCGTTGCCGCGATCACGCTCCTACTCGCCGGCATGGCGCCGGCGTCGGCCCAGACGACGCTCAAGGTGTCGAGCTTCCTGCCGCCGAACAACGCCTGGCAGAAGGAGCTCGAGGCCTGGGGCGAAGAGCTCAAGGAGAAGTCCAAGGGCGAACTCACGCTTCAGATCTTCCCGGCCGCGCAGCTCGGCCCGCCGAACCGCCAGTATCAGCTCGTCACGAATGGTGTCGCCGACATCGCCGTCATCCTGCACAGCGCGACGCCCGGCCGCTTTCCTATGACGGAGCTTGCCGGCCAGCCGCTGACATTTCCTTCGAGCGGCAAGACCAGCGAGATCATGTCTCGGCGCCTGACGGAACTGGCACCGGAATATCTGGCTGCCGAGCATCCGGAGACGAAGATCCTCTGGATGGCGGTCACGCCGCCCTTGAAGCTGCACACCACCAAGACGGATGTGACGACGGTCGCAGACGTCAAGGGCCTGCGCGTGCGCTATGCCGGCAAGGTGTTCCAGGAAATGCTGGAAGCCTTCGGCGCCGCACCGCTGCCGATCCCGCCGGGTGAAACGGTCGACGCGCTCTCGAAGGGTGTCGCCGATGGCGCGATGTTCCCCTATGAAGCGACGAAATCCTTCAACCTTGGCTCGGTCGTGAAGTATTCGCTCGAACCGGGTCTGGCGTCAGCCACCTTCGCTCTGGTCATCAACCAGTCGGTCTTCGACGGCTTGAGCGCCGACGACCAGAAGCTGATCGAGGAAACGACAGGCCCCGCCCGCGCCGAGGCTTTCGGTCGCCGGTGGGATGCGAGCGAGGCGGACGGTCGCCAGTACATGGTCGACAACAACGTCAAGATCGAAACCCTGACGGACGAGCAGCTGACGCCGTTCAAGCAGGCCGTCGAGCCGATCGTGAAGAAGGCCGTCGACGCTCTGGATGCGGACGGAAAGCCCGGCAGCGCTTTCATCGAAGCCTATACGAAGTAACATGACACACCGCGTCGCCCTGATCGGGCGGCGCGGTTCGATACTGCGCGAGGAGGCTCAGCTAATGTCACTGTCGTCAGCCGGATTTTCCCGGCTTCTGGAGCGGTATTTTCGCCTGCTGCTCGTCATCCCCATCCTTGCGCTTGTGGCGATGATGCTCACCACCGTTGCCGATGTCTTCATGCGCTACGTGTTCAACGCGCCGATCCGCGGCTCCTATGACACCGTCGAGATCTGCCTGCTGGTCAGCATCTATTTCGCACTGCCCGCAGTGATCCTGGAGGGCCACCAGATCGTCATCGACCTGATCGACGGTCTCGTGCCCGCAAGGCTCGTCAAGGTCATGAAGTCGGTTGCGGCGATTGCCGCCGTCGTCGTGCTCTGCTTCATCTTCTGGTCGATGCTGAAACCGGCGCGCGACGCCTATGACTTCGGCGACATGAAGCTCGAGTTGAACTTCCCGGTGTGGATCATCTGGGTCATGGCGCTGTTCGGCCTCTTCAACAGCATCATTGCAGCGATTGCGGTCCTCTTCGGGGCAGGAACCCCGGACACTGGATCGGTGGAAGCCGAGGGTGCCCTATGAGTGCGTCGCTGATCGGTCTGTTCGTCGTCATCTTCATGTTCGGCATCCTGTTCTTGAGGATGCCGGTCTGGCTTGCCCTGCTGATCTGCGGCATCGTCGGCAACACCTTGCTCTCGCGCCTGTCGGTCGCGGCTGCCGTCACCGGAACCAACGCTTTCGACACGGCCTCCAATTACGGCCTGTCGGTCATTCCTCTCTTCATCCTGATGGGTGAGGTGGCAACGAACAGTCGTCTCTCGGCCGAACTCTTCAAGGCGGCTCGCGTCATCCTTTCCGGCATTCCCGGCGGTCTGGCCGTAGCCACGATCGGCGCGTCCGGCGCGTTTGGCGCCGTGTGCGGATCGTCGGTCGCGACCGCCGCGACCATGACGCGGATCTCGCTGCCGGAAATGCGCGAAGCCGGCTATGACGACGGCCTTGCCACCGCATCGGTTGCCGCCGGCGGCAGCCTCGGCATCCTGATCCCGCCGTCGATCATCCTGGTGATCTATGCGGCGATTTCCGAGCAGCCCCTGCCGCAACTGTTTGCCGCCGCGCTGCTGCCGGGCATTCTGTTGATGCTGCTCTACATTCTCGTTGCCCTGATCGTCGCCAGACGGAAGAAGGACAATGTGCCGGTCGATCCGCCGGCCAGCCTCAAGGCCCGCTTGCTGGCGCTGAAGGACCCGTGGCAGTTCCTCGCACTGTTCATCGCGACGATCGGTGGAATCTATGCCGGCGTCTTCTCTCCGAACGAGGCCGCGGCCGTCGGCGCCTTCGGCGCGATCCTGCTTGGTTTTCTCGGCCGCCGGCTGACCTGGCAGGGGCTGACCCATGCGCTGAAGGTGACGGTGATAACCAGTTGCGTGCTATTCACGATCATCATCGGCGCCACGATCTTCGCAAACTTCATCGTCCAGACGAAGCTGCCGGATCTGCTGCTTGCCGGCGCCCAGGCGCTGCATCTGGCACCATGGGCCGTCATGGCGCTGATCATTCTCATCTACATCCTCATGGGCTGCTTCCTCGAAGGTATCGGTATGGTGCTGATCACGGTGCCGGTTTTCCTGCCGGTCGTCATGAGCTTCGGCTATGACCCGATCTGGTTTGCGATCATCGTCGTCATCGTCGTGGAACTGGGCCTCATTCATCCGCCGGTCGGCATGAACCTGTTCATCATCCAGGCGCAGGCGCCCGACATCAAGATCAAGCAGCTTTACGTCGCGATCCTGCCCTTCCTGCTGGCGCCGTTCGCGCTGATCCTGCTGCTGTTCGCCTTCCCCCAGATCGCCCTCTGGCTGCCTCGGCTGCTCTATTGACGTTCGGCTCTCTGCCGTGACCGTTGGAATGGAAGGCCCTCGTGTTTGCGAGGGCCTTTCTCGTCAGACTTCTTCGGGTTGGCTGCGGTCTACGCGGTGAAAATCTGCGTGTTTATACTTGATAAAAATAATCATCTTTAGTAGGTGCCATCCATCAATGCCGCTGAGGCGACAAGGAGCGCACGCATGCCAGCTATCGACGATCCCGCCCGGTCCGGGGCGAAGGCCCCCATCGCCTTCGAGGTCGAGGGGCTCGGCTACGAGGTCGAGGGACGCGCAGTCCTGGCAGATGTCTCGATCGCCTTTCAGCCGGGCATGATCTCGGCGCTGGTCGGACACAACGGATCGGGAAAGTCGACGCTCCTGAAGCTGATGGCACGCCAGATCGTCGCGTCCCGCGGCCAGATCCGCATTGACGGCTGCAGCGCCGCCGACGTCGGAGCCCGCGCATTTGCCCGCTCCGTCGCCTATCTGCCGCAGGACCTGTCGACCGCCGCCGGCATGACGGTGAAGGAGCTCGTCGGATGCGGACGCTATCCCTGGCACGGAGCGATCGGACGCTTCACCGAGACCGACCGGCAGAAGGTCGCCGAGGCGATGGAACTCACCGACGTGGTGGACATGGCCGACCGGCTGATCGAGACGCTTTCCGGCGGCGAACGACAGCGCGCCTGGATTGCCATGCTGATCGCCCAGGACAGCCGCTGCCTTCTTCTGGATGAGCCGACCTCGGCGCTGGATATCGCCCATCAGGTCGAGGTGCTGTCGCTCATCCGCCGGCTAGCGCATGAGAAAGGCCTTTCGGTCGTCATCGTCCTGCACGACATCAACATGGCGGCGCGCTATTGCGACGCGATCTATGCGCTGAAGCGCGGCAGGCTGGTCGCGGCCGGCAAACCCGTCGACCTGATGACCGGCGGCACGCTCGAAGACATCTACAATATCCGCATGGATGTCATCAGCCATCCGACGCAGTCCATTCCGCTTGCCTATGTTTATTGAACGCGGCATGCCTCACATGCACCGGCGGACCTTCATGGCCGGGCTGGCCGCCGGTCTCTTGCAGGGGGCATGCCCTCTTTTCGCGGCAGAGGCGCCGCGCATCGTCAGCCTCGACTACGGGCTGTCCTCGACGCTTCTGTCGCTGGGCGTCGTTCCGGCCGGCATTGCCGATCTCGCCGACTGGCATATCTGGGTGGTCGAGCCGGAGATGCCGCCGAGCGTCGTCGATCTCGGCGCCGCGATGCAGGTCAATTTCGAGGTGCTGGCGGCGCTGAAGCCGGACCTCATCCTGACGACCCCCTATCTCGAACAGCTCAAGCCGAAACTCGAGACGGTCGCGACGGTACTGCAGCTCGACATCTACGCGCCGGATGGTGGCGACATCCTGCCAAAGGCAATTGCCGCGACCCGGAAGCTCGGGGCGGCGATCGGCAGGACGGCGGAAGCCGAAGATTTCATCGGCAAGGCGGAAGCGACGTTCGACGCCTGCAGCGCGCGCGTCAATCGCGCCGGACCGCGCCCGCTTGCGCTCGTCAATCTTCTCGATGCCCGCCACGCACGCATCTATTCCTCCCCCGGCCTCTACGACAACGTGCTCGCCCGCATCGGCATTCCCAATGCCTGGACGGACAAGTCGAACTATTGGGGTTTCGACACGATCGGGATCGAAGACCTCTCGAAGGTCCGTGATCCCGAGGCGCGGCTGATCATCTTCGAGCCGGTGCCGCCGGACGCCTTGCCCACGCTGGCTGAAAGCCCGCTGTGGAATACGCTGCCATTTTCCCGGCCGGGCGGCTACGCGATCCTTCCCGGTGCCCTGATGTTCGGCATGGTCAACGAGGCCGTCCGCTTTGCCGGGCTCGTGACGGACTATCTGGAAACCGTATCATGACGATCAGGAGCAGTTTCGGGCCGGCGATGGTCACGGCGCTCAGCAGTGTTGCGGCGCTGCTCGTAGCCTGGCTCTTGACCCGGGCGGATATGTCGAGCGCCGGCGGCGGCTATGACATCGGCCATATGGTTCTTCTCTATTCCACGCTGCCGCGCATGGCGACGGCGTTGATATGCGGGGCGGCGCTGGCGCTTTCCGGGGCGCTCTTCCAGCAGGTGCTGCGCAATCCGCTTGCCTCTCCCACCACGCTTGGGATTTCCTCCGGCGCCAATCTCGCTTTGGTGCTCGCCATGCTCTACATGCCGGGCCTGTTAGGTTTCGGACGGGACCTTGTTGCCCTCGTCGGCTCGGCCGTCGCGGCGGGGCTCGTCTTCCTGCTTGGCGCCCGGCGCGGTTTCTCGCCCTTTGCCCTGGTCATGGCGGGACTTGTCATCAGCCTGTGGTGCGGCGCGCTTGCCGCCGTCCTGACGCTCCTCAACGAGCGTTACCTCGTCAGCCTGTTCATATGGGGCTCGGGCTCCCTGTCGCAGCAGAGCTGGGTCATCCCGCTGTCGCTTTTGCCGAAGGTCGGCGTCATCGCGCTTCTGGCCGCCCTGCTTGTGCGCCCCTTGACGCTGATCGAACTGGGGGAGGCGGGCGCGACGGCGCTCGGCCTCAGGATCGGAACCTTGCGTTTCGCCGCGGTCCTCTTGGCCGTGGCGCTCGCCGCCTTCGTCACCAGCGCCGTCGGCGTCATCGGCTTCATTGGCCTGGTCGCGCCGACGATTGCAAGGCTCTCTGGCGCGCGGCGACCGGTCGAGATTCTCGTGTGGTCGACGCTGATCGGAGCCAGCCTGCTGTTCCTGACCGATGTCTCGGTCATGTATCTCGCCGGCGCGATGTCCGATTTCCTGCCGACGGGCGCGGTGACGGCCGTCTTCGGGTCACCGCTCCTTCTTCTGCTGCTGCCGCGGCTGAAGAGCCGTCACAGGCCAGCGGAAAGCGGCGTGCGACAGGCGCAGCGCCGTTCAAGACCGCGGACCATCATCGTGGTCGCAGCAGCGATGACGCTGCTGATTGCCGGCGCGGCGCTTGTCGTCGGTCGCCTGCCGGGTGGCGACTGGGCGCTTCTGTCCCACGACCTGTTTTCCACGCTTGGCGGCCTGCGCCTGCCGCGCATTGCCGCTGCCTTCCTCGCCGGCGTCATGCTCGCGGTGGCTGGCGTCATCCTGCAGCGCCTGACCGGCAACGAGATGGCGAGCCCTGAAGTGCTGGGCATTGGTGCCGGCGCGACGCTTGGCGTGGCCGCCGGCCTCTTCGTCGTCATGGAGCCGAGCGTCGGTCTGCAGCTTGCCCTGGCGTCCGCGGGCGCGCTGACCGTGCTTGCCGCCATCTTCCTGATCACGCTACGGTCGGGGCTGGCGCCGGAGCGCGTCCTGCTCGGCGGCATCGCGCTATCGGCGATGGTCGATGCCATCGTCGGCGTGCTGGGTGCTACCGGCGATCCGCGCGCCATGTTCCTCCTACGCTGGATGAGCGGCTCGACCTACGCCGTGGAGGTTCCGACCGTGTGGGTCGTCACGCTTTGCGCGGTGCTCCTGCTGACCGCGGCCCTAGTCTTCCATCGCTGGCTCGATCTTCTGCCGCTTGGTCCCGCCGCCGCCTCTTCGCTCGGCGTTTCATTGCCGACCGCACGCCTGACGCTTCTTGCGATCGCCGGTCTCTTGAGCGCGGCCGGTACATTGTGCGTCGGGCCGCTGAGCTTTATCGGGCTGATGGCGCCGCATGCCGCCCGGGAAATCGGCCTCAAGGGCGCGCGGGCGACGACCGCCGGCGCTGCGATCATCGGCGGCGGATTGATGGTGCTGGCCGACTGGGCCGGCCGCACGATCGTGTTTCCGTATGAAATACCGGCCGGACTGGTCTCGGCCCTGATCGGCGCACCGTTCCTGATCCTCCTCATCCGCCGGCGCGGCTAGAGGAGCATCGGTCCGGGGTTCAGCCGTTCGCCGCCGCCTTGCCCTCGGGCACGGGGCAGATTTCACCGCAGCCGCCGACGCAGGGCACGGCATAGCGCAGGCAGCAGATGCGGCGGAAGCCGAGGAGATCGCCGCTTTCCGCCGTCTCCATGCGGATGGTGCGGACCATCGGGTTCTTCCAGCCGTCCGGCCACTGCGGCTCCTCCAGCAAGGCAAGGCCCTCCGTCGTCAAGGCCGGAGCGGCGCCATAGGAACGGCTCATTTCCCGGACGATCCATTGCATGTAGGCGTTGGCGTTGGTCCAAAGAACCTTGCGGCCAAGCCCTGACTGGGCGGCGATCTGCGGAATGATCTCGTCCAGATGATCGCGGATCGGCGCCCGCATCGCCGCGTATATGTCGGCTTCGGGACGATGACGCCCGGCATCCGGCAGCAGAAATCCCTTGGGAACGCCGCTGGACGGGTCGAGCAGGACGTCGACCTCACCGGCGCCGAGCGGCAGCATGCGCCTGAGCTCCAGCCAGAACAGAAGTGCGCCGATGCCAAGCGCGCTGAAATAGAAGTGGGTCCAGAGCGAGACAAGCGCGCGCCGGTCGGAGCCCGGGTAGGAGGCAGCGAAGCGATCGATGACGGAGGTGAACCGGTCAGCGGAAAACAGCGCGCGGCAGGGTACCCGATCCGCGTCGCCGGGGTCGTCCAGCAGAAACGCTTCTCCCATATCAGGGTAACGCCCGGCGGTTTCCGCCCGTAACATCTCCGAAAGGCCGTGACGGGCGGCCGCCTGAAGAGGTAAGGCCGCCCTGTCATACCCCGGGTTGTGGTCTCCCTGAGGCATCTCCGCTTCTACCACGTGTACTTCAGGGAGCCGTAGATCTCACGGCGATCGCCATAATAGCATGTGCCGTAATAGCAGGTTGAGGCGTACTTCTCGTCGAAGAGATTGGTGACGCTGACCTTCAGGCTGACATTCTCGGTGACCTTGTAGTCCGCCCACATGTCGAAGACGACATGTCCGTCAACCTTCACGGTGTTTGCATCGTCGCCATAGGTGCTGCCGATGTAGCGCACGCCGCCGCCGAGCGTCAGGTCGCCACGCCGGTTCTCGCCGGGAATGGTGTAATCGAACCAGGCGGAAGCGATGTTCTTGGGAACGCGCGACGGCCGGTTGCCGACATTGCCGCCGGTACCGTCTTCCAGGATCTCCGCGTCCCAGTAGGAATAGGCGACCGAGAGGTTCATCCGGTCGGTCAGCGCGGCCTTGCCTTCAAATTCGACGCCCCGCACGCCAACCTTGCCGATCTGGCGCTGCACCGACGGGCTGACATAGCTCGGCACGTTGGTCTGTGTGAGGTCGAAATAGGCAAGCGTGAACAGCCCGTCGAAGGAGTCCGGCCGGTACTTCACGCCGGCCTCATATTGCCGGCCCTCCTGGGGCTTCAGGGAGCCGTCGACGGCATAGCCGTTGGCAGTCGCCGAGACGAGCGGCTGGAAGGATTCCGAATAGTTGGCATAGAGCGACAGGCCGTCGGTGACCTTGTAGGTCAGGCCGACCCTCTTGGTGAAGGCGCTGGCGGTGTCATGATCGCTGGTTCCATCCAGCAGATAGTCGGCCTTGGTGTCGATATGGTCGTAGCGCCCGCCGAGCGTCAGGATCCAGCGGTCGTCGAAGGTCAGCTCTTCCTGGCCGTAGATGCCGACGGCCTTCTGGTCGACGATCCAGTTCACATAAGGAGCTGGATGGACGCAGGATCGTCCGCAATAGACCGGGTTGAAGATGTCGATTCCGTCAGCCGTTCCGTAGAAGATATTCTCGTGGGTGCGGTCATAGGTGAAGTCGATACCCGCCAGCGTCTTGCTGTCGACTGCGTTCCAGGACGCGTCATATTCCAGCTGGTTGTCGATGGCGAAGCGGTTGGACTGGCCGTAAACGGCAAAGGACGTGCGATCGTCCGACGGATTGGTCGTTCCGCCGTAGACCTCTTCATAATTGAGCCCGACATGGGTGAAGCGGGCGTTCTGGCGGAATGTCAGACCGTCGGTGATTTCGTGCGTGAACTGGTAGCCGATATCGGCCTGCTCGGTGTTGAACTTGTTGTAATCCGGCTCTCCGAGGAAGGACGTGGTGTCGATGTCGACGCCCATCGGATAGCCGCGCGCGCCCGTTCCGTTCCGCTTCGAATAATCGGTCAGGATCGTCAGCGACGTGCCCTCTTCGGGACTGATGGTCAGGGCCGGCGCGATATAGAGGCGGTCGTCGTTGGAATAGTCGGTTCCCTGGTCGCCATCCTGGGCGAGGGCCGTGAAGCGGTATTTCCAGACACCCTCATCGTCGATCGGTCCGCCGACATCGACGCCGGCTTCGGCATGGTTCTTCCCGAAGGTCGTATAGGCCTCGGCCTGGAACTCGTCCGGCGGACGCTTGGTGATCGCGTTGACGAGGCCGCCCGGACCGTTGAGCCCGAACAGGGTCGAGGTGGAGCCCTTCAGAATGTCGACGCGCTCCAGGCCGTAGGGTTCGACGCGGCTTGCCGTAAACCAGGCCGGGATGCGCGCCGAAAGGCCGTCGCGATAGGTTCCGAGCGCCGTCTGGTCGAAACCACGGATGCGATAATAGTCGTAGCGATCGTCCGAGCCGAACTCGTCGGTGGAGACGCTGGACGTATAGGCGAGGACGTCCTGCAGGTTCTGGACGCCGCGCTCCTGCATTTCCTTCTCGGTCACCACGGATACGGAAGCCGGGACGTCGGCAATATCCGCACTGGTCTTGCTGCCGGTCGTGGTTTTCCTCACGACGACCGTCTTTGCCGGATTGTCGTCGTTGCCCTGGATCGTAATCTGCTCCAGCACGGTCGTGTCGTCGGCATGGGCGACCAGCGGCGAGACCGAGAGGGCCAGCAGCGCCATGCCGGCCTTCACCATCGCCGCCGAGGCTGCCGGCCGCTGGTTCGTAAAATCAATCTGTCGAGAGAAATATCTGAAATACATTCGTCACCCCATTACGCAGAAGTCGGTTGCCAGGACGAACCGTCCGCCACCCTGGCGGGCGCACGTTTATAAACTTAACAAAAGGAGTCAAGTTTATTTGGTCGCTTTCCCGCGAAAATGTTCTGTCAATATCAAGTGCGACCTGGGGGTGACGAAGATCTCCCGGCGATCGGCGAATTGCCGAAATCCACCGCAAGGCGGATCGCAACCACGGAGCTTTGCGCTGATGAGCGCTGCTATTTTGGCGTCTGGGTCTGCGGGGCGCGAATGGAACCGCGCCAGATGAGCTCGGCATTCAACCTGAGCGGTTTCGACGGTTCGTTGGGGCTGCCTTCCAGCCATTCGACGGCTGCATCCGCGATCCTTGCGATGGGCTGTTCGAATGTGGTGAGGCTGTAGGATCCCCATCCGGCCTGCTCGATATTGTCGAAGCCGGCAATGCAGAGATCCTGCGGCACTGACAGCGAGAATTGCTGGCGCGCGGCATCCATGAAGCCGCAGGCCACGAGGTCGGTGACGCAGAAGACGGCGTCCGGCGGCGCGTCGAGCGTCATGAGGCGCTGCGCCAGAACCCGGCCGGACTCGTAGCTTGTCGGTCCATGCCGCATGACCGACACCTCGACGCCGGCCCGTTGGGCTGCCGCCAGGAAGCCGTTCTCGCGGGCCATCAGGCTGGGCGTGCCGGCTTCGGAATTTGCAAAGGCCAGCCTCTTGCAGCCGGCTCTCAGGAAGGCCGTCAGAATGCGCTGCGCCGCCTCCGCGTCGTCGAGATTGATGCGCAGCGGTCCCGGCTGGTCATCATCGCGGTTGATCAGCACCAGCCTTTGGCCGCTGCGCAGGCACAGCTGGGTGATCGATTTGTCAGGCATGCCGGACAGGATGATGGAAGCGTCGGCACGGTAACGGATCGCCTGCCTGAGCGCGAGGTCAACGCTGCCGTCGGAGCGGTCGGTGTTGATCAGCATGGCGACCTTGCCGGCGTCCTGCAGGCGTTGCGTGAGGCTGCTGATCAGCGCCGAGCGATAGGGCGTGGCGATTTCCGAAACGATCAGGCAGACGATGCCGCTCTCGTTGCGCATCAGGCCGCGTGCCAGCTGGTTGACGTGGTAGCCGAGCGCATCGGCCGCAGCCAGCACCTTGCGCCGCGTATCATCCGAGACGCTGGCGCCCGGCGTGAAGGTGCGCGACACCGCCGAGCGCGACACGCCCGCCTTTTTCGCCACATCCAGCGCGCTGACAAATTCCTTCCGCGTCACCGCGATCTCCCCCTGACTGTGACAAAGTCTGTACGTCTTTGCACGAGAGTGCAATCGTCTGGAAGTGGTATGAGTGTGAATTTTTTATGACAACGCATTGACAGGCATTTTTATCTCATGCAGCATTTGCACACGCTTGCAAAGAGGCGGGCAGCGTGGAGGCGCTGCACTTACAAGGAGGAAATCATGGGTTCGCTTAAACTGGCTGCGGCAAGCTTTGCCGCGGGGGTAACTTTCTATGCCTACGCCGCCCAGGCGGAGGGTACGCTCAACCTCATCTGCTCGGCCGACGTGGTCATCTGCGAGATGATGACGAACAGCTTCGAGAAGGAAACCGGCATCGACGTGAACATGGTTCGCATGTCGTCCGGCGAATCCTACGCCAAGGTGCGCGCCGAGGCCCGCAATCCCAAGACCGATATCTGGTGGGCCGGCACGGGCGACCCGCACCTGCAGGCCGCATCCGAAGGACTGACGCTCGAATACAAGTCGCCGATGCTCGATCAGCTGCAGGACTGGGCGCAGAAACAGGCGGAAAGCTCCGGCTATCGCACGGTCGGCGTCTATGCCGGCGCGCTCGGCTGGGGCTACAACACGGACATCTTCAAGCGGAAGGGCCTGAAGGCGCCGAAATGCTGGTCGGACCTGACCGATCCGTCGCTCAAGGGCGAGATCCAGGTGGCCAATCCCAACTCGTCCGGCACCGCCTACACGGCGCTCGCCACGCTCGTCCAGATCATGGGCGAAGATCAGGCATTCGACTATCTGAAGAAGCTCAACGACAACGTCTCGCAGTATACGAAGTCCGGCTCGGCGCCGGTCAAGGCTGCGGCACGCGGTGAAGCGGGCCTCGGCATCGTCTTCATGCATGACGCCGTCGCACAGGCCGTCGAAGGCTTCCCGATCACGGTCGGCGCACCCTGCGAGGGGACGGGTTACGAGATCGGCTCGATGTCGATCGTCAAGGGCGCCCGCAACCTCGACAATGCCAAGAAATGGTACGACTGGGCGCTGTCGGCAGACGTGCAGTCGCACATGAAGGACGCCAAGTCCTTCCAGCTGCCGTCCAACAAGAATGCCGAGGTGCCGAAGGAGGCCCCGAAGTTCGAGGACATCAAGCTGATCGACTACGATTTCAAGACCTATGGCGATCCGGCCAAGCGCAAGGCGCTGCTGGAACGCTGGGACAAGGAAATCGGCGCCATCGCCAACTGATGTCGGCTTGAAACATTGCGGCACACCGCGTCACGGGCGCGGTGTGCCCGAACTGGAATATCGACGGCCTGGGACGAGATTGACATGACGCAACAGAACCGCCGACTGGACTTTGTCATCGCGCTCGCGGCCATCGGTTTCCTTCTTCTTCCCTGGTACAGGATCGAGAACGGCTTCTTCGGTTTCGGCTGGATTGCCCGGTACCCGGGTGACAGCGCGGTTGCTCCCGCCATCCTGCAGGTTTTCTCTTTCGGCCGGCCGTGGCTTGCCATTGCCGCTGTCATCGCGCTCTGCGGGCTGTCCGCCCGCCTTCTGAAGGATCCGCTGGTCCGCAGTTCGCTGATGGTCTGGAGCGGCGTTATCGGAATCGCTTATCTCACCTTCGAGGGGCTGGCGATCAGCTTTGGCGGTTGGAGCTGGACCTTTCTCGAAGCCATGTTCGGCGCAATGGCCGACGGCCAGCCGTCAATGGGGGCGGGGGCCGTGGTGCTCGGCATCGCCTTTGTGCTGATGTTTGCCTTCGGCCTTGCGGAGCGCGGCGTGATGAAGGGCGACGCCTTCGTGGTCGGCGCGATCAGCATGCTGGTCTTCCTGGTGGCGATCTTCGTCTTCTATCCGATCGGCAGCATGTTCGTCGGCGCCTTCCAGGATTTCGACGGCTCCTTCAATCCCGACGGCTTCATCGCGAATATCCAGGACACCTCGATCTGGTCGCTCGACTGCCTGGTCGGAGGCAACCGCTGCGGTATCGCCTGGCGCACGCTCTGGCTGGCGATCATGACGGCCGGCGGCTCCACCCTGCTCGGCCTCGCTTTCGCACTCGTCGCCACGCGGACGAATTTTCCCTTCAAGAAGGGACTTCGTCTTTTGACCATCCTGCCGATCATCACGCCGCCCTTCGTCGTCGGGCTGGCTTTGACGCTGCTTCTCGGACGCTCTGGCGTCGTGACGCAGGTGGTTGCCGACATTCTCGGCATCGAGGGGAGCCGTTGGCTCTACGGCCTGACCGGCATCTGGATCGCGCAGGTCCTGTCCTTCACGCCGATTTCCTTCCTGGTGTTGATTGGTGTCGTCGAGGGTGTCTCGCCATCGATGGAAGAGGCTTCGCAGACGTTGCGGGCCGATCGCTGGCGGACCTTCTGGAAGATATCCCTGCCGCTGATGAAACCGGGGCTCGCCAACGCCTTCCTGATCGGCTTCATCGAGAGCATGGCCGATTTTGGCAA
The DNA here is from genome assembly GCF_024385575.1 of Rhizobium sp. NRK18. Lineage (NCBI taxonomy): Bacteria > Pseudomonadati > Pseudomonadota > Alphaproteobacteria > Hyphomicrobiales > Rhizobiaceae > Rhizobium > Rhizobium sp. NRK18. The sequence goes on along the minus strand of NZ_JANFMV010000004.1, from coordinate 130,850 downwards.
TCCGCTGGTGCTCGGCGGCAGCCATGGCGTGCTGTCGACCGAGATCTTCTTCGCCGTCGTCGGCGCCCAGAACGATCCGTCGCGCGCCGCGGTGCTCGCCCTGATCCTGCTCTGCTTCACGCTGACCGCGTTCCTGGCACAGCGGCTGTGGCTGACCGGCCGCAACTATGCGACCGTGACCGGCAAGGGCGATTCCGGCCAGCATGCCAGCCTGCCGAAATCGATTTCGATCATCGCCCATGTCATCGTCATCGGCTGGGGCATCTTCACGCTGGTCGTCTATGCTATGATCCTGTTCGGAGGCTTCGTCAAAACCTGGGGTCTCGACAACTCGCTGACCGTCGAACATTACGTCCGGGCCTTCTCGGTCGCCATCCGCGACGGTGGCATTGCCTGGACCGGAGTTGCATGGAACTCCTTCTGGACGACGATGGAAATCGCCCTCATCTCGGCGCCGCTGACGGCGGCGGTGGGCCTGCTGACGGCCTATATCATTGTCCGCCAGCGCTTTGCCGGGCGCAACCTGTTCGAATTCGCGCTGATGATGAGCTTTGCCATTCCCGGCACGGTCATCGGCATCAGCTACATCATGGCGTTCAACCTGCCGCCGCTGGAGATGACCGGTACGGCGTTGATCCTCGTCGCCTGCTTCGTGTTCCGCAACATGCCGGTCGGCGTGCGCGGCGGCATTGCGGCGATGAGCCAGCTCGACAAGAGCCTCGACGAGGCGTCGCTGACGCTGCGCGCCAACAGCTTCCGCACCATTCGCAAGGTCATCCTGCCGCTGCTGCGCCCGGCGATCACCGCAGCACTCGTCTATTCCTTCGTGCGGGCGATCACCTCCATCAGCGCCGTCATCTTCCTCGTTTCCGCCCAGTACAACATGGCGACCGCCTATATCGTCGGCCTGGTCGAGAACGGCGAATACGGCGTCGCCATCGCCTATTCCTCGACGCTGATCGTCGTCATGGTCGCCATTATCGCCGGCTTCCAGTTCCTCGTCGGCGAACGCCGGCTGAGACGCGAGAACCGCGTCCTCGCCGTGACAAAGAGCCGGCCATTCAATCAGGAGAAGTCCGCATGAGCGCCGACAAGACGCCACTCGACAAGCCCGGTTCCGTCGTCTTCGAGAACATCAGGAAGACATTCGGCGCGTTCACCGCGATTCCGGATCTTTCGATCGCAATCGAGCCGGGCCAGCTCGTGACGCTGCTCGGGCCCTCCGGCTGCGGCAAGACGACGACGTTGCGCATGCTGGCCGGCCTCGAACATCCGACGGCGGGACGCATCCTGATCGGCGGGCGCGACGTGACCATGCTGCCGGCCAACGAGCGCGACGTCTCGATGGTGTTTCAGTCCTACGCGCTGTTTCCGCATATGAGCGCGCTCGACAACGTCGCCTACGGCCTGGAATCGTCCGGCATGAAGAAGCGCGAGGCGCGCGAGCGGGCCGAAGAAGGCATGCAGCTCGTCGGCCTCGGCGGGCTCGGCCAACGCCTGCCGGCCGAACTTTCGGGCGGTCAGCAGCAGCGCGTCGCCGTCGCTCGTGCGCTGGTTCTCGAGCCGCAGGTGCTGCTGCTCGACGAGCCGCTGTCTAATCTCGACGCGCGGCTGCGGCGCAAGGTGAGGACGGAGATCCGTGATCTGCAGCAGCGGCTCGGCTTTACCGCCGTCTATGTCACCCACGATCAGGACGAGGCGCTCGCCGTCTCCGACCGGATCATCGTCATGAAGGACGGCCGCATCGCACAGGAAGGCGCGCCGCGCGATCTCTATGAGGCACCGGCCTCGTCCTTCGTCGCCGATTTCATGGGCGAGGCGAATGTGATTGCGTGCAACATCGTTTCGATCGACGACGGCAAGGCGACGGTCGAGGTCGAGGGCTCTCGTTCGCTGCTGCCGGCGCGAAGCGCGGTACCGGGACCTGCCAAGCTGGCGGTTCGCCCGGGCGCGATCCGGCTCGAAGCGGGGGCCGCCAGCGGCGGTTTCAGGGGCATGATCACGTCATCCGCCTATCTCGGCAACCATGTGGAATACGAGGTGGAGACCAGCCAGGGGCGGCTCTTCGTCGTCGACAATTCCGCCGTCATTCCCATGCCGACCTCGACCGAAGTCGCCATCCATCTCGCCGACCGGGGCATCGCCCTAATCAACGACTCGCAATAGCATTCATTCCATCAGGACCGTGACAATCATGACGACTACGACCATTTCCGGCATTGCCGCCCGGCACACGCTGGCCGAAAGCATCGGCCAATCCGCCGGCGCGCTGGCACTCGACTATTTTGAGCGCCGCGACACGCTCACGATCGAAACCAAGCGCGACCCGCAGGACGTGGTCTCGATTGCCGACCGCGACGTCGAGACGCTGATCCGCGCACGTATTTCCGAAGCTTTCCCTGAAGATGGCATCCTCGGCGAAGAATACGGCCTTGAGGCCGGCAGTTCCGGCTTCACCTGGGTTATCGACCCGATCGACGGCACCAGCCCCTTCGTCAACGGCATGCCGTCATGGTGCGTGTCGATCGCCGTTCTTTACGAGGAGCGGCCGGTGGTTGGTGTGATCGTCGCGCCGGTCATGCGGGAGGTCTATTCCGCTGCCGAAGGACGGGGCGCGACGCTCAACGGGCGGCGGATGGTGCTCGACGGCGCGAAGACGATCCGCAACGGCGTCACCGGCATTGGCGCCAACAACTACGTCTCTCCCGCAACCGTCGCCGGCATCATCGAGAGACTGCTGGAGCAGAACGGCACCTTCATCCGCAACGGTTCCGGCGCGCTGATGCTCGCCTACGTCGCCGCCGGCCGTCTCGTCGGCTACTACGAGCCCTACATGCATGCCTGGGATTGCCTGGCAGGCTACTGCCTCGTGCGCGAAGCCGGAGGCGATTTCCTGCCATTTCCGACGGCTGGCGAAAGGCTGACGAAGGGCGCCCCCGTGCTTGCCGCCGGTCCGGGAACCATGGACGACCTGACCTTCATCGCCGGTCTTCCCCGCGAAAGCGCAAGTCGCGCGTCCTGATCGCCATGCCTACCCGCAATGGACGCGGGTTCGCTTTTCTATTGCGCCGGGAACTCCAGCTTGCTGACGTCGTAGCCGAGTGATTTCGCCTTTGCGACCATGACCGCGAGCTGCCGTTTGGAGGGGACGTGGCGGGCGTATATCCAGAGGTCCTTCATGTCGGGATCGGCGCTGATGAACCATGACCGGTCGGGCGACTGGTAGCGAACCCAGTATTTGAAGGTGATGAAGAAGGGATAGTTGACCGTAAGCCTGGCGTTCGTGCTGCCGAAATCCTCGATCCGGCCATAGGCATGGACGTTGCGCAAGGGACCGTCCGGCGTGCCCTTGTGGCAGCCGTCCTCGACGGCGATCACTGACCTGTTCGACGTCGGCTTGTAGGTGGTGTAACCGGCCACGCACCCGTCGGTGATGAACATCGGCCGGCGGGCGATTTCCAGCCACGTGCCGCGATAGTGGCTGATACCGACGCGAACGACCTTGCCCCCCGCCTCTGTCGCGGCGGCAGGCAATGCCGGCACCATCAGAAAGCTGCACAGCAGTGCGGCCCATGCTCTTGTCGTGCTCATCCTGGCACCTCCCGTTGTTTCAGGGACATACGTGGCGGGGAAGGGATCGGATCAGGCGCGGCAGTGGCGGACCCCGGCATGTCGACCTGCCGGAGATTTTTTCTTTAGGTCCAGAATTTTTCTTATATGAAAAAATTTAGTTGCGAGAAATAAAATTTGCCTCTACGGTCTCCTCAACCAACAAGGGGAGTAACGCAGATGCAGAAGACACTTTGGGCCACAGCCTTGATCGCAGCGGTGGGTTTCGCCGGTGCCGCAAAGGCCGATAAACTGGATGACATCATTGCCTCGGGCACGCTTCGCTGCGCCGTGGTTCTCGACTTCCCGCCGATGGGACAGCGCAATGCCAACAACGAGCCGGAAGGCTTCGACGTTGATTATTGCAACGACCTCGCCAAGGTGCTGGGCGTCAAGGCCGAGATCGTCGAAACGCCGTTCCCGGAACGCATTCCCGCCCTGATGTCGGGCCGCGTCGATGTCGGCGTCGCCTCGACCTCCGATACGCTGGAGCGCGCCAAGACCGTCGGCTTCACCATTCCCTACTTCGCATTCGAAATGGCTGTTACCGCCAACGACAAGTCGGGCATCAAGTCCTATGAGGACATGAAGGGTCACACCGTCGGCGCCGTGGCCGGCACCTATGAGGCGATCGCGCTCGAAAAGCAGATCAACGAATGGGGCTCCGGCACCTTCCGTCCGTACCAGACCCAGGCCGACGTCTTCCTGGCGCTCAGCCAGGGACAGCTCGAAGCAACCGTGTCGACCTCGACTGTGGCGCAGGCCAACGTCAAGACCGGCAACTATCCGGGCATCTCGGTCGTCGGCAAGGCGCCGTTCGATACCGACTACGTTGCGCTGTTCACCAACCGCAACGAATACGGCCTGATCAACTACCTCAACCTGTTCGTCAACCAGCAGATTCGTACCGGCCGTTACAAGGAACTGTATGAAAAGTGGGTTGGCGGCGAAGTTCCCTCCCTGCTCGTTCCGAACGCCTATCGCTAATCGGACGCACGACGTATGATCGGCGCGGATACGTCCGCGCCGATTTGCGTCCGCATCCCTTCTGGTAGGAAACGCTCATGTTCGGATACACCTTCCAATGGAACCAGGCCTTCGCCCGGCTTCCGAAAATGCTGGACGGCGCGGTGGTCACGATCGAGGTGGCGGTGCTGTCGATGCTGATCGGCATTGCTTTCGCCATTCTCCTGACCGTGTTTCGCCTGTCCGGATCCCGCCCGCTCAAGGCCGTCGCCACCAGCTGGGTCGAAATTGCCCGCAACACGCCGGCGCTTTTCCAGATTTACATGGCGCATTTCGGCATTGCCAGTTTCGGCATTCATTTCAGCCCATTCGTGTCGCTGCTGATCGGCATCACCTTCAACAATGCCGGTTATCTGGCTGAGAATTTCCGCGGCGCGTTGAAAGCGATCCCGGACACACAGACACGGGCCGGGCGGTCGCTTGGCATGTCGCAGCTGCAGGCCTTCCGCTACATTATCCTGCCGCAGATGCTGCGCATTTCCTTCCTGCCGATGACCAACCAGATGGTCTGGGCGGTGCTGATGACTTCGCTCGGCGTCACCGTCGGCATGAATTCCGACCTTTACGGCGTCACACAGGACCTGAACGCACTGACCTTCCGGACCTTCGAGCTTTTCGCCATCGCCGGTGTGATGTTCTACATCATCACCAAGATCATCACGCTGAGCGCCCGCCTGATCGCCGCGCGCCTGTTCCGCTACTAAGGGGCGGCGCGACCATGTTCGATACCGCTCTGTCCTCCTCCGATCTCGTCTTCCTCGCCAAGGGCGCCGGCATGACGCTGATCGTCACCGCGATCTCGGTCGTCATCGGAACCCTGCTCGGCATCCTGTTCGGCATTCTGCGCGTGCAACTCGGTGCCGTCGCTTCGGCGCCGCTGACGTTCTTCCTTGATATCTTCCGCTCCGTCCCGCTCTTGATCCAGCTGGTGCTCGCCAATGCCTTCATGGGCGTGGTGTTGCGCCTGCAGCTTTCGGGATTTGCGGTGGCCTGCATGGTGCTGTCGCTCTACACCGCCGCCTATTGCGCAGAAATCGTGCGCGGCGGCATCGACGCCGTGCCGTCCACCACGCGCCGTGCGGCGCGCTCGCTCGGCATGAGCTGGGGGCAGGACATGCGCTATATCGTGCTGCCGCTCGCCACCCGCGTGGCGCTGCCGTCATGGATCGGTCTGGCGCTCGGCGTCATGAAGGATTCGGCACTCGTCTACGTGGTTCAGGTCACCGAACTGCTGAAGTCGACCCAGATCCTGATCACCCGCCTGCAGGAGCCGCTGTTCCTGCTCATGATCTGCGGCGCCTTCTACTTCATCATCAGCTTCCCGCTTGCCCGTTTCGGCGGCTATCTCGAAAAAAGGTGGTCCAATGATTGAGATCCAGAACGTCCACAAGTCCTTTGGTCCACTGGAGGTTCTCAAGGGCATCAACCTGACCGTCGAGAAGGGCGAGGTCGTCACGGTCATCGGCGGCTCCGGATCGGGCAAGTCGACGTTGCTCACCTGCATCAACGGGCTCGAGCCGATCGACTCCGGCAAAATCCTCGTCGACGGCACCGAGGTGCATGCGAAATCGACCAATCTCAACAAGCTTCGCCAGAAGATCGGCATCGTGTTTCAGCAGTGGAACGCCTTTCCGCATCTGACGGTGCTGGAAAATGTCACGCTGGCGCCGCGTAAGGTGCTCGGTATGGGCAAGGCGGAAGCGGAAGCCATTGCCGAGGAGCAGTTGAAGCATGTCGGTCTCGCCGACAAGCTGACGACCTATCCATCGCGCCTGTCAGGCGGCCAGCAGCAGCGCATGGCGATTGCCCGCGCGCTCGCCATGTCGCCCGACTACATGCTGTTCGACGAAGTGACCTCGGCGCTCGACCCGCAGCTCGTCGGCGAAGTGCTGGAAACGCTGAAAATGCTCGCCGAGGAAGGCATGACGATGATCTGCGTCACGCATGAAATGGCCTTTGCCCGCGACGTGTCCAACCGCGTCGCCTATTTCCACAAGGGCGTGATGGCCGAGATCGGCACGCCCGACCAGATCTTCGGCGACCCCCAGCATCCGGAAACGAAGACGTTCCTCGCTAGCGTGCGCTGAGGCGAGAAATAAGGCGTTCCGTGCTGTGAATGGCGTGCGCCTGTTGCGTGGCAGGCCGGTCGAGAGCGGAGTGTGCGGTGCCAAGCGTCAGTTTCGTTTCGCCGGGCGTTCGGAGGTCTAGCTCTCCGGCACCTGGTGGCATCCTTCGAGCCATACGTCGCCATGGCCCGCAGGTTTGCATTCGCCTGACACCAGGCGTTCGATCCGGCCGATACGTTCTTCAAGAGCGGGATCGGCCTCGGTCAGCGTATACGAGCCGGGGGCAATCAGCACGGCCACCAGCCTGATGAAGTCGGCGTCGCTGAGCTTGACGGGTTGTTGCCGATAGATGGCGAGACTCGCAGAATAGAAGCCTTTCATCCATCCGTCCGGGCCTTTTCCCATCTCCAGTGTATCGAGCCAAAGGGCTAGGATCTGCTCCTTCGACAGACGGCTCTCGAGGCCGAGTGCATAGCCCGTCTGCCGAATTTTTCCGACACCCGGACGGAATTCCTTGAAAGCGAGGCGTTTGGAAAGCGACTGCGTTATCGTCGTCGCACCTGCACCGGGAGTGGAAAAATCGACGCCGTGATGGTTGGCAAAATCGGGGTCCTGAACGGCCAGCAATATTGCGAGATGATCCGCTCCAAGCGCGTTTCCTCCCATTCCCCGGCCTATCAATGCATCCGCTTGCTGACGCAAGCGGGGAGCGTCAGCGAGGGCGTCCCAGTACCCCTTCGCGCCATAAAGGGTGGCGGCAACAAGCACGCAGCCCAACAAGAGGCCGGCGATTTTCAAGATGCGCTTCATCAAATCCCAATCTGAATCACTCGTCTCATGGTTGCGCCAATAAGACACCTTTGATTGCAGCGGAAATTTGACCTTCTCGATCGAGGCAATCCGAAATCGTTCGCGTCGACCTGACTGGGCGTGCGACGTCGCCGGATACGGCTACACCGTCACCCCGCGACGGCAGCGAGGCCGAGGCTCTCGAAGCGATCGAGCTGCGCCATTTCGGCGTCGCTGAGCGTGATCCCGTCCTGCATGGCCTTGCGGCGGGCCTCGAAGCGGCGCTGCGAGGGCAGGCGGGCGCCTTGCGCGCCGATCGCCGTCAGGAGCTTTTCGCCTTCGGTGATCGGATCGCGGCCGCTGCGGGCGGCAAAGGTTTGCGGATCGAGGGCCAGCACCAGTGCGCCGTGGCGCGGCAGAAGGGCCGTGCCACCCATGAAGTCGAGCGCTTCCTTGCTCATGAACTCGCCCAGCATCGCTCCCGACAGAAGCTCGACCATGGTCGAGATTGCGGAGCCTTTGTGCCCGCCAAAGGTCAGCATGGCGCCGTCGAGGGCCGCTTCCGGATCGGTGGTCGGGTTGCCGTCGCGATCGACGGCCCAGCCTTCGGGGATCGGCGTGCCGGCTCGGCGGTGCAGTTCGATCTCGCCGCGGGCGGCGACGCTGGTGGCAAAATCGAAGACATAGGGGTGTTCGCCGGGACGCGGCCAGCCGAAGGCGATCGGATTGGTGCCGAGAAGCGGCTCCTTGCCGCCGGCAGGTGCGACGAAGGAATAGCTTGGGCACATCGACAGCGACGCGAGCCCGTCTTCGGCCAGGGCCTCGACATCGTGCCAGAGCGCGGAGAAATGCAGGCAGTCCCGGATGACCAGCGCGGCAAGGCCATTGGCGCGGGCGCGCTCGACCAGCGCATCCCTGGCGGCGTAGAAGGCCGGATTGGAGAAGCCGCCCCTGGCATCGACCTCGATGATGGATTTGCCGGTATCATGGATCTCGGGGACGGCCAGCGGCTCGACCTTTCCGGCGGCGATCACGCGCAGGCAGCCCTCGATGCGATAGATGCCGTGCGACTTGCAATGATCACGCTCGCCGGCCGCAATGACACGGGCCACCGCCTCGGCGCTTTCACGCCGTACGCCGGCGCGCTCGAAGATCGTCTCGATACGCGAAAGCAGGGCATCGTAGGAAATGATATTCGGCTCGGCCATGCTTGGGCGGTCTCCTTGTTCGGGGCTTTGACGGGCGGGCGAGGGGCTATTTGTCGACGTCGATATAGGTGCAGGCCCAGAAGACCTTGGCCTCTGCATCGTCCACCGAGCGCAGGCCGTGTTTCAGCGTGCTGTCGAAATAGGCGCAGTCGCCGGGCTCCAGGATCACGGGCTTGTAGTGCTCGACGACCAGTTCGATGCGGCCGCTCAGAACGTAGAGCGTTTCCTCGCCGTCGTGCGATTCGAGCTGTTCGGGCTTCAGTGGCGCGCGCTGTTCGACGCGGGTGACGAGCGGAATGATCTTCTTTTCGGCGAGCGCATTGCAGAGCACTTCGTATTCGAAGCGCTTGGAGCGCACCTTGCGGCCCTGGCCGGCCCTGGTCACCGTCATGCGCGTCGTCTGATGCGGCTCGTGGTCGGAGGAAAACAGCCGTTCCATGCCGATGTCATAGGCGCGGGCAATCCGCACGAGATTCTCATAGCTTGGCGATACGCGGCCGTTCTCGATCTTGTGGATCGTCGACAGCGCCAGCCCGGTCCGCTGGGCGGCAACCTCGAGCGTGAAGCCACAGGACTGGCGGACGGCTTTCATGCGGCTGCCGAGATCGGAGCGCAGCTGGAGGCGCTCTGTCTCCCAGTCGTCATTGGCCACATCGGCGTCTTCATGGGCGAATGAAGATTTTTCCATTTGTGTCATATTTTTCTTTTCTTACCAATCGTGATCGTTTATGCATATTTTTGTGCGATGGCGCAACATTAGCAATCGCATAACAGCAAAGATAATCAAAAAGTCACACATTTCACCGCCAATCCCCCGGCAAAACAAGGCGAAATGATCGGCTTTCGACAGGCGAGAGTGAAACATGGCGACGGCGATCGTGCCAGCTTGCGCGCAGGGCGACCTTCTTGTCTGCGAGGAGGGGCTGAGCGTATGGGGCGGCGTCAACCCATCCACGGGCGCCATCATCGACGCACACCACCCGCAATATGGACGCTCGCTCGCAGGCCATATCGTCATGATGCCGACCAGCCGCGGATCCTGCACCGGAAGCGGCGTGCTTCTCGGTCTTGCCTTTGCCGGAAACGCGCCGCGCGCACTGATCTTTCGGGAGAGCGAAGATATCCTGACACTCGGCGCGCTGGTTGCCGGCCGGCTCTTCGGCCACGAGATTGCCGTCCTGCGCCTGAGTGCCGTCGAATATGATGCACTGGCCCGCGAGACGTCCGCCGAGATCACCGCCACCGCGATCAATGCCGGCGGCAAGACCTGGCCGCTCGCACCGGTCTCCTCGGGCGAGACGCTGGACCTCAACGCGTCCGACCGCACGTTCCTGGCGGGCGAGCACGGCGAAGCGGCACGGCTTGCCATGGATATCATCGTCACGATGGCGGCGGCGCAGGGCGCGCCCCGCCTGATCGATGTCAGCCGCGTTCACATCGACGGCTGCATCTATGCGAGCCCCGCCTTCCTGACTTTCGCCCGCGCGATGGCCGACAAGGGCGGGCGGGTGCGCGTCCCCACCACGATGAACGCGATTTCCGTGGATCATGCCAACTGGCGCGCCCAGGACGTCGACGAGGCGTTCGGTGCTCCGGCGGCCCAGCTTGCCGACGCCTATGTCGAAATGGGCGCGCGACCGAGCTTCACCTGCGCGCCATACCTGCTGCCCGATGGTCCCAAAACGGGCGAGGACATCGCCTGGGCCGAAAGCAACGCCGTCATCTATGCCAACAGCATTCTCGGAGCGCGCACTGCAAAGCACGCCGATTTCATGGATCTCTGCATCGCCTTGACGGGCAGGGCGGCTGAGGCCGGCGTCTATCTTCCCGAAAACCGGGCTCCCCGCCGCATCATCGACGTCGCGATGCCGGCAGATGCCGACGACACCTTCTGGCCGATGCTCGGCTGGCTGGTCGGCCAGAAGGCTCCGGATCGCATCCCGCTCATTCGCGGGCTGGAAACGACGAAGCCGTCGCAGGACGACCTAAAGGCGCTCTGCGCGGCCTATGGCACCACCTCTGCCTCACCTATGCTGCATATTGCCGGCATCACGCCCGAAGCGGACCTGGCGCCGACGCCGGATGCCGACCATGTGACGATCGAGCCGAAGGATTTCGCCGGGCTCTGGCGCGAATTCAACCGCGGTGCCGACGACGTCGATCTCGTGGCGCTCGGTAGTCCGCATTTCTCCGCCGCAGAATGCGCGGCCTTCGCACGGCTCATGGATGGCAGGCATGTGGCCGGCGGCGTGACCGCCATCGCCACGATCGGCCGGGGCACGCTGGCGGAGATCGACGCCAACGGCGTGAAGGCCCGGCTCGAAGCCGCCGGCGTGAAGATCATCCCCGATCTCTGCTGGTGCTCGATTTCCGAACCGGTCTTCCCGCCCGAGACGAAAGTGCTGATGACCAATTCCGGCAAATACGCCCACTACGCGCCTGGCCTGAGCAACCGCGCCGTCCGCTTCGGCTCGCTTGCGCAATGCGCCGACACGGCCTGCAGCGGCAAGGCGCCGGTCGAGCCTCCCGCCTGGATCGCGGCGCTGGCGACCTGAACGATTGACGGGGCGGCGTCTCGCGACCCCTGACACAAGAACAACGAACGGAGCTACCCAATGAAGAAAGACGTGTATCTCGGCACAATCCCGGCACTCCTGACCCCGTGCACCGCCGACCGCCAGCCCGACTTTGATGCGCTGGTGCGCAAGGGCAAGGAAATGATTGCCGCCGGCATGAGCGGCGTCGTCTATTGCGGCTCCTGCGGCGACTGGCCGCTCCTGACGGACGAACAGCGCATGGAAGGCGTCGAGCGCCTGACCAAGGCCGGCGTGCCGGTAGTCGTCGGAACGGGTGCGATCAACACGAAATCGGCCGTCGCTCACGCCGCCCACGCCCAGAAGGTCGGTGCGGCCGGCCTGATGGTCATCCCCCGCGTATTGTCGCGCGGCCTCTCGGTCGATGCGCAGCGCAATCACTTCAAGGCGATCCTCTCCGCCGCTCCGGACGTGCCGGCGATCATCTACAACAGCCCCTATTACGGCTATTCCACCAAGGCGGACCTGTTCTTCGCCCTGCGCGCCGAACACAAGAACCTCGTAGGCTTCAAGGAATTCGGCGGCAAGGCCGATCTCAGCTACGCGGCCGAGCACATCACCTCGCAGGACGATGACGTCATCCTGATGGTCGGCGTCGACACTGAGGTCTATCACGGCTTCGTCAAGTGCGGTGCCGTCGGCACGATCACCGGCATCGGCACGATCTTCCCGAAGGAATCGCTGCTGCAGGTGGCGCTGTCGAAGCGCGCTGCGGAAGGCGATGTCGAGGCGGACCTGCGCGCCCGCGAGCTGGCCGATGCCTTCTCGGTGCTCGCCAAGTTCGACGAAGGCGTCGATCTCGTGCTTTACTTCAAGCACATGATGACGCTGAAGGGCGAAAAGGAATACGAACTCAACATCAACGAGACCGACAAGCTCTCGCCGTCGCAGGCCGGCTTCTGCGAGGCGCAGTTCCACCAGTTCAACCGGTGGTTCGCAAACTGGTCCAAGCAGGGCGGAGTGATCGCTGAATGCATGTGATCGACAGCCATACCGGCGGAGAGCCCACCCGGGTGATCCTCGATGGCGGCCCGGATCTGGGATCCGGGCCATTGGCCGAGCGTGCCGCACGGCTGGCGGGCGAATATCGCGATTTCTACCGCTCGGTCATCCTTGAGCCGCGCGGGCAGGTCGCCATGGTCTGCGCCCTGCTGGTGCCGCCGGTCGATCCCACCTGCGTGACGGGTGTCATCTACTTTGATGCCGAGGCGGTGCTCGGTATGTGTGGCCACGGCACCATCGGGCTTGCCGCAACGCTCTTCTACATGGGGCGCATCGGCACCGGCCAGCACCGGATCGAAACACCGGTCGGCATCGTCACGGTCGAGGTTCACGACGCCAACACGGTGACGGTCACCAATATCGAAAGCCGCCGCACCCATCAGGGCGTTTCGGTCGAGATCGAGGGCATCGGCACGGTCACCGGCGACATCGCCTATGGCGGCAACTGCTTCTTTCTTGTCGATCCGAGCCCGATCCCGGTGACGTCGTCGAATATCCGTCAGCTGACCGACGTGACGGTCGCCGTGCGCGAGGCGTTGATCGCCAAGGGTCTCGGCTGCCAGCCGGGCATGCCGGTCGACCATGTGATCTTCTATGGTGCGGCCGAGACGAGCGACGGTCACAGCCGCAACTTCGTGCTCTGCCCCGACGATGCCTATGACCGCTCGCCCTGCGGCACGGGCTGCTCGGCGCGCCTTGCCTGCCTTGCCGCCGACGGCAAGCTGGCCGAGGGCGAGGAGATCATTCAGGAAAGCATCATCGGAAGCACCTATCGGCTCTCCTATCGCAAGGGCCCGACCGGCGGCGTCATTCCGTCGATCACCGGCGAGGCCTATGTGATGGCGGAAAGCAAGCTGATCTTCCTGCCGCAGGATCCCTTTCGGGAAGGGATCGTCCTGTAGCATCATCCTTCTCCCCGCGCGTCCTGTGCGGGGATTTTCACATTCAAGACAGACCGAGATCCGTCATGGCACATTCGACCCAACCAGACATCCTCGTCATCGGCGCAGGCATTATCGGCGTGACCGCCGCGCTTGCACTTCAGGGCGAGGGGCATCGGGTGCGTCTTCTCGATCGCAAGGGTATCGCCGCCGAAACGTCGCGCGGCAATGCGGGTGCCTTCGCCTTTGCCGAGGTGGAGCCGCTTGCGACGCCGGGGATCATGCGCAAGGCGCCGAAATGGCTTCTCGATCCGCTCGGGCCGCTGTCGCTCCGCCCGGCCTATGCGGCGAAGATCATGCCCTGGATGTTCCATTTCTGGCGTGCCACATCGAAGTCTCGTTACGAGGCGGGTGTCAGCGCGCAGTCGAGCCTGATGAAGCTGTCGCAACAGGCGCTGGAGCGCCTGATCGTCAGGGTCAACGGCGAGCCCCTGATGCGCCGCGAGGGTCAGCTTCAGGTGTATGAAAGCCAGGCCCAGTTCGAAGCCTCAAAGCCGGCCTGGGCGCAGCGCCGCCGCCATGGCGTCAATTTCGAGCTTCTCCAGAGCCCGGAGGCGATTGCCGAGATCCAGCCTGGGCTCAGCCCGCGTTTCACCCATGCCGGCTTTACGCCGGACTGGCTGAACACGGTCGATCCGGCGCTCTGGACGCAGCACCTGGCGGACAGTTTCGTCAGCATGGGCGGCGATATCGAAATTGCCGACGTGCGGTCGATCGTGCCGCGTGAATACGCGGTCGAGGTCGTCACCGCCAACGGCACGATCCGGGCCGGCCAGGTGGTGATCGCGGCAGGCGCCTGGTCGCATCAGCTTGCGCGGATGCTCGGCGATCGGATCCCGCTCGAAACCGAGCGCGGCTACAACACGACCTTCCCGACGGCGAGCGTCGACGTGCGCACGCATATCACCTTCAGTAACCACGGCTTCGTTATCAGCCGGATCGGCGAGGGGCTGCGGGTTGGCGGCGCCGTCGAGCTTGGCGGGCTGGACCTCCCACCGAACTACAAGCGCGCCGAAATTCTTGTGCGCAAGGCGTGTGAATTCCTGCCGGGGTTCGATCCGGAAGGCGGGACGCAGTGGATGGGCTTCCGTCCGTCGCTGCCGGACAGCCTTCCGGTCATCGCCCGCGCACCGAAGGCCGACCGGGTGATCTATGCCTTCGGGCACGGCCATCTCGGCCTGACACAGGCAGCCGGCACCGCCGAGCTCGTCGCCGCGCTCGCCGCACGGCGGCAGCCCGGCATTTCGCTGGCTCCCTTCGATCCGGGCCGTTTCCGAGAAATCCGCCGCCGTCCGTTCAGCCGAACAGACGCGGCCAGGTGTCCGATATCCGGTAGCCCTCCGGCCATGGGTCGGAAGGGTCGAGCATGTGCTGGTGCGTGCCGGTGATCCAGGCGCGGCCGCTGATCTCGGGACGGATGGCTTGCCTGCCGCCGACCTCGACCGTGCCCAAAATCCGTCCATGAAATTCCGAACCGATGATCGAGATGCCGGTGAAGCGGTCGTCCGGGCCCATTTCGCCGCGCGCATGCAAGATGGCCATGCGCGCCGAAACCGCCGTGCCGGTCGGTGAACGGTCGAGCTTGCCCGGCTGGATCGCGACGACGGACTGGGCGGTGAGCCGATTGCCCTCACGCGTGATCGGACCGGCAAACAGGCAGAAGGAATGATGCGTCCAGTCCGGCTTGTCGGGATGCTCGAAACGGTACTTGGCATTGGCGGCGTTGGTGATGCGGATGCCGAGCTCGGCGATCTCGCGGGCCTTGTCGGCCACCAGATCGACGCCGAGCGCCACAGGGTCGACGACGACGAAGCTGTCGCCGCCGAAGGCGGTATCGACGGTGATGGTTCCGAGGCTAGGCACGTCGAGCGGCACGCCAAGCCGCGTGGCGAATGAGGGCAGGTTTTCGACATAGATGCGCTCGGCCTTGCCGTTGGCGCATTCCGCCCGCACCCGCACCAGTCCGCCCGGCGCTTCCAGCACCATTTCGGTCACCGGCTCCTGCATCGGGATGATGCCGCTGTCGAGCAGAACGGTGGAAACGCAGATCGAATTCGATCCGGACATCGGCGGCGTATCCTCCGGCTCCATGATGATCCAGGCGGCCTGCGCGTCCGGATGCTTCGGCGGCACCAGCAGATTGACGTGGCGAAACACGCCGCCGCGCGGCTCGTTCAGGACGAAGTTGCGCAGCACCTCGTCCTTGGCGATCCAGTTGCGCTGCTCCCAGATCGTCTCGCCCGGCGGCGGCGCGACGCCGCCGACGATCACATCGCCGACCTCGCCTTCGGCATGGCAGGAAACGACGTGAATGACCTTTGTGCTGCGCATCTGACGCACCTTTCGCTGTCTGTTGCCGTGGTGGACTCCATGGCCGCCTGCTCACGTGTTGTGACACGGACTCGTAGTCCATTTTCACTCTGGAGTTCGGCCCAGGCATTGGCAAGCGGGCAGACGGTTTTGGATCGGCCCGCCGGTGGAATATCCGGTGCTTTCCGGCATGCCGTTTCGGCAAGTGTATCCCAAGGGTTGCGGCGCATGCCTACCGGTCTCGCTGACTGATTGTGGCAATACATGTCTAAGGGGCGCGGCTTCCCGTCGCATCAATCGGGATGAGTGGTTGGCGTAGGCTACCGAAGCCCGCGTTCGTGCGGGAAAATTTCATTTGCCGGAAAGCAGAGGGATTTCTGAATTTATAGAAATATTATCAGCTATTTAATCATGTTTTCCGGTGCTGTGGATCTGTCCGGTCTCGAGTGGGCATTCGCTACGGGATTCGAATGGATCATGAAAAAATTATCATACAAGTTTTGAAAATTTGCGTTGAAATGATCATATAAGTGTGATTGCCTGTGCTCGCGAAATTGCACGTCATACAAGAACTTCGCGGGAGGGACGCACGGGATGCATCCGTTGCTGGCGCAGAAAGACCATCTGATTGAGCGGGACGCCGTCTGCGGCCTGATCGAGCGGCTGATCGACAATCTGGTCGGTATCGAGGATGAAACCGGGGAGTTTCTGCTGCGGCTGGACGATGGCCGCGTGATCGACACCAAGGGCTGGGGCGGCTGGGAATGGACCCACGGCGTCGGCCTCTACGGCCTTTACAAATATTGGCAGATCACCGGCAGCCAGAAGGCAATGACGACCATCCTCGACTGGTTCGAAGCCCGTTTCGAGGAAGGGGCGCCAACCAAGAACATCAACACCGTGGCGCCCTTCCTGACACTCGCGCATCTCTACGAGAAGACGCCCGACCCGCGCTGGTTTGTCTATCTGGACACCTGGGCCGAATGGGTGATGCATGAGATGCCGAGAACCCGGCATGGCGGCCTGCAGCATATCGTCTACAACAGCGTCAACGACCAGCAGATGTGGGACGACTCACTGATGATGTGTGTCCTGCCGCTCGCCAAGATCGGTCTCGTGCTCGGGCGCCCGGACTATGTCGAGGAAGCCAAGTACCAGTTCCTGATCCATGCCCAGTATCTCTGCGACGGTCCCACCGGACTGTGGTTCCATGGCTGGACGTTCGGCGGCGATCACAATTTCGCCCGTGCCCGCTGGGCCCGCGGCAACAGCTGGATCACCATCGCCATTCCCGAGTTCATCGAGCTTCTCGACCTGAAGGAGCGCGATCCGTTGCGCCGGCATTTGCTGGCACTGCTGGCGCGCCAGGCGGCAAGTCTCAGGCGGCATCAGGACGATAGCGGCCTGTGGCACACGCTGGTCGACGACCCGGGAAGCTATCTGGAAGCCTCGGCGACGGCCGGGTTTGCCTACGGGCTCATGAAGGGCGTTCGCAAGCGCTACCTCGGCTCGGAATACGGGGCGGTGGCTGAGCGCGCGATGAAGGGCGTCATCGACAATATCAGCCCCGCCGGCGAACTCATGCAGGTCTCGTTCGGCACAGCGATGGGACACGATCTTGATTTTTACAGGCAGATCAAGCGCACGGCCATGCCCTATGGGCAGGCCATGGCGATGCTCTGTCTGGCGGAGCTTTTGCGCGGTTACGTCTGAGGGCGAACCGGCGGCTGATCGCGGGCGAGGAGGCCCGCGGTCGGTGTCAGAGCGAAAACGGTCCGTCGGCGTGCGGAACACGCCGGGAACTTATTTGAGGAGGAGACAGGAATGGAACTTACACGACGCTCCCTTTTGGGAACCATGGGCGCACTGGCCGCCACCACCGCCCTGCCGGCCGTGCCGGCAATGGCCGCCGACCGGACGATCCGGCACTTCTGGTGGGGCAATCCCAACCGCGACAAACGGACGTTTGCGGTCATCGACGTCTTCCAGAAGCATCATCCGGATATCAAGGTTTCGGGCGAAACCATCGGCTGGGGTGACTACTGGACGAAGATGGCGACCCAGACGGCCGGCGGCAACATGGCCGACCTCGTGCAGATGGATTACCGCTATCTCTTCGAATATGTGCGCCGCGGCGCCCTGAAGCCGCTCGACGAATATGTCGGCAAGACGCTCAATATCGCCGATTTTGATCCCGGTCCTCTCTCGGGCGGTCAGGTCGACGGCAAGCTCTACGCGCTCAACATCGGCTCCAACAGCCAGGTCCTGGTCTACAACAAGAAGGCATTCGAGGATGCCGGTGTCGACGTCGACGTCATCAACTGGACGCGCGACGACCTGCCGAAAGTCTGTGAGAAGATCACGTCTGCTTCCGGCGGCAAGATGAAGGGCTCGGACGACCTTTCGACCGCTGTCGACGTCATGGAAATCTGGGTCCGCCAGAACGGCCGCGAGTTCTACGATGCCGACGGCAATATCGCGGCGACCGAAGAGGACGTCGCGACCTTCTGGCAGTACTGGGCGGAACTGCGCAAGGCCGGCGTTGTCGCCGACAAGGATCGCACCGTCATCCTCAGCCCGCCGCTCGGCGAATCCGGTATCGTCAGCGGCGCGACGGCCATGTCGCAATACTGGTCGAACCAGCTCGTCGGCATTCAGGCGCTGATGAAGGACCCGATCGGCGCCGCCATGATCCCGCACAAGAAGGACGCACCGTACGGCCAGTTCATCAAGCCGTCTATGTTCATGTCGCTGACCCGCGACGCCAAGGATATCGACGCGGCCATCATGTACATGAACGACTGGGTCAATG
The DNA here is from genome assembly GCF_024385575.1 of Rhizobium sp. NRK18. Lineage (NCBI taxonomy): Bacteria > Pseudomonadati > Pseudomonadota > Alphaproteobacteria > Hyphomicrobiales > Rhizobiaceae > Rhizobium > Rhizobium sp. NRK18. Next base: position 112,493 of record NZ_JANFMV010000004.1, on the reverse strand, counting down.
ATCCGGAAACCATCGATATTCTCGGCCTCGAGCGCGGCATTCCCTGCTCGCCGAAGGTGCGCGAGGCGTTGATGCCGAAGCTGACCGAAACGGAAAAGGCGTCCATCGACTACTTCAACGCCATCCAGGACCATGTCGGCAAGCTGCCGCCGCCGCAGCCGAAGGGCGCCGGCGAGGTCTACGATACCTTCATGCGGACCGCCTCCGACGTCGTGCTCGGCAATATCGAGCCGGCCGAAGCCGCCGGGCAGTTCATCCAGGACGCGCAGGACATCGTCGACCGCGCCCGCTGATCCGCATTCAGGGCGGAACCCGAGCCTTCACGGTCCGGGTTCCGCCGGTTGATGAAAAGGCCTCCTCATGAGACGCTTTCTTGCCCGGAACGCTCCCGGCTACATGTTTCTGCTTCCCTGGCTGCTCGGCTTCTTCCTGCTGGCCCTGGGGCCGATCCTTGCTTCGCTCTATCTGTCGTTCACGCGCTACGACATGGTGAGTGCGCCGCGCTGGACCGGGTTCGGCAACTACGTCTACATGTTCACCCGCGACCGCCGCTTCTGGAAAGCGATCGACGTGACCTTCAGCTATGTCGCGATGGCCGTTCCGGCGCGCCTCATCATGGCGCTCGGCGTGGCGATGCTGCTCGACAAGGGTCTGCGCACCATCAGTCTTTACCGGGCGATCTTCTATCTGCCATCGCTGCTCGGCTCGTCGATTGCCATCGCCATCCTCTGGCGCCAGCTGTTTTCGGGCGACGGTGCCGTCAACCAGCTGCTGGCGATGGTCGGCATTCAGGGGCCGTCCTGGATCACCGATCCGAACACCTCGCTCTACACGCTGGTGGTGCTCGCCATGTGGCAGTTCGGCTCGCCGATGCTGATCTTCCTCGCCGGCTTGCGGGCCATTCCGCGCGATCTTTACGAGGCCGCCGAGATCGACGGGACGCCGCGCTGGCGGCAGTTCCTCCGCATCACGCTGCCGCTGCTCGCTCCGGTCATCTTCTTCAATCTCGTGCTGCAGACGATCGACGCCTTCAAGACGTTCTCCAGCGTCTTCATTATCTCGCACGGCAACGGCGCGCCGGCAGACAGCCTGCTCTTCTACACCGTCTATCTGTTCAACGAGGCCTTCAAGTTCTTCCGCATGGGCTATGCCTCGGCACTCGCCTGGGTGCTCCTGATCATCATCGCCGCCTTCACGGCGCTGGCCTTCCTGTCATCGAAATATTGGGTGCATTATGAAAACGACCGCGACTGAACAGGACTTCGCCGGTCAGTTGGAGGAGGCCGCACAGGTCGCCCACGGCCTGAGGCTCAAGCGCGAGAAACAGGACCGGCGCGCGCGCATCCTGAAGCACGTGTTCCTGATCGGCGTCTCCTGCGTCATGCTCTATCCGCTGCTGTGGCTGGTGAGCTCCTCGGTGAAGCCGGAGAACGAGATCTTCACCAGCCTGTCCGTCTGGCCGCAGAAGTTCCAGTTCGACAACTACGTCAAGGGCTGGAACGGACTGCCGATGCCCTTTACCGTGTTCTACAAGAACTCGCTGATCGTCACCGTGCTGTCGGTGATCGGCAACCTGATTTCCTGTTCCTTCGCGGCCTATGCCTTTGCGCGGCTGAGGTTTACGGGCCGCAGCTTTTTCTTCGCGCTGATGATGACGACCCTGATGATCCCGTATCACGTGGTCCTCATCCCGCAGTATGTGGAATTTCTGAAGCTCGGCTGGGTCAACACCTATCTGCCACTGGTAGTACCGAAATTCCTGGCGACTGACGGTTTCTTCGTCTTCCTAATGGTGCAGTTCTTCCGCCAGCTGCCGCGCGAACTCGACGAGGCGGCGATGATCGACGGCTGCTCGCCCTTCAAGATCTACTGGAAGATCATCCTGCCCCTGTCGCTGCCGGCGATGGGCACGGCGGCGATCTTCTCCTTCATCTGGGTTTGGGAGGATTTCCTCGGGCCGCTCATCTACCTCAACGACATCAAGACCTACACCGTGCCGCTGGCTCTGCGCCTCTTCCTCGACGCGGAGGGTGAATCTGTCTTCGGCCAGATGTTTGCCATGTCCGTCCTGTCGCTGGTGCCGGTGGTCATCTTCTTCATCCTTTTCCAGAAACTGATTGTGCGCGGCATCGCCACATCCGGAATGAAATAGGGAATTTCGAGAATGGTAGGATTGACGCTTCGAAACGTCGGCAAGCGCTATGGCGCGCTGAACATTATCCAGAACATGCATCTCGATGTTCACGACGGCGAGTTCCTGGTTCTTGTCGGCCCGTCCGGCTGCGGAAAGTCGACGCTGTTGCGGATGATCGCCGGCCTGGAGGATATCAGCGACGGCACGATCGCCATGGACGGGACGGTGGTCAACGACCTGCCGGCGTCGAAGCGCGAACTGTCGATGGTGTTCCAGAGCTACGCCCTTTACCCGCACATGAACGTGGCGAAGAACCTCGCCTTCGGGCTGCAGAACTTCAAGGTGTCACGCACCGAAGTGGATCGCCGCGTCGCCGATGCGGCCCGCGTCCTGCAGATCGAAAAGCTTCTCGACCGCAAGCCGCGGCAGCTCTCGGGTGGCCAGAAGCAGCGCGTCGCGATCGGCCGTGCGATCGTCCGCGAGCCGAAGCTCTTCCTCTTTGACGAGCCGCTGTCGAACCTCGACGCCGAACTGCGCGTGCAGATGCGCGCCGAGCTTGCCGCCCTTTACGCAAGGCTCGGCACGACGATGATCTACGTTACCCACGACCAGGTGGAGGCGATGACGCTGGCGAGCCGCATCGTCGTCTTGCGCGGCGGCAAGATCGAGCAGGTCGGCACGCCGCACGAGCTTTATACGAGGCCGCAGAACCTGTTCGTCGCCGGCTTCATCGGTTCGCCGAAGATCAACATGATCGAGGCGCGGCTGGAGCGGCGGGACGGGCAGCTGATGGCGATCGCGGACGGATTGGAGCCGTTTGCCATTCCGGATCTCGGCACGACGGACGGCACCATCACGGTCTGCGTGCGTCCGGGCTCCGTGCATGTCGGGCCGGGAACGGTCGAGGCGAAGGGAACGATCCGGCTGGTCGAATATCTCGGCAACGAAACGCTGCTGCATGTCGACCTGTCATCCGGCCAGACGCTTCTCGTCAGCAGCCGCGGACACGCCGAACAGAAGGCGGGCGACGCCATCACCATCGGCTTCGACCTTGCCGACCTTCATTACTTCGACAAGTCGGGTCAACGCATAGAACCCTCCCAAGCATGAAAGCCAGTACCCATGAAAATCGCCATTGTAGGGTGCGGTTCGCGGCACAAGATGTTCCGCGATTCCGTCACCGAGGACTATCCCGACAAGCATGAGATCGTGGCGCTTTGCGACAGCAATGCGCATCGTCTGGGCGAGGCGGCCAAGGCTGTCACCAAGCCGGGCACCAACGGCGTCGCCACCTATCTCGCCGATGATTTCGACCGGCTGATCGCGGAGCAGAAGCCGGACACCATCGTCGTCACGACGCCGGATTTCCTGCATTCCGACTATATCGTCCGGGCCTTCGAGGCCGGCTGCGACGTCATCTGCGAAAAGCCGCTGACCATCGATCTCAATCGCCTGAAGAAGATCATGGACGCGCAGAAGAAAACCGGACGCAAGGTCAAGGTGACATTCAACTACCGCTATTCGCCGGCGCGCACGCAAATCAAGGAGGTTCTGGCCTCCGGTGCGATCGGCACGATCACCGCGGTCGATTTCCGCTGGCATCTCGATCGGGTGCACGGCGCCGACTATTTCCGCCGCTGGCATCGCCAGAAGGAGAATTCCGGCGGTCTTCTGGTGCACAAGTCGACCCACCATTTCGATCTTCTGAACTGGTGGCTCGCCTCCGCCCCGACAGAGGTGCTGGCATCCGGGAGGCGCGTCTTCTATCGGCCGGAGACGGCCGTCGAACTGGGGCTTGCGGGCCACGGCCCGCGCTGTCACGGCTGTCCCGTCGCCGAGAAGTGCGACTTTCGGCTGGATCTCGCCGGCGACGGAAACCTGCGCAGCCTCTATCTCGAGGCCGAAGAGGTAGACGGCTACTTCCGCGACCGCTGCGTCTTCGATGAGGACATCGGCATCGAGGACACGATGCAGGCGCATATCCGCTACGCCTCCGGCGTGACGGCGAACTACACGCTGACAGCCTATTCCCCATGGGAAGGGCTGGAGATCAAGTTCCAGGGCACCAAGGGTGATCTCACCCACCGCCATGTCGAGGTGCACGGCGTTTTCGGCGGCGTGCGCGAGCATGCCGGCAAGGAAGCGATCACCACCGAACTGCATCTCGCCGGCAAGCCGCCGCAGATGCTCGATGTGCCGGCCGGCAAGGGCGACCATGGCGGCGCCGATCCGCTGATGCTCGGCTACATCTTCGATCCGGACGGGATGGAGCCGGACCGCTACAACCGCGCCTCCGACCACGTCGCCGGCGCCTGGTCGATCCTCACGGGGATTGCCGCCAATGCCTCGATAGAGACCGGCTCGCTGGTCAACATTTCCTCCATGCTGCAGGCCCGCGGCATCAAACTCTGACGGTATGACAATGACAAGCAATCTGAAGATCGGAGTGATCGGCATCGATCACAACCACATTTACGGCATGGTGAGCGGCATGCTGGAGGCCGGCGCGACGCTCGTCGCTTGGTCGACCGGATCCGCGACGCCGGAGAAGGTCTGCGGCGCCTTCCGCTCCGCCCATCCGGATGTTCCGCAGGTCGAGGCAGATGCCATTCTGGCAGACGAGAGCATCGGCCTGGTCCTGTGCTCCGGCATCAACAGCGAACGGGCCGGTGCGGCGCTCGCCGCCATGCGCCACGGCAAGGACGTGATGGTCGACAAGCCCGGCTGCACGAGCCTTGAGCAGCTTGCCGAGATCCGCCGCACGGTTGCGGAAACGGGACGTATCTGGAGCGTCTGCTTTTCCGAGCGCTTCCGGGTGGAAAGCTGCACGCTCGTCGACCGGCTGATCGCCGAAGGGCGGATCGGCAAGGTCGTCCAGACGGTGGGCCTCGGTCCGCATCAGCACAATCCGCCGGCGCGGCCGGACTGGTTCTGGGACCGGCAGAAAACGGGTGGCATCCTGACCGACATCTGCGCCCATCAGTTCGACCAGTTCCTGCATTTCACCGGTTCGACAGAGGCACGTGTCGTCGCCGCCCATGTCGGCAACGTGGCCAATCCGGATCGGGCCGGCTTCCAGGACTTCGGCGAAGCGCTCATCGAAGGCAATGGCGGCCGCGGCTATGCCCGCATCGACTGGCTAACGCCGGACGGGCTTCCGGTCTGGGGCGACGGTCGCATCACCATTCTCGGTACCGACGGCTATATCGAGATGCGGAAATATATCGACATCGGCGGCAGCCCAGGCGGCGATCATGTCTTCCTCGTCGACAAGAAGGGCATCGAGCGCTTCGACGCCACCGGCGCCGGCCTTCCCTATTTCGCCCGGCTGGCGGCGGATATCGCAGCGCGGACCGAGACCGCAATGACCCAGGCCCATGCCTTCCTCGCCACCGAACTGGCGCTGACGGCGCAACAGATTGCTGAGAACGGAGCCTCCCAATGACACAGCGTATTCGCGTCGCCGTCGCAGGCGGCGGCATCGGCAAGGCGCACATGGTCGCCTATGCCAAGCTGACCGACCTGTTCGACGTGCGCTATATCTGCGACCTCAACGACCAGAAGGCGCGGGAAGCGGCCGAACTGATACCTGGATGCAGCACGACGCCCGACATCAACGAGGTCCTGGCCGATCCCGAAGTCGATCTCTTCGACAATTGCCTGCCGCCGCATCTGCATGCGCCGATGTCGATTGCCGCGCTTGAGGCCGGCAAGCACGTCATCTGCGAGAAGCCGATCGCCGGGTCCCTGCTTGATGTCGATCGGATGGCCGATGCCGCGGCCCGCTCCGGCCGGCAGGTCTTTCCGGTCTTCCAGTACCGCTACGGGCCTGGGTATCGCGCCGCCCATGAACTGAAAACGCGCGGGCTCCTGGGGAAACCCTATGTCATTTCGCTTGAAACGCATTGGCAGCGCGGGCCGGACTATTACGCCGAGCCCTGGCGCGGAACCTGGAAGGGCGAACTCGGCGGCGCGATCGTCAGCCACGCCTGCCATATCCACAATCTCACCACGCATCTTGCCGGCGATATCACCGAAGTCGCAGCCTTCCTCGACACGCGGGTCAATCCGATCGAGAGCGAGGATTGCGCCGCGATCACCATGCGCACGGCCGACGGCGCGCTGGTGACCTCGTCGCTGACGCTGGGCGCCGCCGGAAACACGTCGCGCTTCCGTGCCTGCTTCGAGCATGTGACGATGACCTCCAGCACGGAGGCATACCGGATCGGCGGCGGCGACTGGCGTTTCGAGGCGACCGATCCGGCGCGTCAGGCCGAGATCGACGCGATTGTCGCCGGCTTTTCGGACGGGCTCGAGCGCTTCTCGGGGATGTTCACCGAAATCCACGCGCGCCTGAACGGAAAGCTGGATATCTTCCTGCCGTCGATGGAGGAGGGGCGCCATTCGATCGAGCTGATGGCGGCGCTCTACGATTCGGCGCGCAACGGCAGGGTCGTTCGCCTGCCGCTTGCCGCGGATCATCCTCTGCATCAGGGCTGGCTGGCAGCCTGAATTCACGCTTGCCGAATATGCTGGAAATTGATGGCCTGTCGTGCGTCCCGCATGGCAGGCCAGCGCTTTTTCGGCGCATGCAGGCGCGGCATCCGGCTTTCCCCATATGTAAGTGAAAAAATTTGAATGAAATTCTGATCGATAAGACGCTCATCCCTTCCTGTCATGTCTTGTTTATACTGGATATATAGATAATATCCGCAACCAAATGAGGAGTTTGGTGCGAGTGTCTTCAATATGAATGAAAATATATTCATTAGGCGTGATGGGGAGGTGACCACAGCGCTTCAGCTCGCCATGGATGTCGCCGCCGCCGCTGGAGATCGCCTTGTGCTGCAGGCGGGCGTGCATCTTTGCGGTGCCCTGCGTCTCCCCTCCGGGCTCGATCTGGTGCTGGGCGAAGGTGCGGTCCTGCGTTTCGTTGCCGATTATGCGGCCTATGCCTCCAACCGGGTGGACGTAATCGCGGAGGATTCCGACACGGCGATGATGGTCGCGCAGGGCGCGTCGTCGATCCGTATCTCCGGACCCGGCGTCATAGAGGCGCCCGGCACCGATTACATCGTCGGTCGGCTGGAGGACATGGGCACCCATGTGCCGGCGGCAAAGCGTCCGCGCGTGCTGGTCATGCAGGGGTGCGAGAATGTCGACCTCGGCGGATTGTCGGTACGCTCGTCGCCGATGTGGACCATTCATCTGATTGACTGCCGCACGGTGCGGATCGAAGGGCTTTCGGTCGACAACGACCGTGAAATGCCGAACACGGACGGCATCGTCATCGACAGCTGTCAGGATGTCGTCATCCGCGATTGCGACATCGCCACCGCCGACGACGGCGTCGTCCTGAAGACGAGCATCGGACCGGACGGCAGGGCGGTCGGCGCATGCCGCAATATTCTGGTCGAGCATTGCCGCATCGAAAGCCGCAGCTGCGCCCTGAAGATCGGCACGGAGAGCCATGGCGATTTCGAGGCGATCACCTTCCGGGACTGCGATATCGTCCGCTCGAACCGGGCGATCGGCATCTTTTCGCGTGACGGCGGCCATGTGCGCGGCATTGTCGGCCAGCGGCTGCGGGTCGAGGCGCACGAGACGCCGGAAGGCTTCTGGGGCTCCGGCGAGGCGATCACCATCAACGTCATCGACCGACGGCCGGGCAAGCCAGCGGGCCGGGTCGAGAACGTCGTCTTCGAGGATATTTCCGGCGCCATGGAAGGGGCCGTCAATCTGGTTGCCGACAGCCGCTCCGGCATAGCCGATGTCCGGCTCGCCCGCATCAATCTGCGGCAGGTACCCGGCCGCTACCGCGGCGAACGCTACGATGTGCGTCCCACCCATTTCGATCTCGCGCCATCCCCGGATGCCGCCGGTCGCGCAAATGCCTGGGTCAAGGACGAGAATGGACAGGTCATCGGTCTGGTCGCCTATCCCGGCGGCATGCCTGGCCTGCTGTCGCAGAACGTCGAAGGGCTGACGCTGGAGGATGTCGAATTCGACAGGCCATCGCCTCTCCCTGAAGGCTGGAACCCGGAGGCCGTCGTCCTGCTGACCGGCCAGCCGGCAGTCTGGTCCTGACCCTATCCTGATTGCGGCTCTGGAGGAGGGGCCATCCCATGAAGCGTATCCGCAAGCTCGATCACCTGCTGTCCCGTCTGCAGGAAAGAATTTTCCTTCCGCTCGGCGTCGACGTTCCGCTTCGCTACCGGCCCGCCGAAGCACGGGAACGGGACAAGGTGGCAGCGTCGGACCGCAGTGACTGGGTTGTCGTCGATCGTGACCTCGTCTGGGGCGAGCCCGACGGCTATTACTGGTTCGGCGGCCATGTGACGCTCCCGGAAGCGGCCGCAGGCAAGCGCATCGTGGTGCGCGTCGAAGCGGCGTTCGGCAGCGTCATGGGGCGCAGCGACCCGCAATGCCTGGTGCGCGTCGATGGTGCAATCCGCCAGGGCGTCGACGGCAATCACCGCGAATTCCTGCTCACGGACAAGGGTGTTGCGGGCGCCAGTTTCGATATCCTCATCGAGGCCGGCACGATCGAAGACCGGCGTCAGCTCGGTTTCGGCTGCGCGCTTCATGTCCACGATGTCGAGGTCGACGATCTCTATTACGATCTGCGCGTGCCGCTCGAGGTGGCTCGTCTGCTCGCCGTCGATGATCCGCGCCGCCATTTCATCCTCAACCATCTCAACGCGGCGATCGATTGTCTCGATCTGCGGCCGGGCAATGAGACGCGCTTCCGGGCGTCGGTTGCAAAAGCGCGCGACGCCGTTCAGGCCATCTATGAAGTGGAGGATTTCGAGGAAAAGCCGACCATCGTTGCAACCGGCCACACCCATATCGATGTCGCCTGGCTCTGGCGCGTGCGCGAAACCCGGCAGAAGATGGCGCGTTCCATGGCGACCGCACTGTCGCTGATGGAGGACTTTCCCGACTACCGCTTCATGTACAACCAGTGCGTCCTCCTGGATTATCTGGCGCAGGACTATCCCGAACTGTTCGGCCGCATCCAGGCGCAGGTGGAGACCGGGCGTTTCGAGATCGAGGGCGCGCTCTGGCTCGAGCCGGACGTGAACATCGCCGGCGGCGAGGCGCTCGTCCGTCATATTCTCTACGGCGTCGATTACCACCGGAAGACCTTCGGTGTGCGTCCGCGGATGATCTGGCTGCCGGATACCTTCGGCTACTCCGCCAGCCTGCCGCAGCTGATGGACAAGTCGGGTCTCGATACCTTCGTCACCCACAAGCTGTCGTGGAACGATACCAACCGCATGCCGAACGAGACGATGTTCTGGCAGGGGATCGACGGCACCCAGGTCGCCGCCTATTTCCTGACGACGCAGCCCTATGATTCCACCAGTCTCGGCACGACCTACTGCCCCAATCTGAAGCCGACCCATGTCATGGGCACCTGGCGCCGGCACGGCCAACAGTCGCTCAACAAGGAGCTGTTCCTGGTCTATGGCCATGGCGATGGCGGCGGCGGTCCGACCCGCGAGATGCTGCAGAACATCCGTCGGATGGAGCGTGGCATTCCGGGCTGCCCGAAGGTCAGCCACGAGACGATGCGGCCGTTCTTCCACCGGCTGCTTGCCCGCATGCAGGCCGAGCCGGAGCGTTTCCCGGTCTGGGTCGGCGAACTCTATGCGGAATTCCACCGCGGCACGCTGACCTCGGTCGCCAAGAACAAGCGCAGCAACCGGCTCGCCGAAATCGCCCTGCGCGAGATCGAGGCGCTCGCCGTCATGGCGCAGACCCATCTAGGCATCGCCTATCCGGCTGCCGAAATCCGCCGGCTCTGGGACATCGTGATGCTCAACCAGTTCCACGATATCCTGCCCGGCTCGTCGATCGGCGCCGTCTATGAGGACAGCGATCGCGACTACGCGGCCTTCTTCGAGGCATCGGAAAAGCTGCGCTCGGACCTTGCCGGGCAACTCGCACCGGCGGGCAAGGCGGCTGTGTTCAACGTCACCGGCCGCGTGCGGGCAGGGCTTGGAACGAGTGCCACGAGCGTTCTGCCGGGACAGGAGCAGACGATCCTGCGGGCCGACGGCACCAGCGCCTATGCGGTGCCGGTCGCCGATCTCCGCCCTCTGGCCTTCACGACGCTGGATGACGCCGTTTGCCCGGTCGATGACATGGGGTTGTCCGTTTCGGAGCGGCATCTGGAAAACGATCGTTTGCGGGTGCGCTTCGATGCGTGCGGCCGCATCGTCTCGCTGTTCGACAAGATGCAGGACCGCGAGATCCTGCGGGACGGCACGCTTGCAAATCGGCTGCAGGCGTTCCGCGACATGCCGGCCCAGTACGATGCCTGGGACATCGATTCCGACTTCGAGGATCAGCTGTTCGAGATCGACGATCTGGTGAGCGTCGCTGTCGTCGAAACGGGGCCGCTGCGGGCCGCAATCCGCTTCGAGTGGCGGTATGAGCATTCGTCCGTCGTTCAGGTCGTGTCGCTTTCTGCCGGCGCGCGCCAGATCGAGGTCGATTGCTTCATCGACTGGCACGAGCACAATACTCTGGTGAAGACCGCGTTTCCTTTGGCGATCAATGCGGAGGCAACGGACGCCGAAATCCAGTTCGGCCATGTGCGGAGGGCAAGCCATCGCAATACCTCCTGGGACAGCGCCCGCTTCGAATGCTCGATGCAGCGCTGGGTCGATGTTGCCGAGCCCGGCTTCGGCGTGGCCTTCCTCAACGATTGCAAATACGGCTACGACGCCAAGGGAACCGACGTGCGGCTGACGCTTCTCCGGTCGCCGACATATCCGTGGCCCGAAGCCGATCAGGGCGAGCACCGGCTGCGCTATGCCGTGTTCGTTCATGACGGCGACAAGCTTGCGGTCCACCGCGCCGCCGAGGACTTCAACCTGCCGCTCCATGTCGATTTTGGGGCAGGGGTGGACGATCGCAGCCTGCGCTCGATGGTCAGTGTCGAAACGCCCGGCGTCACGGTCGAAGCCGTTAAGGCCGCCGAAAGCGGGGAGGGCGTCGTCGTTCGTCTATGGGAAACCGAAGGCGCGCGCCGGACGGCCCAAATCTCCTTCGACCCCGTCATCGCGGGTGTCGAACGGGTGGACCTCTTGGAAGAAGGAGCCGAGGCGATCGCTCTCGGAGCGGGCGGCGTGTCGATCGACTTCAAGCCGTTCGAAATCGTGACGCTGAGATTGCGCGGAGGCGGGGCGTGAGCCCCGGCCCGACGCAAGGTCGCTCCACCCGGGGTGACTTCGCGCCGCTGCACGAGCGCACCCAGCGCAAGATCGGCATCAAGGACGTGTCGCGCGAGGCGGGCGTCTCGCTCAGCACGGTGTCACATGCCTTGAACGGGACCGCGCCGATTTCGAAGGAGGTCCGCAGCCGCGTGCTGGAGGCGGCCAGGCGGCTGGGCTATCTCGCCAAGCGCCGACAGAAGGGGGCGATCGCCTCGCTGACGACGGTCTATCTGGCGGTGCCGTCCAGCAACCTGCCGCACAATGACATCAACCTCGTTTCCTGGACCTTGCTGACGGCCCTGTCGCGCGAATGCGAGCGGCGCGGCATACGCGTCGTCGCCCATAACGGTGCCGCCAGTTTCGACGCTGCCGACATCATTGCCAATGCGCGGGAGGCGAACGCGGAGGGGATCGTTCTCGTCTATGACGACAATCCCCGGCTGCTGGAGGGCTTTGCGGACTGCGACATGGCGGTGGTTCTCCTGAACGGCGAGGACCCCAGCATGCGCATCGACACGGTTACGCCGGGCAATCGCTATGGTGCGCGCCTTGTCACCGAATGGCTGATCGGCAGGGGGCATCGCCGTATCCTGCATCTGACCTGGCGCGGACGCAGTACGATCACCCGCCGCATGGACGGTTTCATCGACGCCTATCTCGAGCGCGGTCTGCCGCCGGATCTCGGAGAGGTTCTCCACGCGGAGGGCTACGAGCCGCATCATGCGCGTGCGGCGCTCGGTCGTTTTCTCTCTGAGCGTGGCGGACTCAGCGGCTTTACCGCGATCTTCTGTGCGGCCGACAATCTGGCGATCGGCGCGTTGAGCGCGTTGCAGGAGCAAGGTTTCAGCGTTCCCGACGACATCGCCGTCGTCGGATTCGACGGCGTTGCGCCTTTCGATCTGACCGTCCCGGCGCTGACGACCGTCCGGGTTCCGCTGGAAGAGCTCGCCGCGCGAACCGTTCAGGTGCTGGAGAATCGGCTATCGGATGCCTCGGCGCACCTGCCCGCCTGCCGCATCGAGCTGGGCTGCGAATTGATCGAGCGGGAAAGCGCCGGACATTGTCCTTTTGTGGATAAATGAAAATATTTTTTAACTTGATTTTGAGTTGTCAATAAAACATCCTCCGGCTCAGCGCCATTTACTGGGGATTGCGGAGGCAAAACCAGCGCATATTGATCAATCTGGGAGGGTTGAATGAAAATTCGTGAAAATATTTGCACAATGTTGGCCAGTGTTTCTCTGGCGGCATGCCTCGCCGGTTCGGCTTTTGCCTTTCAGGAATCGCCGATGCTGACCGAAGAGGTCAAGGCAGGCAAGCTGCCGCCGGTCGACGAGCGTCTGCCCGAGCATCCGACAGTCGTTCAGGCGGTCGAGGTGGGCAAGTATGGCGGCACCTGGCATCGCGGTTTCAAGGGTCCCGGCGACCGCTGGGGTCCGACGAAGCTGATGGAAGAGCGCGTGGTCAAGTGGAACCAGGGCGCCGATGGCAAGCTCAAGCTGGTACCCGGCTATATCTCCTCCTATTCGGTCAGCGACGATTCCCGCGAATTCACCTTCTCCCTGCTGAAGGGCCTGAAGTGGTCTGACGGCGTGCCGGTGACGACGGATGACGTCGAGTTCTGGTACAAGGACGTCTTCCTCAATAAGAACCTGTTGTCGTCGATCGACCAGACACTGGCTCCCGGCGGCAAGCCGATGAAGCTGGAAATCATCGACAAGCAGACGTTCAAGGTCAGCTTCGATCAGCCCTATGTCTACTTCCTCGACATTCTTGCCAAGGATTCGACCGGCGATCCGAGCCTCGACCGTCCGAGCTTCCTGTTTCCCAAGCACTACCTGAAGCAGTTCAACGACCACTATGCGACGCCGGAAGAGCTTGCTGCGGCGACCAAGAAATTCGGCGTCGAGAAATGGCAGGATCTCTGGGGTTCCAAGGGCGCTGCGACGGCATGGTGGCAGAACCCGGACCTGCCGGTCATCACCGCCTGGAAGATCGAAAAGCCGGCCCCGGCCGATGTCGTCACCATGGTGCGCAACCCCTATTATTACGCGGTCGACCAGGCCGGTAATCAGCTTCCCTATATCGACCGGATCTCGCACCGCCTGTTCAGCGAGCAGGAGGCCTTCAACCTCATGATCGTCCAGGGCCAGATCGACATGCAGATGCGCTATGTCGAGCCCCAGGACTTCACCTTCTACAAGGAGAACGAGGCGAAGGGCGACTACAAGGTTCACCGCTGGACGCAGGCGCAGACCTGGTCCCTCGTTCCCAACCTGACGGTCAAGGACGAGGAACTGCGCAAGCTGTTCGAAAACGCCGACTTCCGTGAAGCGCTGAGCATTGGTATCGACCGCGATACGGTCAACGAGTTGGTGTTCTCCGGCCTTGCCGAAGCGCGTCAGGCGGCTCCGGTCACCGGCTCGCCGAACTTCGATCCGGATCTGGAAACCCACTGGGCCGAATATGATCCGGACAAGGCGAACGAGCTTCTGGACAAGATCGGGCTGACCAAGCGCGACAGCGACGGTTATCGTCTGCGTCCGGACGGCAAGCGCCTGTCGATCGTCGTCGAGATGCAGCATGCCAACGGTCCGAAGACCATGGAAATCGTCGCCGACAACTACAAGGATATCGGCATCGAACTGCTGCCGCGCATGATCGACCGTACCCAGTGGGATGCGGATCGCGACAACAACGAGTTCCAGATGCAGTGGTATCCCTTCGACCGCCTGTCGGTGGTCGCCGCCGATCCACGCATCATGATGGGCAGCGACGGCTATGCCCAGCAGTACTATGTCTGGTACTCGACCAAGGGTGCTTCGGGCATGGAGCCGCCGGCCGATCATCCGATCCGCAAGATCTTCGCCGATTGGGATGCGGCTTCGAGCGCGAGCAAGCGCGCAGACGCGGACGCCTCGCTCAACGATCTCATCAAGACCTTCGTCACCGAGGGCTATGTGATCGGCGTGGTCGGGGAATCTCCGGCGATTTCGGTTGTCAAGAACGACTTCCACAATTTCCGCGATGACCTGATCGAGGACGATATCACGCGCGGCATCGGCCTCGGCCAGACACAGCAGATGTGGATGGGCAAGTAAGCCTGCGACTGATCAGCAAAGCCGATCCGCGATCCCCTGGGGGCCGCGGATCGGCATCTTCCGCATTTGGCGGACGGGTTGTCTGAAAGCTCTGGCTATCCCGAAAAGCGAGGCGGCAAATCGCCGTCCATTGGAATTAATGCCGCCCGAAAAGCGGAGGAGAAGTGATGCTGGGTTACATTTTGCGGCGCCTGTTATGGGCCATTCCCACGCTGGCATTCGTTTCGTTCATCTCTTTCGTCATCATCCAGCTGCCGCCGGGCGATTTCGTCACCGCCTATGTGGCCCAGCTGCGCAACGGCGGCGAATATGTCACCGAAGTGCAGGAGGCGATCATGCGCCAGCAATACGGGCTCAACGACCCGTTGCTGGTGCAATATTGGCGCTGGATCTCCAACATCATCTTCCACGGCGACTTCGGCCGTTCGCTGGAATGGAACGCACCGGTGAGCGCCCTGATCTGGGACCGGCTCAGCCTGACGCTGATCCTCTCAAGCCTCAGCCTCGTCTTCACCTGGATCATCGCCATTCCGGTCGGCGTCTATTCCGCCACACGGCAATATTCGGCCTTCGATTATATCTTCACCGTGTTCGGCTTCCTCGGAAAGGGCATACCCGACTTCCTGCTGGCGCTGATCCTGATGTGGGTCGCCTTCGTCTGGATGCATATCGACGTCGGCGGTCTCATCTCGCCGCAGTTCGAAAACCAGCCCTGGGATATCGCCAAGTTCGTCAACATGCTCTCGCACATCTGGATCCCGCTCGTCGTTCTGGCGACCGGGGGCGCGGCCGGGCTGATCCGCGTCATGCGCGCCAACATGCTCGACGAACTACGCAAGCCCTATGTCGAAACCGCCTATGCTCAGGGCTTCGGCGAGCGCACGGTCGTCTGGCGCTATCCTGTGCGGGTCGCCCTCAACCCGTTCATCTCCACCGTCGGCTGGGCCCTGCCGGCACTCTTTTCCGGCGACGTGATCACCGCCGTGGTTCTGAACCTGCCGACCACCGGCCCGATCCTCCTGCAGGCGCTGAAGATGCAGGACATGTATCTGGCCGGCAGCTTCATCCTGATCCTCAGCGTCTTCACCGTCATCGGCACGGTGCTGTCCGACATTCTCCTTGCGCTTTCCGATCCGCGCATCCGGTTCTCGTGAGGCCATCATGACCGACGTTCAATCGCTCGCCGACCACGGCACGCTTCCCGCCGCTCCGCCGCTCGCCCCGAAGGCGGCCGCGAAGGAGGAAAATCTCTATACCGCCAAACCGCGCCAGCTGATCTGGTGGCGCTTCCGCAAGCACAAGCTGGCGGTCGTTTCCCTGTGGTTCATGATCATCCTGAGCGCGCTGGCGGTGTTTGCCGATTTCGTTGCGCCCTATCAGCCGTTTTCGCTGAGCAAGCTCAACACCTTCGCGCCGCCGAGCGTCGTGCGCCTCTTCCATGAGGGCGAGCTGCAGCGGCCGTTCATCTATGCCTTGAAGCGCACGCGTGACCTGGAGACCGCACGGGTGATCTACAAGGAGGACCAGTCGAAGGTCCTTCCCATCGAGTTCTTCGTGAAGGGTGAGGAGTACAGCTTCCTCGGCCTGTTCGATGCCGACATCCATCTCTTCGGCGTCAATGACCGCAAGCAGAAGATCAATCTGCTGGGAACGGATTCGCTTGGCCGCGACCTGTTCACGCGGCTGATCTACGGCGCCCGCGTCACGCTTTCGGCCGGCCTGATCGGTGTCGCCTTCTCCTTCGTGCTCGGCCTGACGCTCGGTGCCATATCCGGCTATTACGGCGGCTGGCTCGATGCGATGATCCAGCGCCTGATGGAGTTCATACGCTCGATCCCGACGATCCCGTTGTGGATGGGCCTTGCCGCAGCGCTGCCGATCGCCTGGGATCCGCTGTTCGTCTACGTCCTGATCACGATCATCCTGTCGCTGATCGGCTGGACTCATCTCGCCCGCGTCGTGCGTGGCCGGTTCTTCTCACTGAAGACGGAAGACTATGTGCTGGCCGCGCGTCTCTCGGGCGCATCAGAATTCCGCATCGTCACGCGGCACATGCTGCCGGCCATGACGAGCTACATCATCGCCGCGCTGACGCTCGCGGTGCCGGAAATGATCCTCGGCGAAACCGCGCTGAGCTTCCTCGGCCTCGGCCTCCGTCCGCCGGTCGTCAGCTGGGGCGTGCTGCTGCAGGACGCGCAGAACCTGCGCAGCATCTCGCTCGCACCCTGGCTGTTGTCGCCCGGCATTGCCGTGGTCCTCGTCGTTCTCGCATTCAACTTCATCGGTGACGGATTGCGCGATGCCGCCGATCCGTACGGCCAGTGAAGGGAGCAATAGCCATGTCCAATCCGAAACTCCCGCTCGCCCCGATGCCGCCGGAACGGTTGATCGAACTCGACAATGTCGGCGTGCATTTTCCCACCCGCGAAGGCCTCGTGAAGGCCGTCAACGGCGTGACTTATCACGTCAATCGCGGCGAGGTGCTGGGCATCGTCGGCGAAAGCGGTTCCGGCAAGTCGGTGACCGCCCGCTCCATCATGCGGCTGCAGCCGAAGAATGCGATCGATGCCAGCGGCACGATCCGCTTCCGCCGGTCGAACGGCGATGAAATCCTGATTTCGGCGGAAGGCCGGCAGTCGCGGACGATGCGGGAATTGCGCGGTGGCGAGATCGGCATGGTCTTCCAGGAGCCGATGACGGCGCTCTCTCCGGTCCACACGATCGGCACGCAGATCGCCCGCACAGTCATGCTCCACCGCAAGGTGTCGAAGGCGCAGGCGCGGGAACGCGCCATCGAGCTACTGACCCGCGTGCAGATGCCGCGTCCGCAGGACATCGTCGATCGGTACCCGCATCACCTGTCGGGGGGCATGCGGCAGCGCGCCATGATCGCACTGGCGCTCGCCTGCGACCCCGTTCTGTTGATCGCCGACGAGCCGACAACCGCGCTCGACGTCACCACCGAGGCGCAGATCCTCGAACTGTTGAAGTCGCTCCAGCAGGAGCTCAACATGGCGATCGTCTTCATCACCCACAATTTCGGGGTGGTGGCCGATATCGCTGACCGGGTGGCTGTCATGTATCTCGGCCGCGTGGTCGAGACCGGAACGGTCGACGAGATCTTCTACGAGCCCAAGCACCCCTATACCCAGGCACTGCTGCAATCGATCCCGCGGCTCGGCAAAAGCCAGGGGCGGCGCTTGCGCACCATCTCCGGCATGGTGCCGGACCCCTACAATGTTCCGCCCGGCTGTTCCTTCCACCCGCGCTGTCTGCATGCGGTCGACGGCATCTGCAATGTCGAGACGCCGCCGGACATCGCCTTTCCGGACGGCCAGCGCGCGCGGTGCCATTTCGCCGGCAAGATCGCAGTCGAGGAGGCCGCCCAATGAACGCCCCCACCACCACGCCGACCATGGACGACAGCACGCTGATTTCCGTCCGCGCGGCGAAGAAGTATTTCCCCGTCACGCAAGGCTGGTTCAACCGCGAGGTCGGCACCGTCAAGGCCGTCGACGACATCAGCTTCGATATCCGCAAGGGCGAGACCTTCGGCCTCGTCGGCGAAAGCGGCTCCGGCAAATCGTCGATCGCCCGGCTGATTTTGAGAGCCTATGACCTGACGGGTGGCGAGATCCTGTTTCGCCGCAACAGCGGCGAGGTGGTCGACATCACCCGGCTCGGCGATCGCGAGATGCGCGAGATCCGCCGCGAAATGCAGATGATCTTTCAGGATCCCTATTCCTCGCTCAATCCGCGCATGACGCTGCTCGACCTCGTCGGCGAACCGCTGGTCATCCACGGCGCCGGCACCGCGGCAGAGATCAAGGACCGCGTGCAGGAGCTCTTGGGGCTCGTCGGCCTGCGCCCCGAATATGTGATGCGCTATCCGCACGCCTTTTCCGGTGGCCAGCGCCAGCGCATCGGCATTGCCCGCGCGCTCGCGCTCAATCCGAGCTTCATCGCCGCCGACGAGGCCGTTTCGGCCCTCGACGTGTCGGTTGCCGCGCAGAACATCAACCTGATGCAGGACCTGCAGGAGAAGTTGGGGCTCACCTACCTCTTCATCACTCACGATCTCGGCATGGTCGAGCATATCTCCGACCGCGTCGGCGTCATGTATCTCGGCCGGCTGATGGAAGTCGGTTCGACCGAGGATATGTTCGCCAAGCCGATGCATCCTTATACCGAGGCCTTGCTTGCCGCCGTGCCGCAGCCCGATCCGCGCGGCAACCGGACGCGCAAGCGGGTGCCGCTGAAAGGCGAGATCTCCGACGCGATGAACATTCCGACCGGCTGCCCCTTCCATCCGCGCTGCGCCTATGCGGACGACAAGTGCCGCGGCGAAGTGCCGGAACTGCGCGCCATGCCGAACGGCCGTCAGGTCCGCTGTCACCACGCCGAGAGCCTCGATCTCGTCGGGGTTGCCGAGGTATGACAACTACGGATTTTGTCGGAGCGCCGCTCGCCGATCTCACCGGTCTGGCAAGCGATGCCGATTACGCGCTGGCTCGCCAGTATGCGCCAATTCTGCTGCTGGATGAGAATGAGCCCTATGCGGCGCTGGCGGCAGGCTACACGGTCTATCGCGGCGAGGCGCAGTCGGTCTCCTCTAAGTTCCGCATGGTGCCAGACGGCGCCTGCGTGATCGAATATGCCGTCTGGTATGACTGGGACATCCAGCATCTCTACGATCTCGAACACGTCTGGGTTCATGTCGGCCATGACGGCGCTGTGACCAGGGTCGAGGCGTCGCGTCATGGGTCGCGGCGCAGCATGGTCCGGCCGGACGGCTCGCTGCCCGTGAGGGGAGGGCGTCCCGAGCTTTATAGCGAACCCGGCAAACATGCCCACTGGGCCGACGGCGCCGAGATGCGCGCGAAATCGGGCGTGCTGATTGAGGCCATGTGCGGTGCGATGGCCGGCGAATACGGCATTCATCTCTCCAACCGTTTTTCCGATCGCGGTCTCTTGTCGGCGACCGCCCTGGAGCGGCGTCTGGCCCGGCTGAAGATGAAGCGCGATGCCTTCCGCCCGACATGGATCTTCAGCCGCAGCAGCGATGACGGCGACGGCATGGTGCTGGTGCCCTGGCCGGTTCTCGAAGGCTGGATCCCGAAGCGGGTGACCGCGATCGCTGCGTCGCTCAAAGGGACGATCCCGCATCTCGCCGCAGTGTTTCTCGATTGCGGCGATACGCTTGCCGACGAAGCGACGGAAGAAAAGATCGGCGGCAGCGAGGTAGTGGTGAAGGCGGACCTCATTCCCGGCGCCGGCGAGGTCGTCCATCAGCTTGCCGACAGCGGCTATCGCCTGGCGCTGGTTGCCGACGGTCCCCGGGCAACTTTCGAAAACATCCTGAAGACCCACGGCCTGTGGGACCTCTTCGAAGCGCATGTCATCTCCGGCGACATTGGCGAGTTGAAGCCGTCGGCGAAGATGTTCGCCGCCGCCTGCGACGTCCTGCGTCTCGACGAGGCCGACAGGGCGCGCACCGTCATGGTCGGCAACAATCTCGAACGCGACATACTGGGCGCCAACCGCTTCGGCCTGATCAGCATCTTCCTTGCCTGGTCGAAACGCCGCAGCCACCGCCATCGACTGCGTCGCGAGCGGCCACTCCTGACGATCTCGCATATCTGGAAACTGCCGGATCTCCTGGAGCGGATCGAGCTCAGCCTGCCAATGGGTGACCGATAGGTCAGGAAACGGGCCGCGTCGGTATCGGCACATAGGCCCATGCCGCTCCGTCTTTCGCATCGTCACTTGTACGGGGTGATGATGTTGTCTTCGAGGATGCGGATGGCGTCCTCGCCCTTCATGCTGCGCCGCCAGAGGCTTTCGGTCATCGACGCGTGAAGGGAGACCGCTTCGGGCGCCGAGGAGACCGAGGCGACGCCGATGCGGACGTTCGGGAAGGCGCCGAGCCTGAACGGGCTGACGGCCAGCGTGCGATGCGTGCCGGAGCGGAACAGCTGGAAACTCGAGCCGGGGATCGAATCGACGACGAGGCCGATCTGAGTGCCGATCGGTTGGTCGCGCAGCATGCGGACGATGTTTTCCACCTCATTGAGCGCAACGCGCCGGCGCTTGGCGATGTCGATGTTGGAGAGGCCGTAGGCGCCGACGAAGCCGACGCGGACGAACTGCTCCAGCTCGGCGGCGGAGATCAGGCTCAGGACGGCGGGCTTGCGGTGGCGATAGGTCTCCTTGCGCTGCTGCAGGATGCCGATCAGCGTCTTGATTTCGCCGAGCGACTTTTCGCGGAAGGGCGCGTCGAGGGGAACGCTTTCTTCCAGCACTTCCTTCAGGAACTCGTCGTAGAGATCGGTGGTAAGGAGATAGGAGACCGGGCCGAACAGGACCTGAATCTGGTCGACCTGTTCTTCGAGCTGCCGCATCCGTTCGAAGAAGCCGACCGCATTCGGAATGTATTCCGTTCCGATGCCGAGAAGATTGGGCAGGGTGACGCCGAGCTTGTCCGCGATCATGACGAGCGTGTCGACCTTCGGCGTGGCGCCGGCCTCGTAGCGATAGATCGCCGCCCGGGATATGCCGATCTGGTTGGCCAGGTCTTCCGGCGTCAGCCCCGCGCCGATCCTGAAAGCCTTCAGGCGTTGCCCGATTTCGCGGATCGAGTTTTCGGCATCGCTCATTAATTTCCCCCATGCCAGACCTGGCGCTTGCAACCAGGCAAATTTTGGTAAAAATACACGAAGCGGCGATGAAAGAAAGACAATTCTCATTTTTGAGAAAAGTATTGACTTTGAGATTTCCCCGTCCTTAGATGGCTTTTTTCCGACATAAAAAGTTCAGCAAAGGGGACTGTCGCATGTTCAAGATTTCATCCTTTACCTCCATGCTCGCCGCCTCGGCGGTGGCCGCGGCATTGCTCGCGCCCGCAGCTCACGCCGCCCAGTTCGTGGCCAAGATCGGCCACCTGGAATCGGCCGCCCAGAGCCGTAACGTCGCCCTGGAAAAGGTGGCGGAACTGGTAAAGGAGCGCACCGGCGGAGAGGTTGAGTTCCAGATCTATCCGGCAGGCCAGCTCGGCACCCAGCGCGAAATGACCGAAGGCGTGCAGCTCGGCACGCTCGAAGCCACCATTTCTCCGGCGGCATTCCTCGGCGGCTTCAATCCGGCCATCTCCATTCTCGACATTCCCTATCTGCTGCCCGATGACGACACCAAGTCCGTGGACCTGACCAATGGTCCGTTCGGCAAGGCCCTTTGCGACAGCTTCTCGAGCAAGGGCGTGACCTGCATCGGCCTGTGGCCGAACGGCAAGAAGAACTTCACCTCCAACAAGCCGATCGGCACGCCGGAAGACTTCGCCGGCCAGAAGTTCCGCGTGATGGATTCGAAGATCCTCGTCGACCAGTTCAAGTCGCTTGGCGCACAGGCCAACCCGATCCCGTTCGGTGAACTCTACACCTCGCTGCAGACCGGCGTCGTCGACGGTGAGGAAAATCCGTTGGATACGATCAAGAACATGAAGTTCTACGAGGTCCAGAAGTATCTGCTGGTCTCGAACCACGGCGCGATGGAAGACGTCATCCTCTTCAACCCGACGTTCTGGTCGAGCCTGCCGGAGAAGGACCAGAAGATCATCACCGACGCCTTCCAGGAAGTCATTCCCGAACTGGTCGCCCACAAGAAGGCTGCCGTCACGGCCGCGCTTGAGACCATCAAGGAAGCCGGCGTGGATGTGAAGGTCGCCTCCGACGAGGAAAAGGCCAAGCTGCGCGAGATCATGTATCCGGCCGCCAAGGACGCCTATGTCGCCCAGACCGGCGAAGAAGGCCAGAAGCTGATCGACCTCTATGAGGCCGAGTACAAGAAGGTTGCCGGCCAGTAAGCCTGCCGCCTGACCGGGCGCTCAACCGGGCGCCCGGCAGCACACGTCAGATCCGACGTGACCTCTGCCACCAGATCCCGCTAAGATCCTCCACCGCATGTGACGGTTGAGATGGAGATTTCCCATGAGCATTGCCGATGTGCTTCGCCGAATCGAACGCACGGTCATCGTGACCATTTTCATCGTGATGGTCTGTCTCTATTTCGGAAGCGTTCTCCTGCGGGAGTTCGGCGGGACGGCCGCTTCCGACTTCGGCTGGCTGGAAGAGCTGGTGTCGCTTCTCAACCTCTATCTCGTCTTCCTGACGGCCGGTCTGGCGCTTGAGCGCGGACGCCAGGTCAGCGTCAACTCCTGGCGCGACGCGATCGCGGCGAAGACCGGGCTGCCGTTGCGCAAGATCATCGACTTCACCGGCTTCGTGATGTCCATCTACCTGGTCTGGCTGGGCTGGAAGATGTGCACTTTCGTGCTCGCCATGGGACAGCGCAATCCCACCCTCGAAATCTCCACCGCATGGCTTTACGGCGCACCCACTGTGGGGTTCGGCCTGCTTGCCCTGCGGTTTCTCTTGAGCGGCCTCGGCCGGTTCGACCGCTTCAGCGCCACTGCCGGGGAACACTGATCCATGCTGACCCTTCTGCTTATCGCCTTGCTTGCCGTGGTGCTTCTCGTCTGCGGCTTTGAGATGTTCCTGGTGCTGGCGATCCCGGCCATGCTGGTCAAGTTCGCCTTCTATCCGACGTTGCCGGATCCGGTCGTCGTCCAGCGTCTGGTCGGCGGCATCGACCACGAGACGCTGCTTGCCATCCCGTTCTTCATCTTCGCCGCCGAGCTGATGGGCGACGGCCAGATCGCCAGCCGGCTGACCGGCCTGATCGGCGCCTTTCTCGGCCATCTGCGCGGCGGCTTCGGCTACACGACCATCGGCGGTTCCATGGCTTTCGGCTCGGTCTCGGGCTCGGCGCCGGCAACCGTTGCCGCCATGGCGAACATGGTCTACCCGGAAATGCGCAAGGCGGGCTTCAGCGAGCGCTTCACGCTGGGCCTCATCGTATCGAGTGCTGAAACCGCACTGCTCATTCCGCCATCCATCACCTTCATCGTTTACGGCTGGATGACCGGCACGTCGATCGCCAAGCTGTTCATCGGCGGCCTGTCGGTCGGCGTCGTGCTGGCGCTTGCCTTCACCGTTCTGGTGGCGATCGAAAGCCGCCGTTCCGGCATCGCGCCCGGCCCGAAACTGTCGTGGAAGGAGCGACTGATCGCCGTCCGCCGCGCTGGCTGGGCGCTCGGCATGCCGATCATCATTCTCGGGGGCATCTATAGCGGTGTCTTCACGCCGACCGAAGCGGCCGCCGCCAGCGTCGTCTACGCGGTGCTGATCGAGGGGCTGGTGTTCCGTACGCTGACCTTCACCAAGCTCTTCCGCCTGACGGAACGCGCGGCGATCTCCACCTCGATCATCTTCATCCTGCTCGCGGTCGGCAGCATCCTGTCCTACTTCATCACGTTGGCGCAGATTCCTGCGGCGATCACCACTTTCCTCGCCGAAAGCCATGCCGGGCCGATCACGTTCCTCATCGCCGTCAACGTGCTGTTCCTGATTGCCGGCATGTTCATCGATCCGAATTCGGCGCTGCTGATCCTCATCCCGCCGTTGTTCCCGGCGGCGACCGCGCTCGGCATCGATCCGGTGCATCTCGGCATGATCGTCACGCTGAACATCAGTCTCGGCATGATCACGCCACCCTTCGGGCTCGATATTTTCGTGGCCGCCTCGACCTTGTCGAAACCGGTCACGACGATCGTCTCGGGGGTCTGGCCGTTCATCATCGCCAACCTCGTGGCGCTTCTGATCGTTACCTATGTTCCGCAGATTTCGCTCTTCCTGCCGACGCTGTTGATGCGCTGACCTTCGGGTCGGCGCATCGCAATACGGATACAGTTGTCACATTATTCTCAATAATGAGAATCTTATTGACGAGTGAGAATTACGTCGTTATCCTCTGTTTTTAACTCCTAAAGCAGGGAGCCGACGATGACAGATCCGACAGAGACAGCGCCTTTGAAGCGACGACGCTAGGCGCGGCCAAGCTCACCATTTCCATCAAATCTCAGTTCACGAGACCGCCCCGACCGGGGTGGCGGATAGGCTTTCTGTTTCCATCATGTTGAAAACCAATCACGAATTGTCGTCCCGTCCCGCATTCCCGCTGCATCAGCGGACCTGCGAAGTGAAGGTCAATGATCCGGTCAACAGCCAGTATCGGTACCTGGTCGTCTCCGCGCCCGACGAGCTGCTGGATTGCGAGCCTGGCCAGTTCTTTCATCTCCTCTGCGAGCCGGAGGGCGACGACCAGCCGTTCTTCCGCCGTCCGATGAGCATTTACGGTTTCGACCGGGATCGCGGCGAACTCTCCTTTCTCTACAAGGTCACCGGCGCCGGAACACGGTCGCTCGCAAGCCTTCGGGCCGGAGATGGCCTCGACGTTGTCGGTCCGCTCGGCGTCGGCTTCACGCTGCCCGAGGACATGACGCATCCACTGCTCGTCGCCCGCGGCGTCGGGCTGGCCACACTCGCCCCTCTTGCCCGTGCGTTCCGGCAGCGCGGGGTCAAGACGACGGCAATCTGCAGCGCCCGCTCGGCCGACCTGCTGATGTCGGTCGAACTCTTCGAGGCGCTGGGCGTCCGGGTCATCCCCGTCACGGATGCGGATGGAAACTCCGGCACGGGGGCCATCGAGGCTTTGATCGAACGCCTCGTCGCGGAAGAGAAAGTCGACGGCCTCTACACCTGCGGCTCGAAACGCCTGACGACACTGCTTAAGCGCGTGAGTAGCTCGCACGGCATCTTCGGCGAGGTGGCGCTGGAGCAGCACATGGCCTGCGGCGTCGGCGTCTGCCAGGCCTGCGTCCTGCCGTTCTCGCGCGACGGCAGGACGCAGGATCTGCGTGTCTGTCGCGACGGACCGGTATTCAATCTTACGGAGGTATTGTGATGGCTGACCTGAGGACACGCATCGGCTCGCTGGAACTGCAGAACCCGATCATGCCGGCGTCCGGCACGTTCGGCATCGAAATGGCCGACATCTTCGACTTCGACCTTCTCGGCGCGCTGGTATTGAAAACGGTCACGCCGCATATGCGCGCCGGCAATCCGGTCCCGCGGGTCTGCGAGCTGCCGAACGGCATGCTGAATTCCATCGGTATCCCGTCGAAGGGCGGCGACTATCTCGTCGATCGGATCATCCCGCAGTTCTCGGCGTTCAAGCCGCCGCTGGTCGTCAGCATTTCGGCCAATTCCGCCGAGGACTTTGCAAAGTTTGCCAGCCGCATCAGCGTCGCCGGCGTCGATGCGATCGAAGCCAATATTTCCTGCCCCAACATTGAAGACGACGGCCATGCCTTTGCCATGAGCACGACGGCCACCCACAAGGTGATCGCGGCCATGCGCAAGGCGACCGACCTGCCGATCTGGGCGAAGCTGTCGCCCAATGTCGGCGCACCGGCGGACATCGCCCGGGCCGCGGAAGACGCGGGGGCCGATGCACTTGTCGCGACCAACACCATGCTCGGCATGGCGATCGACGTGAAGAGCGGTAAGTTCAAGCTCGGCAATGTCATGGGCGGACTGTCCGGGCCGGCGCTCAAGCCGATTTCGCTGCGCGTCACCTATCAATGCGTGCGGGCCGTCTCGATCCCGGTGATCGGCTGCGGCGGCATTTCGACGGTCGACGACGTGCTCGAATACCTGATGGCCGGGGCGGCCGCCGTTCAGGTCGGAACCGCCAGCTTCATCCATCCCATGGCCATGCCGGACCTCATTCGCGGCCTCGACGAGCGGCTCGATGCGGAAGGTTGGGAGACTGTCTCACGCGTCAACGGCATGCTGGCGCAGCGCCGGGAAGCCGCCAATGTTCTGGAGTATGCATGATGGGCATTTTGAAGGAGATCGATACCGCGGCAGTCCTTGACGAGGACAAGGCCTTCGCCGAAATGCTGCTCGACACCGTCGCCACCATGAGCGCGGATGTGGAGGGTGTCAGCCGTCCGGCCTTCTCCGACAAGGAGACGGAGACGCTCGAATATCTGCGCGAGACCGCGCTTGAGGCCGGTCTGGTCGCACACTACGACATCGGCCGCAATCTCATGGTCTCGCTGCCGGAAGATGAGGGCGCCGAACAGTTCGCGCTGATCGGCTCGCATGTCGACAGCGTGCCGCGGGGCGGCAATTTCGATGGTCTCGCCGGCGTCGTCGCCGGGCTTGTCTGCCTTACCCGCGCCCGCCGCGAAGGCCAGCGGTTTGCGCGTCCGGTGAAGGTGATCGCCATGCGCGGCGAAGAGAGCGCCTGGTTCGGGCCTTGCTATATCGGCTCGAAGGCCCTGCTCGGACGACTCTCGGCTTCCGAGCTTGCGGCGAAACACCGGAAGGACGGCCGAAGCCTGGAGGCGCACATGCAGGCGACCGGCCTCGACATGGGCAAGGTCCGGGACGGCACGCCGTTGATCGATACCGCGTCGATCCTCGAATATCTGGAACTGCACATCGAACAGGGTCCGGTTCTCGTCAAGCAGGACAAGCCCGTGGCGATCGTCACCGGCATTCGCGGCAACTTCCGCTACAAGCGTATTCGCTGCACCGGCGAAAGCGGCCATTCCGGCGCCGTGCCGCGCGCCTATCGCCACGATCCGGTTCTCGCCATGGCGGAGCTGATGAGCCATATCGACGAAAGCTGGAAGAAGATCTGCGACGAGGGCGGCGACCTGGTCGTCACCAGCGGGGTCGTCTCCACCAACGAGGCGACGCATGCGCTGTCTCGTATCCCGGAGACGGTGGAGTTCAGCCTCGATGTCCGCAGCCAGAGCAAGACGGTGCTGGAACGCTTTCACAAGCTGATGCTGGCGGAAATCGGACAGATCGAGAAGGCGCGGGAGGTGCGTTTCGATCTCGGTGACGCCATGTGGACGGAGCCGGCCGATTGCTCGCCGCGCGTCACGGCGGCCATGGCAGGGGTTGCGGACAGCGCCGGCATCCCCTACGTGCTGATGCCTTCAGGGGGAGGTCATGACGCGGCCGTATTCGCACAGAGCGGCGTGCCGGCCGGCATGATCTTCATCCGCAACCGCAACGGTTCGCACAACCCGCAAGAGGCCATGGAAGTGGACGACCTTCTGCTTGCGACGGATGTGGCCTATCGATATCTTTGCCAGCCTGCAGCAAGCCAGACGTCCCAAACTGGCGGAAGGAAAGAAGTCTCGATGTTTCAGCAGCTCATTCAAGTCATCCCGGAACGGGGCCATTCCGTCGACGGTTTCCGCATCGTTGCGAACAAGGCCTTCCAGATGGCAGCCGAAGATTCCGCCAATGCCGTCGGCTATTTCCTGCTGGCCGTCGAAGCGGATCGCTGGGCCACCGAGCATTACGAGCAGGCCATTCTCGGCTCCGAAGGCGAAAAGGAATTCGAGCGGCTGTCGGCTTTCGCAGCTGCCCTCGACAAGGCCTATGCCTCAGGCGATGCGAACGCCAAGCTCGAAGCGGTTTCCGACCTCGCCCGTCAACTGGCCGCCGGCTGACGCCGCACTTCGCAGCATGCTGGCTCGGCGCCGGATCTCGTGCCGTGTCGACCCTTCCTGATGATTTCGATCGCATATGCGCCGATCCGCCATTGCAAGGACCGCGGTCCTGCCTGCAAAGTGCGGACGGCGTTTTGCGTTTCGGGCCGCGGGAGAGCGTGGCGGTCCGGGCGCATGAGGACACGGCGAGGAGACATGCATGACCCCTTTCATATTCAACACGACGTCGCAGATCGTCTTCAGGCCCGGTGCATCGGCGGAGATTGGCGATCTCGTGCGCAAGACGTTTGGCGAGCGCGTTCTCTTCGTCACCGATCCGGGCCTGAGGGCGCTTGGCCTGTGTGATCCGGCGCTGGGGTCGCTTGCCGCTTCCGGAATGGTCGTTTCCACATTCGATGCCGTGGAGGCCGACCCGTCGCTCGCCACCGTCGAGGCGGCCGTCGACATGGCAAGGGGAGCAGGGGTCACGGGCGTGATCGGTTTCGGCGGCGGTTCGTCGCTCGACGTCGCCAAGCTGGTTGCGCTGCTGTGCGGGTCTGGTGAGGATATCGACGGCGCCTGGGGCGTCGGCAATGCTAAGGGGCCGCGCCTGCCGCTGGTTCTGGTGCCGACGACGGCGGGAACGGGGTCCGAGGTCACCCCGGTCTCGATCATCACCGTCGGCGGTGACGAGAAGCGTGGCGTCTCCTCGCCGGTCATCCTGCCCGACATCGCCATCCTCGATGCCGACCTGACGCTCGGCCTGCCGGCACACATCACCGCCGCGACAGGCGTCGACGCCATGGTGCATGCGATCGAGGCCTATGCGTCACGGAACGCCAACAACAATCCACTGTCGAAAATGCTGGCCCGCGAGGCGCTCAGGCTGCTGGGCGCGAATATCGAGAAGGCGGTCTTCGACGGCGGGAACCGCGAGGCGAGGGGGGCGATGCTGCTGGGCTCGATGCTGGCGGGCCAGGCGTTTGCCAATTCCCCCGTGGCCGCCGTGCACGCATTGGCTTATCCGATCGGCGGCATTTTTCATGTTCCCCACGGTCTTTCCAACGCGCTGGTATTGCCGCATGTGCTGCGCTTCAATGCGCCGGAAGCCGCGTCTCTCTATGCGGAAATTGCCGCGGACGTCTTTCCCGATCTCGTCCTGGAACAGGGAAGCCAGGGAAGGTGCGCGGCCTTCATCGACCGGCTTGCGGCCCTGTCCGCCAAACTCGGCCTGCCGTCGCACCTGCGCGAGGTCGGCATCGGTGAGGATCAATTGCCGATCATGGCGCGTGACGCGATGAAGCAGACACGCCTGCTCGTCAACAATCCGCGCGACGTCGGCGAAAGCGACGCTCTGGCGATCTACAGGTCCGCCTGGTAGGATCCGTCCCGCATTTCTGCTGCGCTGATAGGCCAACGGGCCGGCTGGTGACAGCCGGCCCGTCAAGGTCGCACAGCGGCGACCTTCCCCTATTCGGCCTGGACGCGCGGCACCAGGGCGCGCATGATCGCCCGCATTTCCAGCGTGCCAACCGGTTCGCCGTTGCGCATGACGCGGTAGCGCTTGTCGAGCGCGCCCTCGGCTTCGCCGATCACGCTTTCCAGATTGCTGTCGTGGTCGATGTCGCCGGAGAACTCGCCGTCGATCGCGCCCTTGCTCATGACCGAACGGACCCGCAGCACGCGGGCGCGGTTGATGTCGGCGACGAAGTCCTCGATGTAGGGATCGTTCGGATTGAGCAGGATGTGCTGCGGCTCGCCCTGCTGCACCACCCTGCCGTCCTTCAGGATGACCAGATGGTCGGCAAGCTTCAGCGCCTCGTCGAGGTCGTGGGTGATGAAGACGACGGTCTTGTGCAACTCGTCCTGCAGTTCCAGGAGGAGGTTCTGCATGTCCGTGCGGATCAGCGGATCGAGGGCAGAGAACGCTTCGTCCATCAGCATGATTTCCGAATTGGACGCCAGTGCGCGAGCAATACCGACGCGCTGCTGCATGCCGCCGGAGAGCTGATGCGGATACTGGTTGCCGTAGCCGCCGAGACCCACCCGGCTCAGCCATTTCTTGGCCTCCGCCTCGTATTCGTCACGGCTGATACCGCGGGTGGCGAGCGCCATGGCGGCGTTCTCCATGACCGTGCGGTGCGGCAGCAGAGCAAACTTTTGGAACACCATCGACATGTGCTTGCGGCGGAGATCACGGAGCCGGGATTCGTTCCAGGTCAGGATATCCTCGCCGTCGAACAGCACCTCGCCGGCCGTCGGCTCGATCAGGCGGTTGAGGTGGCGGATGAGCGTCGATTTACCGGATCCTGACAGGCCCATGATGACCGTGATCTTGCCGCTGCGGATGTCGACATTGATGTCGTTCAGTCCCAGCACGTGATTGGTCTGCTTCAGGAGTTCGGCCTTGCCGATGCCGTCTCTGACCTGATCCATCACGCCTTGCGGGTTTTCGCCGAAGATCTTGTAGAGATGGCGGATCGAGACCTTGACGTCGTTGGTCTTGTTCATCGTTGCGTCGTTCGTTTCCATGCTCATCTCCTCAGCGCTGTGCCTGGCTGGCGTCGATGCGGGCGAGCGCGGCCTTGGTGACGCGGTCGAGCGCGATCGCCAGGACGACGATGCCGAAGCCGGCGATCAGGCCGACGCCGAGTTCCAGATTGCGGATGCCCCTGAGAACGAGGACGCCGAGACCCGGTGCCGAGACCAGCGATGCGATGACCACCATGGCGAGGCTCATCATGATCGTCTGGTTGACGCCGGCCATGATGTTGGGCAGCGCCAGCGGGATCTGCACGCCGAAGAGCTTCTGCCTCGACGTCATGCCGAAGGCGTCGGCCGCCTCGATCACGTCACGGTCGACCAGCCGGATGCCGAGGTCGGTCAACCGGACCACCGGCACGATGGCATAGAGAATGATCGCGATGCCGTAGAGCTTCGGTTCAGTCACCGAGAACAGGAAGATCAGCGGGATGAGATAGACGAAAGGCGGCAGGGTCTGCAGCATGTCGAGTATGGGTATGACGACGCGTTGCAGCCGGTCGCTGCGCGACATGGCGATACCTATCGGCACGCCGATGATCACGCAGACGAAGGCGCAGACGAAGATGATCGCCAGCGTCTGCATGGCCTCGTTGTATTGGTCGACGAAGGCCAGCAGGCCGATGATGACTGCGACAAGGCCGACGATCTTCCACGAACGCGTGACGAGCCAGGTGATGGCGAAGAACACCGGCATGATGATCCACCACGGCGTATGCGTCATCACCCAGAGCATGTCCTCCAGCGCCCAGCTCAGCGGCTGGGTCAGCGGATCGACGACCACGCGAAGGATGTCGCGGATGTCGAGAAAGCCTGCTTCCAGGCCCTGGGTGAGGTCGCGTGACTGCGGGATGGCCTTGCAGGCGTCGTGCAACGCATTGAGCGAGGGAAAGGGCGTGTTCCAGAGCGATTCCGTCGTGCCGCCGCCTTTCGTCTTCGCCAGAAGATCCGCCATCGACATCGGGGCTTTTTCCGCCCCGCCGTCACACCATGCCCTCAGACCGAGCGCGTTGAAAAGACCGTCATATGTTGCCATTCATCCTCTCGGGCCGATCCGGCCCGCCTTGTCCTCTTTGAAGGGGTTTTACAAAACACAACGAACGGGGCCGTGGCCGACCCCGTTCGAAAAGGGCGCAAGATCGCGCCGCCAGATCATCACTGGCTGAGCAGCTTGCTCAGGTTTTCCTTGGCCGAATCGTTGATCCAGCCGGACCAGACGTCCGGGTTTTCGGTGATGAAGTGAACGGCGACCTCTTCGGCCGACGCCTTGTTCTCGTCCTGCCAGGCGAGCAGCGAGCTCATGGCGGAGGTCTTGAACGTCATCTTGCGGAAGAATTCGGTTTCCGCCGGGTGCGTCTTGGTGAAATCCTTCGTCGCCGAGGTCAGGATCGGCGCGGCCGGGAAGTCGGAGACCTTCGGATCCGGGGCGTCGGCGTTCTGCAGGTTGGCGAAGGCTTCCTCATTGTAGTCGCCGAGCTTGACGCGGGTCATGTCGTACTTGCCCATCGGCACGGTCGGACCCCAGTAGTAGCCGAACCACGGCTTCTCGTCGGTGACGGCCGAACCCATCGAGGATGCCAGCGTTTCGCCGGAGCCGTGATTGAAGACCTTGATGCCAGAGGATTCGAGGTCGAGAGCGCGCACCAGATTGTCGGAAACAACGCGGCAGCCCCAGCCGTCCGGGCAGTTGTTGAAGCGATTGCCGACCCAGTCGGGGTGCTTCATGACGCCTTCGATGGTCGTCAGCTCGGGGTGTTCCTTGGCGAGGTAGGTCGGGATCCACCAGCCTTCGACGCCGCCCGGATCCAGAACGCTGGCGAGCCGAACCATGGTGCCGTTCTTCTCGAGCTTCTTGTAGGCGTCGCCGGCCGAATTCAGCCACAGGTTGGTCACCACGTCCGGTTCGCCGTTTTCGGCAACGGAGGTGATCGCGGGGATCGTGTCGGACTTCACCAGGCTGACCTTGCAGCCATAGCCCTGTTCCAGGAGGAACTTGGCGATGTTGGTGGTGACTTCGGCTGCGGCCCAATTCATCTGCGCGATGGAAATCTCGCCGCACTTTTGAGCGTCGCCGTCCTGGGCGCTTGCTGCGGCCGGCATCGCGAAGATGGCGGTCAGTGCAGATGAGATGAGTAATAGCTTGCGCATGGGTGTTCTCCTTTTCAGGGACTTTCGGGAATTGGAAGACCTGCTCAACCGGTCAGACGCAGCGATGCCGCGAAATCAGATGGTCGTGCGGCAAACGTATATCTGCTCGCTTTTTCGGTTTTATGTCAGGCATGGGCGCTCTGCTAACACGTCATGACCGATAGTGCAAACTTATCTGCCACATTTCTATGTATTTAGGATCCGCTGGCGCGGGAACTATACTGAAATATTGATCGATATTGCTATTTATTCATATTTGTTTGGTTCGCATTTATATAGATAAAATCAAGTATGCCGCAATTATGTTTACTTGATATTTCTTGAGTAAAAATTTCTGATAGGCGGGGAGTCGGCTGCTGACCTCCGGAGAGATAGCTTTCGCCGAAATATGGAAACGATACCACATTTTGATTGACGGCCGGGGCGTTTAGCAAATATGAATGTGGAACCGTTACCACATGAGGAATTTTCCAGATGAAACAAGCGCGCTTGAACCGACTTTTCGGCACCTCAGGAAACTGCTTCGACGTTGCCATCGATCACGGCATGTTCAACGAAAAGACGTTTCTTGCCGGCATCGAGAATATGGAGAAGGCAATCCGGATCATCGCCGACGCCAATCCCGACGCCATTCAGTTGCCGCCGGGCACCGCGAAGATCCTGCAGTCGATCCCGGGCAAGGCCCGCCCGGCGCTGGTGCTGCGCACCGACATCGCCAACATCTACGGCAATCCGCTGCCGTCGGCGCTGTTTTCGGAGGTCATCGACCGGCCGGTCGAGCAGGGCGTCGTGCTGGATGCGGCCTGCGTCGTCGTCAACCTGCTGATGCTGCCCGACCAGCCGGAGGTCTATCGTGCCTGCGTGCGCAACGTGAACCTCCTGAAGCGCGAATGCGAGATCTACGGCATGCCGCTGATGGTCGAGCCGCTGGTCATGCAGGACAATTCCAAGGGCGCCTACATGGTCGACGGCGCGATCGATAAGATCATGCCGCTGGTGCGTCAGGCGGCCGAACTCGGCGCCGACATCATCAAGGCGGACCCCTGCGACAATGTCGAGGAGTATCACCGCGTCATCGAGATCGCCCAAGGGCTTCCGGTGCTGGTGCGCGGCGGCGGACGGGTCTCCGACAACGAGATTTTGACCCGCACGAAGACGCTGATGGAGCAGGGCGCGCGCGGCATCGTCTATGGCCGCAACGTCATCCAGCATCCCAATCCGCGCGCCATGACCAGCGCGCTGATGGCGATCGTCCACGAGCAGGCGTCCGTCGAGGCCGCATCGGCCCATCTGGCATAAAGGAGACGGCCCGTGAGCACATCCCGCAAGACAATCCGTTTCGGCATCATCGGCTGCGGCCTGATGGGCCGGGAATTCGCCAGCGCCGCGGCGCGCTGGATCCATCTCGCCGACGCCAGGGCGGTGCCGCAGATCGTCGCCGTGTGCGACACGAATGTCGCGCTGATGGAATGGTTCTCCGACAACGTGCCGGGCCTTGGCCAGACGACGACGGACTTCCGGGAGCTGCTCGCCAATCCGGATGTCGATGCCGTCTATTGCGCTGTGCCGCACAGCCTGCATGCCGACATGTATCCGGAGATCATCCGGGCCGGCAAACATCTCCTCGGCGAAAAGCCGTTCGGCATGGACCGCAACCAGAACCTGGCGATCCAGGCGGCCCTTGCCGAGCATCCGGAGGTTTTCGTCCGCTGCTCGTCGGAGATGCCGTTCTTCCCGGGCGCCCAGAAGGTGATCGACCTCATTCGCAGCGGTGATCTCGGCGACATCATCGAAGTCGAAGCCGGCTTCCTGCATTCCTCTGACATCGACCCCGGCAAGGTCATCAACTGGAAGCGGATGGAGCACGTCAACGGCGCCTATGGCTGCATGGGCGACCTCGGCATGCATGTGCTGCACGTGCCGCTTCGCCTCGGCTGG
This sequence comes from Rhizobium sp. NRK18, assembly GCF_024385575.1. Lineage (NCBI taxonomy): Bacteria > Pseudomonadati > Pseudomonadota > Alphaproteobacteria > Hyphomicrobiales > Rhizobiaceae > Rhizobium > Rhizobium sp. NRK18. The sequence continues at coordinate 77,993 of NZ_JANFMV010000004.1, read as the reverse complement.
CGGCCGTCGAGCGTGCATGCACAGCTGACGAAGATCGTGCGCGAGCGGCCGGACGGCAAAGGCGGCATGCTGCCTTGCACGACCTGGGACAATGCGACGATCTCGGCGCGCGTCGAGGCCGACGGCAAGGATTTCCCGATGGTGCTGAAGACCTGGCGCATCGCGCCCGGTGAATCCAACACCTGGTACATCCGCGTCCTAGGCATGCGCAAGAGCGCCTTCTTCACCACCAAGTCGCCGCGCCAGTGGCAGTGGATGGATTACACGCCGGGCGGTCTGCAGGCCTGGTGCACGGAAGACCTCGGCTACAATTCCGTCTTCCCGACGCTGACCGGCAAGATCTTCGAGTTCGGCTTCACCGATGCCATCCAGCAGATGTGGGCAGCCTTCATCGACGAGCTCTGCGGCGGCAATGCCAATGGCTTCGGCTGCGCCACCCCTCAGGAAGCGGCCGATCACCATGCGGTGCTGACGGCGGCGCTTCAATCCGGGCGCGAGAACCGCGTCGTTGCCGTGGAGTATGGCGCGCCATGAAGCGATCCGAGATCAACCGTGCGCTCAAGGGCGCCCTCGACCTTGTGAAGACCCATGGCTGGCATTTGCCGGCCTGGGAGGGATGGTCGGACGAGGACCGACGGCGGGATCCGGTTACGGCCGGCTTTCTCGTCGATCATCAGATGGGCTGGGACGTCACCGATTTCGGCCTCGGTAATTTCTCCTCCTGCGGGCTCACGCTGTTCTGCCTGCGCAATGGCCGCGCCGGCGAGCCGGGCGAGCGCACCTATGCCGAAAAGCTGCTCTTCGTCGGCGAGGGCCAGCTGACCCCGGCTCACCGCCACAAGCAGAAGACGGAAGACATCATCAACCGCGGCGGCGGCATCCTTGTCATGGAATGTGCGCCTTCGGACGAGGCCGGCCGGGCGGTCGACGCGCCGGTAACCGTGCTCGTTGACGGCACACCGCATCACCGCGACGCCTGGCAGCCGATCGACCTTCTGCCCGGCCAGAGCATCACTCTGGAGCGCGGCATCTATCACCGCTTCTACGCCAAGCCGGGCCACGGGCCGGTGCTCGGCGGCGAGGTCAGCGAAGTCAACGACGACAACACCGACAACTACTTCCTGGAGGAGGTTGGACGTTTCGCGGCGATCGAGGAAGACGAGGCGCCTCTGCGGCGCTTGTGGAACGAGGAGCTGTCGCGTGTCGAACGAGGCGCCTGAGACGAAGAGGGGCATCGCCTGTGCCGGAAACTGGATCGTCGATGTGGTGCACACCGCATCGCATTGGCCGGACAAGGGCGATCTTGTGCGGCTCTCCGGCCGGCAGATCGGCGTCGGCGGCGGTGCGGCGAACGTTCTGACCAATCTTTCCTCCTTCGCCGCTCCGTTCCCGCTGGCGGCGATCGGCGCGATCGGTCCCGACCCGCATGGCGACCTCATCCGCGCCCACTGCGAAAAGCTGGGCGCCGACACATCCGCACTTCGCACCGTTTCCGCTGCCCTGACGGCCTATGACGAGGTCATCAGCGTGCCGGGCGACAGCCGGACCTTTTTCTATCACGGCGGCGCAAACGACCTGTTCGAAGCCGAAGACGTCCCGGTCGAAGGCCTCGCCGCCAAGGGCTACCGCATTTTCTACATCGGCTACCTGATGCTGCTCGGCCGGCTCGATCGGCTGGAGCAGGACGGCAGGACCGGCGCGTCGCGCCTGCTGGAACGTGTGCGCGCCTCCGGCATGATCACCTGCGTCGACCTCGTTTCCGATGCCAGCCCGGAGTTCGCGGCGATCGTCGCGCCGTCGCTGCCGCATTGCGACTATCTGATCGTCAACGAGATCGAGGCCGGGCGGGCCGCCGGCATCGGTGTCCGCTCTGCCAACGGTGCTCTTATGCGCGACCGTCTGGCGGAGACCGCCGGAAGCTTGATCAGGGCCGGCGTCAAGCGGGCCGTCGTGGTGCATGCGCCCGAGGGTGCGCTGTGGACGCCTGTCGAAGGTGAGCCGATCTGGATCCCGTCGAAGCCGGTCAACCCCGCGGACATCGTCAGTCCGGTTGGCGCCGGCGACGCCTTCTGCGCCGCCGTCGTCTACGGCATTCACGAGGGCTGGCCGATCCGGAAGACCTTGAATGCCGCGCACCTTGCGGCTGTCGCCTGCCTCGGCGGCGCGACCGCCACCGACGGAATTCCCACCATGGGGACATTGCTGCAGCGGCTTGAAGCGGGCGATGATACGAAGAATTGAAGCAGGGAGGATCGAGAATGAAGGCACTGTTTCTGGAGGATGTGGGCAAACTGACCCTGCGCGACGTGGACAAGCCGGCACCGGGGGAGGGCGAGCTTCTGGTCCGCGTCGAGGCCTGCGGCATCTGCGGCACCGACCGGCATCTCTTCCTCGGCGAGTTTCCCTCGAAGCCGCCGGTCACGCTCGGGCATGAATTCGCCGGCATCATCGAAGCGGTGGGGGCGGGCGTGACCGGGTTTCGGCCGGGAATGCGGGTGACGGGCGATCCGAACATCGCCTGCGGCCGCTGCTCCGCCTGCCATCAGGGCCGCGTCAATCTCTGCCATAATCTGCAGGCGATCGGCATCCACCGCAATGGCGGTTTTGCCGATTATGTGATCGTCCCGGAAAAGCAGGCGTTCGAGCTGCCGCTCTCCTTGCCGCCGCTGCATGGCGCCTTCTGCGAGCCGCTGGCCTGCTGCCTGCACGGCGTCGATCTCGCAAGGATTGAGGCCTGCGCTTCGGCGATCGTCATCGGCGGCGGCGTGATCGGTCTGCTGGTGGTGCAGCTGGCGCGGCTTGCCGGCGCGACGAAGGTGGTGCTCATCACCCGCAGCGAGGCAAAGCGCAGGCTCGCCGAGACGCTCGGTGCCACGGCGACGATCGACCCGACGGAAGGTGATGTGATTGCCAATATCGTTTCGGACGGCGGTCTCCTGCCGGGTGGCGCCGATGTCGTGTTCGAATGCGCGGGCCTGAAGGAAACCGTCGAGCAGGCGCCGAGGCTCACCCGCAAGGGCGGCATGACCGTCATCCTCGGTGTCTTGCCAAGCGGCGAAAAGGTCGAGATCGAGCCCTTCGACATCCTCTTCCGCGAGGTCAGCATCGTCACGTCCTTCCTCAATCCCTTCACGCACCGCCGCGCGGCCGACCTGATTGCGTCTGGCACCGTCGTCGTCGAGCCGCTGATCAGCCGCCGGATCGGCCTCGATGACGCCGTGGGCGCGATTTCGAGCCCGCCGGCCGGCGGCGAGATCCGCACGCTGGTCGTGCCTGATCATTCGAAGACAGGGAGCGTCGCATGATGGCCGATGAGCAGGTATCCGGTCCCGTGGCCGGCAAGGTCGCGATCGTTACCGGTGGCGCGAGCGGCATCGGGCGGGCGGTCTGCGAGCGCTTCGCGAGAGATGGCGCAAGGGTGGTGGTCGCCGATCTCGATCAGGGCGCCTGCGATGGTGTTGCAAGCGAAATCGGCTCGCAGGCGATCGGCGTGGCGCTCGACGTCACCCGGCAGGAGAGCATCGATGCCGTCGTCGCCCGCACTGTCGAATGGGCGGACGGTATCGACATTCTCGTCAATGCGGCAGGCATCTACGAGGTCCAGTCGATTCTGGACATGTCGCGCGAGCGCACCGCGAAAGTCTTCGCCGTCAATGTCGACGGCCTGATCTTCATGACCCAGGCCGTCGCGCGCCGCATGGTCGAGCAGGGACGCGGCGGGCGCATCATCAACTTCTCCTCGCAGGCCGGACGGCGCGGCGAGGGCCCGGCGGTCGCCTACTGCGCCACCAAGGCCGCGGTCATCAGCATCACCCAGAGCTGTGCGCTCGATCTGATCCGCCACGGCATCAACGTCAACGCGATCGCGCCGGGCGTCGTCGACACGCCGATGTGGGACGTGGTCGATGCCAAGCTCGGTGCGCTGGAAGGTCTTCCCGCCGGCGCGGTCAAGGCGCGCGTCGCCGCCGCGGTTCCGGCCGGCCGCTTCGGCGCGCCCGCCGAGCAGGCGGCAATGGCGGCGTTCCTCGCCGGTCCCGACGCCGCCTACATCGTCGCCCAGTGCTACAATGTCGACGGCGGCAATGTCATGAGCTGAGGGGGACGAAGGTGTGGTTTTGGTGGATTGCACTTGACGGAGCGGGCCGTCGTTCCGCTATAGCGGGAGTGAGGTCACAGGAGAGCCGATGGCAAGCATCAAGACCATAGCCAAGCTGGCGGGTACGTCGGTCACTTCGGTTTCGCGCGTGCTGAACAACAACGGCTATGTCTCCGCCGAAGTCCGCCAGAAGGTCGAGGAGGCCATGAAGGCGGCCAACTACCGGCCGAGCAGCGGCGCACGCGTTCTGCGCAGCGGTCGCAGCCAGCTGGTCGGCGTTCTCCTGCCGACGCTCGACGTACAGTTCTTCGGCATTCTCGCCCACACGATGGAACAGGCGCTGTTCGACCTCGGCTACCAGACCTTCATCTGCAGCACGGCCGAAAGCGGCGAGCACGAGAGGCGCTACATCGCCATGCTGCTCTCGCAGCGCGTCGACGGCGTCATCGTCGCCAGTGCGCTCGAGGAATTCGAGCACTTTGCCGAGTTCAAGGCGCACAATGTCCCGATCGTCGCCCTCGACCGTGACCTGAACGGTCTCGAAAGCGAAAAGGTCGCGGTCGACCACGAGCTTGGCGGACGAATGATGGCCGAGCACCTGATCGGGCTTGGCCACAAGCGCATCGCCGTCATCGGCGCGCCGGCCCACAGCCAGCCGATCCGCCGCCGTGTCGCCGGGATCACGGATGCCCTTGAGAAGGCCGGCCTGAAGCCGCTGGCGATCGAACTCGGCGACACCCACAATTTCAACGAGGCCTATCGGCTGGCCAATCTGGTTCTGGGCCGATCCGAGCGGCCGACCGCGATCATCGGGACCACGGATATCGCCGCGATCGGCGCCATCCATGCCGCGCATGACGCCGGCCTTTCCATCCCGGGCGACATCTCGATCATCGGCTTCGACGACATCCCCTCGGCGGCCTTCGTCCTGCCGCGGCTTACCACCGTCGTGCAGCCGATCCGCGATCTCGGCCGCAGCGCGGTCGCGCGTCTGCACCGGCTGATGTCGGGCGACGAGACGATCGTCGATCCCGGCGTTCCTCCCTTGCGGCTGGCGCTGCGGGAGACGACCGCCCCGCCGCGGTGACTGTCGGCGCGCGGCGTATCCGTCAGGCGGTCATGCCGGCGCTCGGCGATACCGTCTCGCTTTTCATGGCGTCGGCAAGCACCCTGTAGATCAGATCGTCCGATGATTGCGCGACGTTGAAGCGCAGGAAGCTGCTTGCGGAGCGTGACAGGCTGAAGGCGTTGCCGGGGGCGAGCACGATGCCTTGCGCCAGGGCGTAGCGCGCGATGGCGGAAGCGTCTGCGCCATCCGGCAGCCTGCACCAGACGAACATGCCGGCGGACGGCTCCAGCCAAGGCGAAACTCCGAGCGTCGCCAGCCGGCGGATCGTTTCCATCATGGCGCGCGACAGCCGCGTGCGCAGTGTCTCCATGTGCTTGCGATAGCTGCCGTCCTTCAGCACGGCGAGCACCAGCTCCGCCGACAGGTGGCCGCCGCCGAACGATGTGGCGATCTTCAGGTCGGTCAGTCCGTCGATCCAGTCGGAAGGGGCGGCGATATAGCCGCAGCGTACCGAAGCCGACAGCGTCTTCGAAAAGCTGCCGATATGGACGACGCGGTTGAGGCCGTCGAAAGCGGCCAGCCGAGGCGCGCGCTGGTGTTCGAAGTCCGCAAAGATGTCATCCTCGACGATGGTCGTGCCGAATTGCTCGGCAAGCTTCAGCAGCCGATGGGCGGTGACCGGCGAAAGCGTCGCGCCGGTGGGATTGTGAAGCGCGGAATTGGTGATGTAGAGGCGCGGCCGATGCTCGGCGAGCGCCTGTTCGAAAAGGGCCACGTCCGGTCCGGTCGGCGTGTAGGGAACGCTGACGATGGTCGCGCGATGTGCGCGCAAGAGGGCATGGAAGTTGAAGTAGCACGGGTCGTCGACCAGCACCGTGTCGCCCGGCTCCAGCAGCAGCCGGCAGAGGAGATCGATCGCCTGCGTGCCGGATTCCGTCAGCATGATCTGGTCGGGCGAGGCCTCTATGCCGTATTCGCCCATCCGCCTTGCCAGCAATTGCCGGAGGGCCGAAAGGCCGAGCGGTGTGCCGTAGTCGGTCAGCGTCGCGTCGTCGGCGCGGGCGAGTGCGCGCAGCGACCGGCGCAAGCCCGCTTCCGGCATCCAGTCGGGCGGCAGCCAGCCGCAGCCGGGCTTCAATATGTCCGCGCCGGCTTCCAGCGATTGGCGCGATACCCACAGCGGGTCGATCTGGCGGTCAAGGCGCGGGCCGATATCGGCGAGCGACAGTGGCGCCAGCGGGCTGCAGACATAGAAGCCGGAGCCGGGCCGCGCGCGGATGATCCCGTCGGCGGCCAACCGCTCATAGGCTTCGACCACCGTCGAGGTGGAGACGCCCATCGCCTTTGCGAAGGCGCGGACGGAGGGCAGCTTCGCGCCCGGCGTCAGCGTGCGCGCCGAAATCCGCTGGTGGATCGTGGCCATGACGCCGTCGATCAACGTTTCACCCTTCGCTAGGCCGATCGGCATCTCGTCCATCTGTATTGCCCCATGTGCCAGTACAGTTTTTCAAAATTGTACTGCATTGCATCTGGTCGCGCCAGATGCGGCCGACGATAAGGCGACGAACAACGGAGTGCAGTGATGGACAGGACGGCAAGCGGCTGGGTCAACGGATTTTTCGGCATGCTCATCTTCAGCGGCTCGCTGCCGGCAACGCGGGTGGCGGTGATGGATTTCGACCCGGTCTTCCTCACCACGGCGCGTGCTGTCATCGCCGGGTTGCTGGCGGCGGCGCTGCTGCTCGTCCTGAAGGAGAAGCGTCCTGCCCGCGGCGATCTCCTCTCTCTGGCCATTGTGGCATTCGGTGTGGTCGTCGGCTTTCCGCTGCTGACGGCGCTGGCGCTGCGCCACATCACCTCGGCGCATTCGCTCGTCTTCATCGGTCTGCTGCCACTCGCCACCGCGACCTTCGGCGTATTGCGCGCCGGTGAGCGGCCACGTCCGGCCTTCTGGATCATCTCCTGCATCGGCAGCGCCATCGTCGCGGGCTTTGCCCTGTCGCAGGGTGTCGCCGTATCGCCCGTCGGCGATCTCTTGATGCTCGCCGCCATCGTCGTCTGCGGTCTCGGCTATGCGGAGGGCGCGGCGCTGTCGCGCAAGCTCGGCGGCTGGCAGGTGATCTCCTGGGCGCTGGTGCTCGCGCTGCCGTTCATGCTGTTGCTGTCGCTGACCCATCTGCCAACATCGCTTGCCGCCATCGGCGGACAGGCTTGGATCGCGCTCGGCTATGTCTCGCTCTTCAGCATGCTGATCGGCTTCATCTTCTGGTATCGCGGCCTGTCGCAGGGCGGCATCGCCGCCGTCGGGCAGCTGCAATTGCTGCAACCCTTTTTCGGGCTCGCGCTGGCCGCCGGCCTGCTGCACGAGACCATCAGCCCGCTGATGATCGTCGTCACGATCGCGGTGGTGCTGTGCGTTGCCGGCGCGCGCAAGGTCGCGCGCTAGAGGCCGAAGGCCCGCTTCAGGGCGCCGTGGTCGAGGGCCGAGACGTGATGGCCGTGCTTGCCGGTCATCGGCTCTGCGGCGACCATCGCGTTGAGGACGGCTTCCTCGACGGCTTCGACTGCGGCCAGATAGAATGGGTCCAGATCGTCGTTCGACAGGGCGTCTATCCTGAGGCGCGGCGGCTCGGGGAGCTGGCCGGGATCGTTGGCGGTCGAAAACGCCACGAAGATATCGCCGGAATTATTGCCGGACGGGGTGCCGCCGCGGCCGATGCCGATGGCGGCGCGCCGCGCGAGGCGATCGAGCTGGCTCGGCATCAGCGGCGCATCGGTCGCCAGGATGACGATGATGGAGCCCCGCTCGCGTGAGAAGACGCAATTGTCCGGCATGTCCTTGCCGACCGGCTTGCCGCAGACGGTCAGCCATGGTCGGAGCCCGTGATTGGCCTGGACGAGCGCGCCAACGGTAAACGTGCCGTCGCGATGCGCGACGAGCCGCGAGGACGTGCCGGTTCCACCCTTGAATTCGTAGGCGATCATGCCCGTGCCGCCACCGACCGAGCCTTCCGCGACCGGGCCGTCAGATGCGCTGTCGATTGCCGCGCGCACATGCTCCTCGCGGACGTGAAAGCCGGCAATGTCGTTCAGGTAGCCGTCATAGGTCTCGGCGGCGATCGGCAGCACCCAGATGTCCTCGCCGACCTTGTCCGGAAACGTCTCGGCCATGTAGCGTGCCGTTGCGTGATGGGCGATGCCGACGGACAGCGAGTTGGTGATGGTGATCGGACCGGTGAACCAGCCGGCTTCCTTCAGCCAGTGGATGCCGGTCATCTCGCCATTGCCGTTCATCGAGAAGGCGCCGCCCCAGATCGGGTTGAGCAGCTTGTCCGGCGTTCTCGGCAGAATGGCGGTGACGCCGGTGCGCACCGGCTTCGGACCGTCGTCATGAATGAGCGTGGTCAGGCCCACGGTTACGCCGCTAACATCGGTGATCGCGTTGTTGGGTCCGGTCGCGCCGGAGAGCGGCAATCCAAGGCCGCGGGCGCGGGGACGTCCCGTCGGACCGAAATGGGCGGCGAAGGCCGGAGTGCCTGCTTTTTCATGCGTCATTGCCGTATTTCCGATCATTATTCCAGCAACTGCCCATATGATAGGCAGTGAACATTTTTTTAACAATGTTATTTGACTAACTTTGCAAAAGAATGCAAACATATTCTCACAGCGGCAAAACAATTGCCCTCGGAAGAATGACGGGAACCTGATCGCAGCATGAAGACCGACATCCACAAAGAGCAGGGACAGGAAATAAGCGGCACGCCGGTCGTCGAGGCGATGAACGTGTCGAAGCGGTTCCGTTCGGCCGAGGGCACGTTCGTGCGTGCGCTCGATACGGTCAGCCTGCCGGTTCGCCGCGGCCGGTTCACCACGCTGCTGGGGCCTTCGGGCTGTGGCAAGACGACCCTGCTGCGCACCATCGGCGGTTTTGAAGAGCCGGATGAGGGTTCGATCCTCATCGACGGTGCCGACATGACCTTCAAGCCGCCCTATGAGCGCCCGGTCAACACGGTGTTCCAGCAATACGCCCTGTTCCCGCATCTGACGATCGCCGGCAATGTCGCCTACGGGCTGGAGATTGCCGGCGTGGCCAAGGCCGAAATCCGCCGCCGTGTTGAAGAGGCGCTGCAGCTCGTCCGGCTGGAGGGGTTCGGCGACCGCCGCATTGGCCAGCTCTCCGGCGGCCAGCAGCAGCGCGTGGCGCTGGCCCGGTCGCTGGTCCTGAAGCCCAAAATCCTGCTTCTCGACGAGCCGCTGGCAGCACTCGACCGCAAGCTGCGCAAGGAAATGCAGATCGAACTGAAGAACCTGCAGCACGAGATCGGCATCGCCTTCCTATGCGTCACCCATGACCAGGAAGAAGCGCTGTCGATGAGCGACACGGTTGTCGTCATGAATGCCGGCCGCGTCGAGCAGACCGGCAGCCCGCGAGAGATCTACGACCGCCCGGCGAGCCGCTTCGTCGCCCAGTTCGTCGGCGAAGCCTCGGTCCTGCCCTGCAAGGCGGGCGAGGCCGAAGGATCGGGCCGCCGGCTGGTGCTTTCCGGTGGCGAGACGCTCGTCACCGCGGATGCGGATGTTCCTGACAGCGACAACCTTTCGGCCATCATCCGGCCGGAGCGGCTGAGCCTTGCGAAAGACGGCAACACATTGCCGACCATCGCCGCGACGGTGCGCGACAGCACTTATCTCGGCGACAAGATCCGGATCGAGGTCGTGATTGCGGCGAACGAGACGATGGTGGCCCTGATCGACGGCCAGAGCGAACCGCCCGCACCGGGCTCGAAGGTGACGCTCGCCTACGATCCGGCGCATGTCCGCGTGGTATCCGCATGACGGCCGCGCCCGCCAACCGCAGACGGAAGAGCGCCGGCGGTGTGATGGCGCTGCTGACGCCCGGCTTCCTGCTGGTCCTCGCACTTTTCGTCGTGCCGCTTTCGCTCGTCGTCATCTACAGTTTCCTGACACGCGGCACCTATGGCGGGGTCATCTGGACCGTCGATTTCGACTCCTATGCACGCATCGCCGGCCTGCCGAACGAGGACCAGTTGCGCGACTGGGATTTCGTCTACATCTTCATCTTCCTGAAGACGGCGCTGATTGCCGGGCTCACGGCCCTCCTGGCGCTCCTGATCGGCTATCCGGCCGCCTGGTTCATCGCCCGCCAGCCGGAAAAGCGACGTTTCGCGCTGCTGCTGCTCGTCACCATTCCGTTCTTCGTCAATGCGCTGGTGCGCGTCTACGCCTGGATGCTGATCCTGCGCGCCGACGGCCTGTTCAACAACATCCTGATGAGCCTCGGCCTGATTTCCGAGCCGCTGCAGCTCATCTACACCCCGGGCGCCATCATCCTCGCGATGGTCTACCAGTATCTGCCCTTCATGGTCCTGCCGCTGTTTGCCTCGGTGGAAAAGCTCGACTACCGGCTGGTGGAGGCCTCGCTCGATCTCGGCGCGACCCGCTTTGCCACATTCCGCCGCGTCGTCATTCCCATGACCTGGCCGGGGATCGCCGCCGGTCTGGTGCTGGTGTTCATTCCGGCCTTCGGCAACTTCATCGCCCCGACGCTGATCGGCGGCGCCAAGAGCCTGCAGGTCGGCACGCTTCTCGTCCAGGCCTTCCTGTCGGCCCGCGACTGGCCCTTCGGTTCGGCCGTGGCGACCGTGCTGAGCATCATCGTGCTCGCCGCACTCGTCTACATGGTGCGCACCGAGAAGACCGCCGGAAACCTGGAGGAACGCCCATGACCGCGCGCCACAGCTGGAGCCGGCGGGGCAGGCAGGCATTGAAGGCCCATCTCTGGCTCTTCTTCCTGTTCCTCTACCTGCCGATCGCCATCCTCGTCGTCTACTCGTTCAACGCCAACGACGTGTCGATGATGACGTGGTCCGGCTTCACCTTCGACTGGTACCTGCGGGTGTTCGAAAACCTCGGCCTGATCTCGCGTGACATGCCGGAAATCGCCTCCGGCAACGCGCAGCTCTATTCCGATCCCAACCTCGCCATTTCGGTCATCAACACGCTGATCGTCGGCTTCACCGCCTCGACGATTGCGACCGTCATCGGAACGCTGACGGCGATCGGGCTCGACCGCGCCCGCTTCTTCGGCAAAAACGCCTACCGGGCGCTGGTCATGCTGCCGATCGTCATTCCGGACATCGTGCTCGGCATCGCCACACTGATCTTCATGTCGTCGATCGGCATTCCGCTCGGCCGCTTCTCGGTGATTGCCGCCCACACGCTGTTTCTCGCCTCCTACGTGACCGTTGTCGTCGGCGCGCGGCTGGCCGGCATGGACCGCAAGCTGGAGGAGGCTTCCGCCGATCTCGGCGCCCATCCGCTCGCCACCTTCCGGCGCGTCACGCTGCCGCTTCTGATGCCGGCGATCATCGGCAGCTATCTTCTGGCGCTCGTCATCTCCTTCGACGATCTGGTGATCGCCTTCTTCACCTCCGGCGTCGGCTCAACCACGCTGCCCGTCTATCTGTTCAGCGCCATCAAGAGAAACGTCTCGCCGGAAATCAACGCGGTCTCGGTGCTGATCGTCGTCGTGTCGATGAGCGTGGTCGTGCTGGCGCTTCGGCTGCGCCGCGATCCGCTGGTCAAATAGGAATTTTCGAACCCAACCAAGCAAAACAGGGGAATACGATGCTCAAGAAACTGCGACTGGCAGGCCTGATTTCGGTCTGCATGGTAACCCTCTCCGCCAGCGGTGCTTTTGCCGCGGGCAAGCTGGCCCTCTACAACTGGTCCATCTACATCGACCCGGAAATCCTCACCGACTTCACCAAGGAAACCGGCATCGACGTCACCCTCGACAACTACGGCAACAACGAGGAACTGCTGGCCAAGATCCAGGCCGGCGCCACCGGCTACGACATCGTCTTCCCGTCCGTCCACATGCAGGACATCATGACCCAACTCGATCTCCTGCAGCCGGTCGGCCTGCAGGACCTCAAGGGTCACGAGAACATCGACGACAAGTATTTCAAGGCCAAGACCGATCCCGACCACCAGAACTGCATGCCCTACAACTGGGGTTCGACCGGTCTTCTGGTCAACAAGGCGATGACGAACGGCATCGAGGTCAACAGCTGGAAGGTCGTCTTCGATCCGCCGGAAGCGCTGAAGGGCAAGATCGCCATGCTCGACGATGTGCGCGAAACCATCGGCGCGGCGCTGATCTACAACGGCTATTCGATCAACTCGACCGATCCGAAGGAGCTGGCGGCCGCCCGCGACACGATCAAGAAGGCCAAGCCCTACTGGGCGGCGATGCTGACCGACGGCGTCGGCGACAAGGTCGTCAATGGCGACTTCGCCATCGGCCACTGGTGGTCGGGCTCGGCCGCCCAGACGGTCGACACCGCGCCGGACAAGGTCGAATTCGTGCTGCCGAAGGAAGGCGTCAACGGCTTCCAGGAAGACATGTGCCTGCTGAAGTCGGCCCCGGACGTCAAGGAAGCCAAGGCCTTCTTCGAATACATGCTGCGCCCGGAAGTCGCCGCCAAGAACGCCAACTGGCTGCGCGGCGGTACGCCCAACAAGGCCGCCCTGCCGCTGATCGATGCGGCCCTGAAGAACAATCCGGCGCTCTATCCGGATGACGCAACCTTCAAGACCTTCCAGCTGGTCCAGGACCTTGGCGACAAGATCCGCCTGTGGGATACCGTCTGGACCCAGGTGAAGGCCGAGTAAAGCGAGACCCGCATATGAAGATTGCGCTCCTGCAGATGCAACCCGCCTCCGGCGCGCCGGAGCGCAATCTTGAAACGATCGAGAAGGCGGCCCGTTCAGCGGCCGCCTTCGGCGCCGACATGCTGGTGACGCCGGAACTTTCCCTGAGCGGCTATGCGCTCGGTGCCGATTTTGCCGAAATCGCCGAACCGCTCGACGGGGCGATGATCGGCAGATTGCGGCAGATCGCCGAGACCGTTGGTATCGCGATCGTCGCCGGCTTTCCGGAGCGTGACGGCGAGCATGTCTTCAACAGCGCCGCGTTTGTCTGTGCCGACGGCACGGTGCAGTGTTACCGCAAGTGTCATCTCTACGGCGAGGCCGAGAAGGCCGCCTTCCAGCCCTCCGACACCAAGCCGGCGGTCTTCGAATTCAACAGCTTTCGCGTCGGCATGCTGATCTGCTTCGATGTCGAGTTCCCGGAAATGACGCGTGGACTGGCGCTCGCCGGCGCCGAACTCGTGATCGTCCCGACTGCGCTGCCGAGCACGGCGGATTCACCCACCATATCGCAGCACATGATCCCGACCCGGGCGCTGGAGAACCATGTCTTCATGGTCTATGCGGACCTCTGCGGCACGGAGCGGCATCTGACCTATTTTGGCGGCTCGGTGATCGCCGGCCCGGACGGACGCGAACTGGCGCGCGCGGGCCGCAATGAAGCCCTGCTGATGGCCGAGATCGAGCATGCTGTCCTCGAAAGCGCGCGGGCGGAAAATCCCTATCTCGCCGAACGCCGGCCCGAGCTTTACCGCTAGGCGGCTTAGCTTCCTACTTGCGGTCGAAATCGCCGAAGCGGTCCTGCAGGGCTTCGATCCGTCTGGTGCGCTCCGCCACCGCGTCGCCGCCGGCAATCACCACCGAGGTCATGAGGAAATCGAGAAGGGCGGCCAGCGACATGAAGCTGTCCCAGGTGCGCGCCGTCGCCGGCGGCAGGATCAGGGCGCGGTGGCGTTCTGGGTCCAGCCAGTCGCAATGCTGGTCGGTGATGACGAGCATGCGATGGCCGGCATTTGCCGCCTCGCTGGCGAGGATGCGCGACTTCGAGGCAAAGCGGCGGGCGTCGATCAGTATCAGGAGCGTGTCGTCCGCCGGATGGCCGAGCAGTTCCACATAGGTGCCGTTCAGCCCGTCCATGTAGCGCACGCCGTCGCGGGCGTAGGAAAGCTGCTCGGCGAAATAGCGGGCGATGCCGCCGATGTTCTGGTAGCTGGCAATGAAGATTTCGCGGGCGCCGAGGATCATGTCGACGGCCGATATCCAGCGCTCCTGGTTCGACATCTCGTAGAGCCGGTGCAGCGTCTCGACCTGTTCCTGCATCAGTTCGGCCATCAGCCGGCCGGCCTTCAGGTCCTCGCGCAGCGTCTCGATGCGGTCCGTCAACTGCCAGGCCGAGGACACCGCGCCGCTGCGCAATTCGCTCTTCAACCCGTCGACACCCTGGAAGCCGAGGCGGCGCAGGAAGCGGCCGACCGTCATCGGGCTCAGGTCCATCTTGGTGGCGATGGACGCTGCCGTCTCGAAGGGAATGTCGGCCAGATTATCGAGGAAAAAGCGCGCCAGCCGGCGCTCCGCCGGCGTGCCGTCCGCCGCATAGGCTTTCAGTTGATCAAGGAAGGCCGAGATGGAGAATCTCCTCAAAGACAGTCTGTCGCCCGACACTATAACAAAGCGGATGGCTTGCAAATTTACGCTGGGTTCGCAAGCCCGGCCACTGTCATCAATTCTTCATCCATCCGTCAACGAACCGTCGCTTCGCCACTATAATTGCAAGATGTAATATCACTGCAATTTTAGTTGCAAAGGATCATTCCATGAAGAAACTCTCCGCACTCCTGCTGGCCGGCGCCGTCTCGGTCATGGCCCAGGCCGCTTTTGCCGCAGATACGACCGTCGAATTCTGGCACAGCTTCAAGAGCACGGCCTCCAACGGCAAGGCGATTGGCGAAATCATCGCCAACTTCGAAAAAGCCAATCCCGATATCCACATCGATTCCCAGTTCATCGGCAATTACGACGACATCGTCGCCAAACTCCAGGCCGCCATTCCGGCGCGCCGTGCGCCTGACGCGGTGATCATGGAGGTCACCCGCTACGGTCTCTTCGCCGATCGGGGCGTTCTCGACGACCTCACCAACCAGCTGGCGAATGACCCGCTCTCCGCCGACCTGTTCGGCTTCGCCCGCGAGGTCGGCGTCTATGACGGCAAGAACTATATCGTCCCCTTCAACTCCTCGACCCCGGTGCTCTACGTCAACACGGACATCTTCAAGAAGGCCGGTTTTGCCGAATTGCCGCCGCTGAAGACCTTCGACGATATCAGCGCGGCTGCCCGCCAGATCACCGAGAAACTGGGTGGCGATGGTGTCATGGGTATGACAGCGCCCGGCCAGTTCTCCCGCTGGGGTCTGGTCATGTCGAACGACAGCGACCTGATCGATTCCAAGACTGGCGACATCCTGATCGACAGCCCGAACACGATCGAGGCCTATGAATGGATGGCGTCGCTGGTCAAGGACAAGCTTGCGTCCGCCGACGGCGTGACCGACGAGAAGAACGACAAGCAGGTCTTCCTGTCCGGCCATGCCGGCATGATGATGAACTCGACCGGCGATTACGGTGACGTCAAGAAGGGTCTCGGCGACAATGTCGTCGTGCTGCCAATGCCCTGCAACAAGGTCTGCGCGGTTCCGATCGGCGGCGCCGGCATCGGTATCCTGTCTTCTGCAGACCCGAAGGTGAAGGACGCCGCCTACAAGTTCATGTCCTTCGCCGCCTCTCCGGAATCGAATGCGATCTGGTTTGCGGCAACCGGCTACATGCCGATCAACAAGAAGACCATGAACCAGCCGCTGGCCGCCGAGGCGCTTGCCAAGGAACAGGGCATCGACGTCGCCATCAAGCAGCTCGACTTCGCTCGCGGTCGTCCGCGCCCGCCGGTCGTCACCTGGATGCGCACCAACGAATACGACGTCTGGCAGGCCATCGCACTCGGCACGAAGGACGCGAAGTCCGCTCTGACGGATTTTGCCGCCCGGACGCGCGAGGAAGCTGCCCGCCTCGCCAAGTAACCCGTAAAACCAGGGTTTGAAGACCCGCGCGCCAGCCGCGCGGGTCTCTCCACTGCAAGCCCGCCATTGTCGACCATGGACAAGGGCACAGGAAGTTGCTCATGCCGCGAAAGCTGACGCCCTATCTCTTCGTTCTGCCGCTGATGGCCTTCATCGCGGTGTTCACTTACATCCCGATCGTCACCAGCGTCGACCTGAGCTTCCGGCAATGGGATTTCATGTCGCCGGACAAGCCCTTCGTGGGCTTCGACAATTATCGTGTCCTGCTGAAGTCGGATGCCTTCTGGAACTCGTTCGAGGTGACGGCGATCTTCGCCTTCATCTCCGTTCCGATCCGGCTAGCCTTGGCACTGGTTCTGGCGAGCGCCCTGTCGCGCGAAACCTTTGCCCGCCGCATCCTGCGCGGTGCCCTGTTCCTGCCCTATGTCACCTCGACGGTCTCCATCGCCGTCGTGTTTTCGTGGGTGTTCTCCACCGATTACGGGATGATGAACGGTCTTCTCGGCCTGTTCGGCATCGACAAGGTCGGCTGGATGCAGCGGCCGGATCTGGCGCTTGGCGTGCTGATCTTCATCAACACCTGGCGGCAGCTCGGCTACGACGTGGTGATCTACATCGCCGGCCTGCAGGCGATCCCGCAAGAGCTCTACGATGCCGCCGCCGTCGATGGCGGCCGGAAACTCCATGTGTTTCGCCGCGTGACGTTTCCACTGGTCATGCCAACCACCTATTTCCTGCTGGTGATCTCGGTCATCGACGCCTTCCAGCTGTTCACGCTGGTCGACGTGATGACGCAAGGGGGACCGGCCGGTGCGACCGACCTCCTCGTCAATCGCCTCTACCAGATCGGTTTCACGCTGTTCGACATCGGGCAAGGCTCGGCGCTCGCCGTCCTGCTGTTCATCCTGCTGGTCGGCCTTGCCATCTTCAAGGCGCGCGTTCTCGGACGGAGAATTCACTATGAAGACTGACAATCGCTTCCTGAGTGGCCTTGCACTGCTCGGCGGGCTGCTGTTCCTCGCCCCGGTTCTCTACGCGATCTGGATGTCGTTCCAGACCTCCACCGCGTTTTATACGGGCCGCTTCGATTTCACCTTCGGCAATTATCAGGCGGCTATAGGCCAGTATCATTTTGCCCGCTATCTGCTGAACAGCATTATCGTCGCCGGCGCCGTGACGGTGATCAGCATCACGGTCTCCACCATGGCTGCCTATGCCTTCGCCCGCTACGATTTTCCCGGCAACGACCTGCTGTTCGCCGCTACCGTGGCGACGCTGATGATCCCGAGCCATATCAGCCTCATCCCGAACTACCTGACGCTGGCGGATGCCGGCCTGCTCGACACCTATGCGGGCCTGATCCTGCCGGCGATATCGAACGGTTTTGCCGCATTCTTCCTCCGTCAGTATATCCGCGGCATTCCGCGGGCGCTGGACGAGGCAGCCTACATGGACGGCGCGAGGCCATTGACCGTGCTCTGGCGGGTGATCGTGCCGATCGCGAAGCCGGCGATCTTCTCCATGGGCCTCTATGTCTTCATCACCGAATGGAACAACTACATCTGGCCGCTGATCGCCACCAGCGACGAGAACCTCTTCACCCTGCAGATCGGCCTCGCCAAGCTCTACCGGCTGAACCCGGGCGAAGGCCTGATCAACTGGCCGCTGGTGATGGCCGCTTCGACCATTTCCATGCTGCCGGTCATTCTCGGCTTCGTGCTGGTCGAACGCCATCTGGTGCGGGGCATCACCATGGGCGCTCTCAAATAATCGACACAGGACTGGAAAACACAACGTGACACGCATTGCATCTCATCGTGGCGGAACGCTCGAATTCGGCGACAGCACCTGGGCGGGCTTTGCCGCGACGGCGGCGATGGCGGTCGAGGAGGTCGAGTTCGACCTGCATCCGACCGCCGACGGCCGCATCATCGTCCACCATGACGCGACGCTCGACCGGACGACGGATACCGCCGGCATCATCGCCGACATGACGGCAGAGGAGGTGCGCCGGGCAATCGTCGATCACAGTGGAGAGGGCTTCCGCCATCCGCTGTTCTTGGAGGAACTCTGCGACATCTTCCAAGGCAGCACGGTCGCCTTCCGCTGCGAGATCAAGCCCGGCCACGACGGACGTCTTTATCAAGGCTTCGTGCCGAAAGCGGTGGCGGCGCTTGAGGCTGCGGACCGGCTCTCGACGACCACATTCTCTTCGTTTCTTCTCGATACGCTCAAGGACCTGTCCGCGGCAACGGACCGGCCAAGCCTCTGGCTGGTCGCACCGGCGGTCCTGAAGCTGGTCGGCGCTGCCGGCGTCATGGACCTTGCCCGCCTCCGCGGCATCCCCGAGATCGGCGTTCATATCGACACCGCCGACCGGACACTGCAGGCGATGGCAGAGGAGGCGGGCCTCGCCTTCGGCTGCTGGGCCGCCCATACGCGTCCGCAGATTGGGAAGGCGCTCGACCTCGGCGTCAAGGTGTTCACCACCGACAGGCCGACGCTCGCGCTCGACATCCGCAATGCCCGCAACGACAGCGACACGACCAGGAGATGAGGTCATGAGCCGCATTACCCTCAAGGATATCCGCAAGGCCTACGGCCATGGCCCGGCCGTCCTGCACGGCGTCTCGATGGATATCGAACCCGGCGAGTTCATCGTCATCGTCGGTCCGTCCGGCTGCGGAAAGTCAACGCTGTTGCGGCTGATTGCCGGTCTCGAAGCCTGCCCTGACGGCGATATCATCATCAACGGCAAGCGCGCCAACACGGTCTCGCCGCAGGACCGCGACATCGCCATGATCTTCCAGAACTACGCGCTCTACCCGCACATGACGGTTCGCGAGAACATCGCCTTCGGGCTGGAGCTGCGCGGCATGGGGCGCAAGGAACGCAACGTCAGGGCAGAGACGGTCGCGCGCACTCTTGAGCTTGGAGACTATCTCGACCGCAAGCCTGCAGCCCTTTCCGGCGGGCAGCGGCAGCGGGTGGCGATGGGCCGGGCGATCGCGCGCGAGACCTCCACCTTCCTGATGGACGAGCCGCTGTCGAACCTCGACAATGCCCTGCGTGTCACCATGCGCCGCGAGATCAAGGAACTGCACCAGTCGCTGAAGGCGACGATCATCTACGTCACGCACGACCAGACCGAGGCGTTGTCGCTCGCCGACCGGATCGCCGTCATGAAGGGTGGGTATCTGCAGCAGTTCGATACGCCGGAGGCGATCTACGACCGGCCGGCCAACCGTTTCGTCGCCTCCTTCATTGGGGCGCCGGAAATGAACTTCTTCGAAGCCTCGCGCCTGCCCGAAGCCGGCATTCCGGATACGCTTACGGTCGGGTTGCGCTCCGACGCGTTGCGGCTCGTCAGTCAGAGGCCGGAGGGTGCTGCACTTCCCGCGACCATCACCTTGAGCGAGATGATCGGTTCGGATGTCGTGCTGCATTGCGAAACACCGGCAGGACGGGTTACCCTGACCGAGCATCGCAGTACACTTCCGGCGGACCTTTCCAACTGCTGGATCGCATGCGATATGAACGCCGCGCACTTCTTCGACAGCCAGAGGGGCGATCGGGTCGAATTTTCGACGGTCGTGCAGTGAGGCCGGATCGATAATGGACAAGACAGACGATTCCCCCATGCACCTGCGCGACCTGGTGGCGCTGAATGCCGAACGACTGACCGACGCCGATACGCGGCTCCTGGACGTCTTGATGGAAAATCCCCTGCGGGCCGCGCTTGAAAACGGCCGTGAGATTTCCAGCCGCGCCGGCCTGCACCCGTCATCCGCCGTTCGTCTGGCTCGGCGTCTGGGGTTCGAAGGCTATCCCGAGTTCCGGACCTTTCTGCAGAACAGCGTCGTGGACGAGGGCGAGGATTTCGACAACGGCGCGGCGCGCGTTGCCGCCCGCCTCCTTCGCGCCGATGAGGGGCAACTGGTGTCCTCCGTCATCGAAAGCGAGATCGCCGCGCTGGAGAATGCGCGAAAGGCGGTCAATGACGGTCAGATCCGCAAGTTCTCGGAAACCCTGCGCGACTGTCGGCGAGTGTTCGTCGTCGGCGTCGGCCACTTCGGCGCGCTCGCCCATCTCGTCAATCTCAGGCTCAACCGGTCGGGTTACGACGCCGTCGATCTGACGGCGACGCCGAACCTGATGCGCGAGACGCTGATGACCATGACCAGCCGCGATGTCCTCTGGCTCTTCGCCTTTCGCAGTCCGCCGCCACTGCTCCACGACATTCGCTCTGTTGCGGCAAGCCGTGGCGGAACAATGCTCGCAATCACCGATATTGCCGGCGGCCGCTTCTCGCCGCAGCCCGAGCACCACATCACCGTTTCGCGCGGCTCCCTCGGCCAGTCGCAATCACTCGTCGTGCCGATGACAATCGCCAACACGGTGATCCTTGACCTTGCGGCAATCGACAATGGCCGGTCATTGAAGGCGATCGAGCAGTTCGACCGGTTCCGGGAAGAGGGCCCGCCCTTCAGCTGGAGCTGAGCAGGGCGGACGGACCGCCAGTCAGCCCTGTGCCTGCGCCAGAATCTCGCGCAGGTTTGGCATCGGAACACTGCCGTTTTCATCGATCCACTCGATGAAGGCGCCGATGCGGCGTCTGGCTTTTTCGGCGTGGTTTCCGGCGATATCGGCAAGGCGATGGTCGAGGAAGGGGTTTTCGAAGCGCTCGCGGGTGATGCGGATGTAGTCCGCGGCTTCGTCGCCCATGCCGACGCTTGCAAAGCCGGGCAGCACTTCCTCACGCCAGATCTGGTCGAGCCGCTGGCCGTCGCTGCCGGCAATCGCGTCGCGCACCAGGGCATCCGGCTTTGAACCGGCCTGCCGCCAGAGTTCGGCGAGCACGGTGTGGCCGAGATTGAGGATATGGAGCTTCAGCCGCTCGAAGGGAAGCAGGTCCTCCGTCAGCACGACGGACGGGTGCCGGCAGGGCAGAATGAGACCGTCCTTCCGCTCGATCGCCCAGAGGCCATAGGGTTCGCATACGGCACCGACGGGCTGGATCGCTTCGGAAACGATGCGGTCGACAAGGCTGTTGGCGAAGTGGCAGTCCCGATCGAAGTGGGCGAGGAAGGCGGACGGGAATTTCCAGTCGACGGCCAGTTGCCGGACGATGTCCTGCAGCCGGTCGCCGTTGTTCTGGATGAGTTCGCAAGGGTAGAGGGAGACGGCCGCGTCGGGACGCTCCTCGAAGCGCTCGAGGAGCAGGACGGCAAGCTTGGCGGGAAAGCTTAAAGGAGGGCGAGTGCGATCGGCGACCGTTTCGGCGGTGTCGCGTGCGTCCAGCTCGTAGCCCCTGTCGCCGGTATTGGAGATCACGATGTCGGCCGCGACGAACGCGCGCCTGACCGAGACCCAGTCGGTTGCGGCGGACAGTCCGCCCAGGACGGCGCGCCCGGTCTTGACCTCGTCGCTCGGTCTGCCGTCGATCATGCCCCGTACACGCACCGGATAGCCTTCACCCTCCGACAAAGCAACGATGCGCGCCAGGCTCTCGGCATTTCCGGTCGTCTGCACGACGGTGATGCCGCCGGGGGCTTCTCCGTTTTCCAGTGCTTCGGAGATGAAGAGATCGGCATGCGCAAGCAGAAATCTGCTCGTGCCGAACTGGAGGATCGGGGTCGATCCGGCATGTATGTCATTCATGGAAATTCAGGCTCCCTCGCCAACGCCGGCTATCGCTCCGCATCCCGGAACCGGCGCTGCTGAGCCTTGATGGCGGAGGATGACCGCGTAGTCAACGCCATCGCCGTTCATCCTCCGCATCTTTCGGTCATTCATCGGCATCGGCGGGGATATGGCTGTCGGCGCCGATGAGCGTCAGGCGATTGCTGCAGCCGCGCACACCCTTGACGGAGAGGGCCGTGCGCTCGGCGAGCATCCGCAAGCCTTCCGTTTCGGCGCTGCCTTCCAGGGTCACGACGCCGTCATGAACGGTCACCGTGACGAGGGACGTATCGATCCGCTCATGGTTTTCGAAGATGGAATTGACGGTATCTTCCAGGACATCATCTTCGATGACGCTGTCTTCACCGCTTGGCGAAGCAGCGGGACCACCTTCGCTGTGAATGATGGTCTCGTCGCTGATTTCCGCACCGACCCGTGCGGATTCGTCGAAATTCGAGGTGGACTTGCCGTAGGGCGTGCCGTTTTTGCCACCCGTCGCGTCCTCATCCGCGTAAGGCCAGCCCTCGTCGAGATCGCGCGCTTCGTAATCGCGGTAGTCTTCCTCGCGATCCGTTTCACTCAGCTTCTGGTTCAGCCGTTTCATGATCATGGTCCTTTCCAACTCGTGTAGGGACTAAACGGCTGAAACGGCAGATTGTTCACTTCTCGAGACGACGACCCTCGGCGTCGAACAGGTGCAGGCTGTCATTGTCGAAGGCAAGCCGGATGGTCTCGCCGGCCTTGAGCCGATGTTGGCCGGCCAGAACGGCAAGCAGAACCTCGCCATTTGCCGTCTTCGCGTGGATGACGGTTTCCGCGCCGAGCGCCTCGACGAGGTCTATCTTCACGTCGACGCCGGGTTCTTCGGAGCCGGCGAGATGGATATCCTGCGGGCGCACACCGACGCTGACGGTCGCGCGGGGCATAGCCCCGCCGGCGGCCGAGCCCGTGAGCGGAATCTGGTGGCCGAAGAGGTCGATGCCGCCGGCCGTTGCCGTCGCGGTCAGGAAGTTCATGCTCGGCGAGCCGATGAAGCCGGCGACGAAGCGGTTGGCCGGCTTGTTGTAGAGATCGAGCGGCGTGCCGACCTGCTCGACGATGCCCTGGCGCAGCACGACGATACGGTCGGCAAGCGTCATCGCCTCGACCTGGTCGTGCGTGACGTAGATCATCGTCGTCTTCAGCCGTGCATGCAGCGCGGAGAGCTCGGCGCGCATGTGGACGCGCAGTTCAGCGTCGAGATTGGACAAGGGTTCGTCGAACAGGAAGACGTCGGGATGGCGGACGATCGCCCGGCCGATCGCCACGCGCTGGCGCTGGCCGCCGGAAAGCGCCTTCGGCTTGCGGTCCATCAGCGCCTCGAGTTCCAGCATCTTCGCGGCGTCGGTGACCCGGCGCTCGATCTCGTCCTTGCTCATGCCGGCAAAGCGCAGCGCGAAGCCCATGTTCTCGCGCACCGTCATGTGCGGGTAGAGCGCGTAGGTCTGGAACACCATGGCGATGCCGCGCTTCGACGGATCCTCGTCGGTCATGTCCTTGCCGCCGATGGTCAGGCCACCGGCGGTAATGTCCTCGAGGCCGGCGATCATGCGCAGGAGAGTGGACTTGCCGCAGCCGGACGGGCCGACGAACACGACGAATTCGCCGGACTTGATGTCGAGGTCGACACCCTTGATCACTTCCAGTGAGCCGTAGGTCTTGCGGATTTCGCTCAGCGTTACGTCGGCCATGTCTTCTGCCCTCAGGTCAGCGTGAAGGTTACGGTCTGGTCGGCAAAGGGACGGCAGCTCGCCTTCAGCGTCAGCGTACCCTTTTCGTCACCGGCCTCGATATAGAGGCCGGCGGCGCCGCCCTTGAAGCTGATCAGCTCCGGTCCGACGATGCGGCCCGGGCCTTCCAGCGATACCGCGACCGGATCGTCGAAGAAGGGAAGGATGTTGCCGCCCTGGTCGAGCGCGCGCAGGATGACGCGGACGCAATCCTTCTCGCCGGCGACGAGGTCGGTGGCATCGGGGGCGATCTGCAGCGTGGTCGGCTCCGGATCTGCATGGAGCGTCATCGTCTTGACCGCTTCGCCATCGACGAAACCGGTGATCACGCCGTCACGCCACAGCCGGCCCCAGCTGCCGAATTCTTCCGGCGTCACCGTCCTGAGATCGATGACGACCGGCGGATGCGGCAGATGCGGATAGGTCTCCTTGTCCGGATAGATCCGCTTCGGTGCGTAGTCGCCGAACTTCAGTTCGATATAGTCGCAGTTGGTCAGCACGATCAGCGGCAGGACGCCGCCGATATTGCGTTCGCCGCGGGCCCAGAAGGTCACCGGCTGCAGCACCACGCCGCCGTCCGCATCGCCCTGCGAGGCGTAGGCATAGGCCGCGAATTTCGGCTCGCGGTACATGTCGAGGACGCCGTGATAGCAGATGCGGTCGCCCGAACCGAAGTCGCGGTGGGTGTTGTAATCGTACATGCACCAGCCGGTGGAGCCGGAGATCGAGGGGTCGCCGGCGGCGGCATTGAGGATCAGGAGATGGCGCGTCACATGTTCGGCCTGGCGCTGTTCCTGGTCGAAGCGCTTGGTCGGGTACATGTGACCGTTATATTCGGTGATCATGTAGGGGACCTTGTGCTTGAGGCCCGTCGTCTCCGACTGCGGGCGCAGCACCACGCGCTCGCGGTTGCGGCCCGGCATTTCCTCCTGTCCGAGAATGAAGTCGTTCATCGTGTAGACGTCTTCGAGCAGCTCGCTGTCGGTGATGAAGCGTACACCGCCGGTTTGCCGGGTGCTGTCGAGTTCACGCGCCACGCGGTTGGTCTCGGCGTAGAAATCGTGATTGTCCTGGCTCTCGTTGATGCGAACGCCCCAGATGATGATTGACGGATGGTTCCAGTCGCGCTCGATCATCCGGCGGACGTTCTCGATCGATTCCTGCTGCCATGCCTTGCCGCCGATATGCTGCCAGCCGGGGATTTCCTCGAACACCAGGAGACCGATTTCGTCGCAGCGGTCGAGGAACCACTTGGACTGCGGATAGTGCGAGGTGCGCACGATGTTGCAGCGCAGGTCGAATTTCAGGATGTCGGCATCCTTCTCCTGACCGCGCCGGCCCATCGCATAGCCGAGATGCGGCCATGCCTGGTGGCGGTTGAGGCCGCGCAGCTTGAGGTTCCGGCCGTTGAGGAAGAAACCGTCGACCGTATATTCGGCGGTCCGGAAGCCGAAGCGGCTTTCCACGTGATCCTTGCCATGGCTCGTCTGAAGCTCGACGGCGAGCGTGTAGAGAACCGGATCGTCGATATCCCAGAGCTGGGCTTCCCTGATGCCCGAAAGCTCGACGGTCACCGTGCTGTCGCTGACGTTTGCCTCGCCGCTTGCGACATCGAGCCCGCTCTCGTCGCGAACCGTCACGCGCACCGTGCCGCTCGTGCCCTTGCCGGTCGGATCGGCGATGAAGACCTTGGCGCGGACCGTCTTTTCGTCGGCGAGCGCGTCCGGGGTCTCGATCTTGACGTTGGCGATCGAGACCGGGCTCGTCACCTTCAGCCAGACGTCACGGTAGATGCCGGCATAGGTCAGATAGTCGATCTGGCCGCCGAAGGGCGGAATTTCCGGATTTTCCGAACCGTCGATCTTCACCGTCAGCAGGTTGTCGCCGGCCTTCAGGTGCGGTGTGAGGCGCGCCTCGAACGGCGTGTAGCCGTCCTTGTGGGCGATGATCTCGACGCCGTTCAGATAAACGACGGCGTCCGCCATGGCGGCATCGAAGACAACGGAGACTTCCCGGCCGTCGAAGCCGGGCTCGTAGGCGATGACCTTCTGATAGGTGAAGGCCTTCTGGTATTCCGTCTCGTCGAAATAGTTGTAGGGCAGTTCGACCGCGGTGTGCGGCAGGCGCACGGTCTCGCCCGACTGCAGGCTTCCCGCCTGGTCCTTTTCGAAGCCGGCCTTGAAAATCCAGCCGCTGTTGAAATTCTCATATCGACGCATTTTGAAATCCTATTTGACCGAGCCAAGCATGCCCTGGACGAACTGGCGCTGCATGGCGAAGAAAACGAGCAGTGTGGGAAGGGTGGCGAGGATGGTGCCGATCATGACGGTGCCGTAGTCGGGGTAATAGGCCGACGCCAGCGACGAGACCACGAGGGTGATCGTCTTGGTGTCGTTCGACTGCAGCACGATGAGCGGCCAGAGATAGTTGTTCCAGTTGAGCATGAAGACGATGACGAAGGCCGCGGCATAGGTCGAGCGCATCACCGGAACGTAGATGTAGAAGAAGATCTGCCATTCCTTCAGGCCGTCGACCTTGGCCGCATCGCGCAGTTCGGACGGGAAGGCCTTCGACGCCTGACGGAAGTAGAAGATGATGAAGGGATAGGCGACCATCGGCAGGATGATGGCGATGTGGGTGTTGATGAGATGGGCCTTGGCCATCATCATGAACAGCGGGATCATCAGCGCGGCAAACGGCACCATCAGGGTCAGGAGCACGACCGCATAGATCCGGTCGCGGAACTTCGACCGGAACATCTCGAAGCCGTAGCCTGCTACCGACGAGACGAGCAATGTCAGGGCGGTGCCCAAAAGGGTGACCTTTGCCGAGTTCCACATGATGAGCGGCACGTCGACCTTGGCGAAGAAGGACGCGAAGTTGGCCATGAATTGCGAGCCGATCGCCAGCTTGCCGGTGATGATGTCGGCCGTGGAGTTGGTCGCGGAAATGCCCATCCAGATGAACGGGAATACCGACAGGAATGCAGCGATCCCTAGAAGCGCATACTGAAGAACTGCGCTGATCCGACGGTTGGTTCTGGCGGCTCTCATTTGCGTTCCCTCGCGGCGTAGAATTGCAGGAAGGAGAGGATCGCCACCATCAGCACGATGACGTAGGACACTGTGGCCGCGTAGCCGAAATTCGGCATGAAGCGGAAGGTCAGATTGTAGATGTAGAGCGACAGCGTCAGCGTGGCGTTTGCCGGGCCGCCCTTGCCTTCGGTCAGGTTGTAGACTTCGTCGAAGAGCTGCAGGGTGCCGATCGTCGAGGTGATGGTGGTGAACAGAATGACCGGCTTCAGCATCGGAATGGTCAGATGCAGGAACCGCCGCCAGGACGGAACGCCATCGATGCGCGCCGCTTCATAAACCGACTTGTCGATATTCTGCAGCGCCGCCAGGTAGAAGATCATGTTGTAGCCGGTCCAGCGCCAGGTGATGGCGATGATGATCAAGACCTTTGCCCAGAAGGGATCCGTCAGCCAGTTGATCGGGGCATCGATGATGCCGACTGTTTCGAGGATGCGATTGACGATGCCGTCGACCGCGAACATGCTCTTGAACAGGATGGAGTAGGCGACAAGCGACGATACGCAGGGCAGGAAGATCGCCGTGCGGAACAGGCCCTTGAGCTTCAGCTGCGGATTGTTGAGCACGGCGGCGAGGATCAGTGCCATCATGATCATGATCGGCACCTGGATGACGAAGAACGTCACGGTGTTGCCAAGCGCGGTCCAGAAGACCGGGTCGTTCCAGAGCCGGACGATGTTTCCGAAACCGGCGAATTTCATCATCATGCCGCGGCCGGAATAGACCGACAGCGATAGCGAGCGCAGTATCGGATAGAAGAGGAAGATGGCGATCAGGATGAGCGCCGGGGTCACGAACAGCCAGCCGTTCACATCATAGTAGCGCTTCAAGCTGCCACGTCTTGCACTTGCCATGGAACCTCGGTGCCTCGCGTATCGGGTAACACGCCTTTCGCTGCAGTCTCTCCGCCAGGCATGCGGCAGCAAGCCGCCGCATGCCCTGGGAGGATTGGGCGGCCTCGACCGCCCGTCTGCAAAGAGACTTACTGGATCTGCGTTTCCGCCTGATCGTGGATCGCCTTCAGGACGTCATCCACCGGTGTGCCGTTCTGAAGCGAGGGCAGGTTGGCGGTGACGGCCGTGTCCAGTTCGTTGGTGAAGATGCCGTAGTTGACCGGCGGAACCTGGGCCAGCCAGTCGGAGAACTTCTGCCAGACCTGTTCGCCGCCGAAGAAGGGATCGGCTTCCTGATAGGCCTTGCCGGAGCGAGCGGCCAGAAGCGAGCCGACGGCACCACGCTCGGTCAGGATCTTCTGATAGAAGTCGAGGTCCTTGGCATAGATTTCGTTGAGGAAATCGATTGCCTCATCCTTTTCCTTCGAGCTTTCGAGAACGTACCAGCTGGAGCCGCCGAGGTTCGAGGCGTTCACCGAACCGTCGATGTCAACGCGCGGCGTCGGAGCGACGCCCCACTTGCCGGACTGGTCGGCCTGGGCCTTGATCGTGCCGGTGATCCAGACGCCGGTGACGACCGATGCGACGTCGCCGGAGGTGAAGCCGGCCACGTAATCGGTCCAGCCGGTTGCCGGGCGGACGATGCCATCCTTGACGGCGGTGACCTGTGCTTCGAGGGCAGCCTTGAGCGCTGCGTTCTTCTCGATGTTCAGGTTGCCGTCATTGTCGAAGTACCATTCCTTGCCGGACTGCATCATGATGCGGGTCATGCCGCCGTCGTTGAGATCCAGCGTCAGCATCTTGTGGCCGGTCTTGGCCTCGACTTCCTTGCCGATCTCGATGTAGCGGTTCCAGGTGATGTTCTCGAGGTCTTCCGGCTTGAAGCCGGCCTGCTCGAGATAGTCGCGGCGGTAGAAGAGGCCGGTGACGCCGGAATCGAACGGCATGCCATAGGTTTCGCCGTCAACGGTCATCAGCTGCACCTTGTAGGGCGCGAAGCCGGAATAGTCGACCTTGCCGGTCATCGGCGCGAAGGCGCCGGGGAAGGACTGCAGATATTTCTGCGCGCCGTAATCCTCGATCAGGACGATGTCGGGCAGGGCGTCCGTCGTACCGGAGGCAAGGGCTGTCTGCAGCTTCTGCTCGACGTCGGCCTTGGCGAAATCGACGATGTTGAACGTCGTGTCGGGATGGGTCGCGGTGTAGCGCGCGCCGGCTTCCTTCATGATGGCGACGTTGAAGTTCGGGTCCCAGCACCAGACCGTGATTTCGCCGGCCATGGCGGCCGTGGCGCTCAGGATGCTCGCGCTTGCCAAAGCGGCAGCGGCAAAATGCTTCGTCAGTGAAGCCTTGTTCATGAAATCCTCCCGTTTTTAAAACCTGTCGGTGGCAGCTCTCCCTGCCGCGCCAGCAGGTAACTTCAAATCCTCGCCGAGCGCAAGAAAATTTTTACTAAATATTTTTTGCAGGTGCGAAGGCGGCGTGGCGCGCGCGGTGGGCAACTGGCGCCAACATCATGTTTCGAGGAGGGAATTTTACGGGGGGTCAATCGGCGATGGGGCGACGGCAGCTGTCCCGCCAGATCATTTGCGTGGGGATGGAAACGTGCTTGGTGTATTCCCGGCCGTTGATGCGCTCGACCAGAAGATCGACGGCCGTCTCACCGATCGGCTCGCTCGGGATTTTCATCGTCGAGAGCGGCGGGCTCAGGAATTGTGCGACCGGTATGTCGTTATAGGAGGCGACCGCGATGTCGCGGGGAATCGACAGGCCGGCTTCCTGTATGGCGCGGTAGGCACCGATCGCCATGTTGTCGTTGGCCGCGATGAGCGCGTCCGGGCGTTCGTTTAGCGCCAGAATGCGTTTGGCCTGTTCATAGCCCACTTCCAGGCGAAGGTTCTGGCCATGGCCGTTGTTGTCGCCGAGCGCGATGAGTGCAGGATCGAAAGAATCATGCTCGCGCTGCCAGTTGATGTAGGCGCGACAGCGCAATTCGCCGAACGGCCTGCCGTCGCCATTGATCGGATCGTGCGCGCCGATGAAGGCAATGCGCCGGTATCCGGCTGTGTGCAAACCGTCGAGGATCTGCCGCGTCGCCAATGCGAGATCGCTCGACACGCTGTCAAAAGACGGGTTCTTCGGAATGAAGTCGGCGAAGACGAGATGACGGCAGTTCGCCGCCAGCAGGTCGATCTCTTCAAGGGAATGCTTGCCGATGGCGATCACGCCGGTCATGCTTTGCAGCAACGCGTTGTCGGCGGCGGCCTGCGAATGGAAGATCTTGACGATCTCCGTCTTGTTGTCGCGGCAGCGATTCTCGATGCCGAGGCGTACGCCGATATAATAGGGATCGACCAGTTCCTCTGCGGGTTCGAGAAAGTGGACGATTGCCAGCCGCGGTATGGCGAGCAGCCGGTTCGGCAACTGGATGACGGCGCCCTGTTCGCGCTTGCGGTTGCGCGGCGTTTCGTAATTCAGGGCTTCCGCTGTCTCGATGATCGCCTGGCGCTTCTGCTCGGAGATCGACAGCGACGGGTCGTAGTTCAGCACCCGCGACACGGTGCCCGACGAGACCCCGACCGATTTTGCGATTTCGCGAATTGTCACCATTGCAGACCACCACCCAGACTCAACCTCACTCCGAGGTAAATTTTTACTAAATCGCGATTGCGCGCAAGCGGATTTCCCGCGGCGACATGTTTTGGCGAGATAGGCATGCTGCTCAGAGCAGCACTTCGGGCTCAAAGCGGTAGATGCGGTCCATGCGTGAGGTGTCGCCCGCAATGGCCTTGAGCGCCACCTCTGCGGCGGTGCGGCCGATCTGCCGGCGCGGCGAGCGCGAGGTGGCGATGTGCACCGGCAGGGCGGCGACGAAATCGAGGCCGTTGAAGCCGGCCGGCAGGATGATGTCCGGCACGGCGATGCCCCGCTCCATCAGCGCAAACAACCCGCCGGCCGCCATGTCGTCGTTCGAATAGTAGATGCAGTCGAGATCGTGGTGCGCGTCGATGAGGGAGGTGGTCAGCGTCTTACCGAGGCTGATCGAGGAGAAGTCCGGCGCGATGGCTTCGGCGACAAGGGACATGCCTCTTTCGGCGAGGGCGCGTTCGAAGCCGGCCTTGCGCTTGGCGGCGCGGATATCCTTTTCGAGGGCGCTGCCGACATAGGCAAAGCGCCGGCGGCCGGTACCGAGCAGCGCACGCGCCATTGCCGCACCTGCTTCCCCATGCGACAGGCCGACGTTGAAATCGATCGGCTCGCCGTCGAGATCCATCAGTTGCACGACCGGAATGCCGGCGCCGGCAAGCAGCGCGCGGGTGTCCGGGGTCTGGTCGAGCCCAGTGACGATCATCGCCGAGGGTTGCCAGGAGAGCATGTTGGCGATGATGGCGTGCTCGCGGGCGGGATCGTAGTCCGATATGCCGAACACCGCCTGCATCGGCGAGCCTTCCAGCCCGGCCGAAATGCCGGACACCACTTCCGGAAAGACGATGTTGGACATGCTGGGAACGACGACGCCGACGAGATTGGTGCGCTGGGAAGAGAGCGACAGCGCCAGCTGGTTGCGGACATACCCGAGTTCGGCGGCGGTGGCGCGCACGCGGGCAAGGCTTTCCGGCGACACGTCCGCCGCGCCGCGCAAGGCGCGCGAGGCAGTCATCTTGCTGACGCCGGCGCGGGCTGCAACCTCTTCCAATGTCGGCTTGGCCATTGCGTGGTCCGATCCCGTCATACTTTCGCCTGCCGTCGTCGTCGCGATTGACAGGCAGGTACTCTGAGTTATGGTAGCGATACCGGTACCGATACCATAGGCATTTTTCAAGCGGAAGACCGGGCAGGGAGGCTCCATGTCGAATAACAGTACGGCTGCCGTCATCGGGCTTGGCTCGATGGGCTACGGGGCGGCCCTGTCGCTTCTCCGCGCCGGCTTCTCCGTTCACGGAGTCGATGTGCGGGAGGAGGTGCTGACGCGCTTTTCCGGCGAGGGCGGAAAAGCGTTCGCGACCCCGGCCGAAGCCATGCCGGGCGTCACAATCGTCTTCGTCTTCGTCGTCAACGCCGCACAGGCCGAGACGGTGCTGTTCGGTGAGCGAGGGGCGGTCGCCGCCGCGGCGCCCGGGACGCTCTTTCTCCTTTGCCCGACCATGCCGCCATCGACGACGGTGGCAATTGCCGGTCGGCTCGCCGATGCCGGCATGCAGGTGCTCGATGCGCCCGTTTCAGGTGGCTCCGCCAAGGCGATGGCGGGCGAGATGACGGTCATGGCCTCCGGTTCGCCGGACGCCTTCGCGCTTGCCAAGCCCGCTCTCGATGCG
The DNA here is from genome assembly GCF_024385575.1 of Rhizobium sp. NRK18. Classification (NCBI taxonomy): domain Bacteria; kingdom Pseudomonadati; phylum Pseudomonadota; class Alphaproteobacteria; order Hyphomicrobiales; family Rhizobiaceae; genus Rhizobium; species Rhizobium sp. NRK18. The sequence goes on along the minus strand of NZ_JANFMV010000004.1, from coordinate 46,268 downwards.
GTTGCCGCCAAGGTCTTCCGTCTTGGCGACCGGCCGGGCGAGGGTTCGAAGGTGAAGATGATCAACCAGCTTCTGGCCGGCGTGCACATCGCTGCCGCGGCCGAGGCATTGACGCTAGCGGCCCGTGAAGGTCTCGACGTCGCTCAGGTCTACGATGTCATCCGCGTGTCGGCGGGAAATTCGTGGATGTTCGAGAACCGCGGAAAGCATATCGTCGACGGCGATTACACCCCGCATTCGGCCGTCGACATCTTCGTCAAGGACATGGGCATCGTCACGTCGGAAGCAGGCGGTGTCGGCGCCTCCGTGCTTTTGAGTGAAACGGCGCTCGCCTTGTTCAAGGAGGCGTCTGCCGCCGGCCTCGGACGGATGGATGATGCGGCGGTGGCGATGGTTCTGGCACGGCGCGCCGGCATCCGGCTTCCCGGCATGGAAGAGGAATAGTCCCGTGACGACGCTGTTTGGCGCCATCGCCGACGATTTTACCGGGGCGACCGACCTCGCCGGGCTGATCGCCCGATCGGGGCATCCGGTCAACCTGCGTCTCGGTGTCCCGGATCGACCACCAACGGACACCGCCGCCTTCGAGATCGTCGCGCTGAAATGCCGGACGGCGCCGGTTGAGGAAGCCGTCGCCGATACCGTTGCCGCACTCGACTGGCTGAAGCGCGCCGGAGCCTCCCGTTTCTACTGGAAATACTGTTCGACCTTTGACAGCACGGCGAAAGGCAATATCGGCCCGGTGGCCGAGGCGCTGATGCAGGCGCTCGGTGCGACGCAGACGGTCTATTGCCCGGCCTTTCCCGAAAACGGCCGCAGCATCTTCATGGGAAACCTCTTCGTCGGCGAGCAATTGTTGTCGGAAAGCCCGATGAAGGATCACCCGCTGACGCCGATGCGCGACGCCAATCTCATGCGCCTGTTGTCGCCGCAGGTCGCCGGCAAGGTGGGGCTTGCCAACCGGCTGACGGTCGCCGCCGGTGTCGATGCACTGAAGGCCCGGCTTGCCACGTTGAAGTTAGACGGCGTCGCGCATGTCGTCACCGATGCGGTGGCCAATGACGACCTGTCCGTGATTGCGGAAGCCTGCATGGACATGCCGCTGATGACCGGCGGCAGCGCGCTCGCCATGCCCCTGCCAGGACTTTACGAGAAGGCGGGACTGCTTTCGAGGGCTTCGGCCCATGCCGCGCGGCCCGAGGTCGATGCCGGCATGATCGTGCTTTCCGGCAGTTGCTCGGCGATGACCCGCAAGCAGGTCGCCCGTTATGTGGAGAAGGCCGCAAGCTTCCGCCTCGATCCCCTGGCGTTGGCCGAAGCCGGCCCGGGCGAGGCGCTGGACTGGCTCTCCGGACAGGTGCTGGACCGGCCGAAACTGATCTATGCGACCGCCGAGCCGGATGCCGTGCGCAAGGCGCAGGAGGCGCTCGGCGTGGACCGTGCCGGCACGGTGGTGGAAGAGGCCTTGGCAGCGCTTGCCCGCGAAGCCTTTTCGCGTGGTGTTCGTCGTTTCGTCGTTGCCGGCGGCGAGACCTCGGGCGCCGTCGTCAAGGCGCTCGGCATCGACCGGCTGGCGATCGGCGCGGAGATCGCTCCGGGCGTGCCGTGGACCTATGGCACCTGTGAGGGCCAGACGGTGGCGCTCGCCCTGAAATCCGGCAATTTCGGCGATGAGGACTTTTTCGAAACCGCCTTCCGGCGGCTGGAGGAGCAATGAGCGAAGAGGCGAAACTGCGCGAGGACATTTGCCTCATGGCGAAGTCGCTCTTCGACCGCGGGCTGACCGCCGGCGCCTCGGGCAACATTTCCGCCCGGCTCTCCGATGGCCGTTTGCTGGTCACACCGACCGGCAGTTCGTTCGGCCGCCTCGATCCGGCGCGGCTGTCGCTGTTCGATGCCAAAGGCGTCCTGATCGGCGGTGACAAGCCGACGAAGGAAATGCCGCTGCATCAGGCCTTCTACGAGACGCGGCCGGCGAAGACCGGCGCCGTCGTGCATCTGCACTCCTGCCATTCGGTGGCGCTGTCGCTTTTGCCGGAGGTCGATCCGGACAACATGCTGCCGCCGCTGACCGCCTATTCGATCATGCGGCTCGGCAAGGTCAAGCTGCTGCCCTATTTCATGCCCGGCGATCCGGCCATGGGCGATGCGATCCGCGGGCTTGCCGGCAAGCGTTCCGCCGTCATGCTCGCTCATCACGGTCCCGTGGTCGCCGGCAAGGATCTGGAGGCGGCGGTCTACGCGATCGAGGAACTGGAAGAAACGGCCAAGCTGGCGCTGCTGACCCGCGGCGCGAACCCGGCCATGCTGTCGGCGGCCGAGATTGGCGGGCTTGTGCGCAAATTCGACGTGGAGTGGGACTGATGGCGACGTTTTCGGCCAATCTCGGCTTTCTGTGGCGCGAGCTGCCGCTTCCCGACGCGATCCGTGCCGCCAGGCGCGCCGGTTTCGACGCGGTGGAGTGCCATTTTCCGTACGAGGTGTCGACCGAGGATGTCCGCGCTGCGCTGTCGGAGACGGGGCTCGCCATGCTCGGCATCAACACGATCCGAGGAAGGGAGGCGGCCGGTGACAACGGACTTGCCGCCATTCCGGAGCGGCAGGAGGAAGCGCGTGCGGCCATCCGCCAGGCGGTCGATTATGCAGCGGCCATCGGCGCCGCGAACGTGCATGTCATGGCCGGCAAGGCGGAAGGCGAGGCGGCACGCCGAACCTTCGTCGAAAATCTTCTCTACGCGACAGAGCTCGCCAGGCCGCATGGCATCACCATCCTGATCGAGCCGCTGAACCATTACGACGCCCCGGACTATTTCCTCACGACTTCGGCGCAGGCTGCCGAGATCATCGACGCCGTCGGCGCGACCAATCTCAAGCTGATGTTCGACTGCTATCACATCCAGATCATGGAGGGTGATCTCACCCGGCGGATCGAGGCGCTGATGCCGGTGATCGGCCATATCCAGATCGCAGCCGTGCCGGATCGCGGAGAGCCCGACCATGGCGAGGTCGACTACCGGCACATTGTCCACAGTCTCGATGCCATGGGATACGGCCGGCCTCTCGGCGCGGAATACCGGCCCGCAGCCGGTACCGACGCGAGTCTCGGCTGGATGACCGTACTGAAGAGCGGCTGAAGGCGTCTCGACAGGCTTCCGAATGGTGCATCGCAGCGACGAATTGCGATTGACCAGTTCCGGATTCTCTCCTATCAACTGGACCGCTGGTACGGCCAGCATACCAGTTGGGGGATGCAGCGTGAAAGTGACAGGCATACTCGGAGAGGTCCCCCAGGTTGGCCAGCGGCTGGAACGCCGCACGGCCCGGGACGTGATCGCCGAGAAGCTGACGACGCTGATCGCCACGAACATGCTGCGCCCCGGCGACGAACTGCCCGGCGAGCGCGAGCTTGCCACCGTGCTGAACGTCAGCCGCGAGACCGTGCGCGGCGCCATCCAGATCCTGGCGACGCAGGGACTGATCGAGGTTTCGCAGGGGAGCCGCAGCCGGGTCGCCAATGTCGATCTCAGCCATGTGCCGATTACAATCGCCTCGTCCAATCCGATCGACAGCTACGATCTCGAGGCGGTGCATGCGGCGCGCCTGCATATCGAGTTGAAAGTCGTCGGCGACGCGGCGGAACTGATCGACGAGGCGACGCTGGAAAAACTCGACAATCTCATGGAAGCCCAGCGCATCGCCGGACCGGACGCCATGCGCTTCCTGCTCTGCGACCGCGAATTCCACGTCACCATCTACCGCGCTTGCGGGAACCCGCTGCTCGCCGACCTGGTGACGGATCTCTACACCTACATGATCGACTATCGCCGCTCCGTCATGTCGCGTCCCGGTGCGACGGATTCGAGCTACACCGATCACGAAAAGATCGTCGAGGGACTTAGAAGCCATGACCGCAAGGCAGTCGTGGCGGCTTTCCATACGCATCTTCTGAGGATCTACGAAACGACCAGGGAAATCCTGGCGCTGACCGGGAAAACCGGCCTGAGCGCTGGATGAACAATCGATGTAGCGCTGCGGGAGCGGCGCTGAACGGCAGGGAGGAAAGCCGGACATGCATGTACTCGTGATTGGCGCAGCCGGCATGGTTGGCCGAAAGCTGGTGGAGAAATTGGCCTCGGACCAATCGGTGTTCGGCTTTGAGGTCTCCCGGCTGACGCTTGCCGACGCCTTCGAGCCTCCGGTTCCGCCGGCGTTGCAAGGCATTGCGACGGCGCTGACCATGGATCTGGCGACGCCCGGCGAGCCAGAAAAGCTGATCGCCGGGCGACCCGACGTCATCTTCCATCTGGCCGCCATCGTTTCCGGCGAGGCGGAAGCCGATTTCGAGAAGGGCTATGCGGTCAATCTCGACGGCAGCCGCATGCTGTTCGAGGCGATCCGTCATGAGGGTCTGCGCGAACCCTATACGCCGCGCGTGATCTTCGCCTCGTCCATCGCCGTCTTCGGGCAGCCGTTCCCGGAAAAGATCGGGGACGAGTTCTTCACCACGCCGCTGACGAGCTACGGCACGCAGAAGGCGATCACCGAGCTTCTGCTGGCCGATTACACCCGCAAGGGCATCTTCGACGGCATCGGCATCCGCCTGCCGACGATCTGCATCCGTCCCGGCAAGCCGAACAAGGCCGCGTCCGGCTTCTTCTCCAACATTCTGCGTGAGCCGCTGGTAGGCCAGGAAGCGGTGCTGCCGGTCGACGAGAACGTCCGCCACTGGTTTGCGAGCCCGCGCGCCGCAGTGGGCTTCTTCGTCCATGCCGCCCGGATGGACACGAGCCGCATCGGCCCGCGCCGCAACCTGACCATGCCTGGCCTTTCGGCGCTGGTTGGCGAGGAAATCGAGGCGCTGCGCCGCGTGGCGGGCGACAAGGCCATCAGCCTCATCCGCCGCGAGCGGGATCCGGTCATCGAGAAGATCGTCGACGGCTGGCCGACCAATTTCGATGCCCGCCGCGCCAGCGAACTCGGCTTCAGGGCCGAGACGAGCTTCGACGACATCATCCGCATTCATCTTGAAGACGAACTTGAAGGTAGCCACGCATGACGCAGAGGGGTTTCGACGTGAAGGGCAGGATCGCGCTGGTGACCGGTGGCGGCACCGGTGTCGGCAAGGCCATGTCGCGCGCCTTGAGCACTGCCGGCTGGCGCGTCGTGATCGCCGGCCGCCGCAAGGATGTGCTGGACAAGGCAGCATCCGAGCTTTCCGCTGAAACCGGCGGCGAAGTGGTGGGTATTGCCGCCGATATCGGCGATCCGGCCTCCGTTCGGGCGCTGTTCGACGAAATCGAGGGCAAGTTCGGCCGGCTGGATCTGCTAGTCAACAATGCCGGACGGTCGAACTCGTCCGTGCCGCTGGAGGAGATCAGCTTCGAGGAGTGGTCGAGCGTGGTCGCCGCCAACCTGACCGGCGCGTTTCTTTGCACCCAGCAGGCGTTCCGGTTGATGAAGGCGCAGACCCCGCAGGGCGGTCGGATCATCAACAACGGTTCGATTTCGGCCACGACGCCGCGTCCGAAGTCGGCGCCCTATACCGCGACCAAGCACGCGATTTCCGGACTGACCAAGTCGTCGGCGCTCGACGGTAGGCCGTTCGACATCGCCTGCGGACAGATCGATATCGGCAATGCCGCGAGCGACATGACCGCGAAGATGAGCGGTGGCGTGCCGCAGGCGAACGGCGAGATGGCCAGCGAGCCGACCATCGATCCGATGCTGATTGCCGACGCCGTCGTCTACATGGCCGGGCTGCCGCTCGATGCCAACGTGCTGACGATGACCGTCATGGCGACGAAAATGCCGTTTGTCGGCCGGGGATAGCCCGGCCGCGCAGAGACTTACATAGCCCGTTTCGTCCGCAGGCGGCCAAGGTCGCGGGATGGAGGGGACGGGCGGACCGAATTGCATCTTTGGGAGGAGACGCATGGCAGAAGTCCAGTTTGCCGACGTGAGGAAATCATTCGGCGCATTCCCCGTCATCAAGGGGGTCAACATCGACATTCAGGACGGCGAATTCGTCATCCTCGTCGGGCCGTCGGGGTGCGGAAAGTCGACGCTGCTGCGCATGCTGGCCGGCCTGGAGAATATCTCCGCCGGGCAGATCCGCATCGGTGGCCGGGTGGTCAACAGCCTGCCGCCGAAGGAACGCGACATCGCCATGGTGTTCCAGAACTATGCGCTCTATCCGCATATGACTGTCGCACAGAACATGGCGTTCTCGCTGATGCTGGGCGCCGCGTCCAAGGCCGAGATCGACGAACGCGTCAGTTATGCCGCCGGCATTCTCGGCCTGTCCAACCTGCTCGACCGCTATCCGCGCCAGCTGTCCGGGGGGCAGCGCCAGCGTGTCGCCATGGGCCGGGCGATCGTTCGCGATCCGCAGGTCTTCCTGTTCGACGAGCCGCTCTCCAATCTCGACGCCAAGCTGCGCGTGGCCATGCGCGCCGAGATCAAGGAACTGCATCAGCGGCTGAAGACGACGACGGTCTACGTCACGCACGACCAGATCGAGGCCATGACCATGGCCGACAAGATCGTCGTCATGCATGACGGCATCGTCGAGCAGATCGGCACGCCGCTGGAGCTTTACGACTATCCGGCCAACCTCTTCGTCGCGGGCTTCATCGGCTCGCCGGCGATGAACATGATCAAGGGCAAGCTCGATCCGCAGGACGCCTCGGTCTTCGTCGCCGAGGACGGAACGCGCCTGCCGCTGCCGCGCGCCTTTTCGTCGGCCGCCGGCAAGCCGCTCATCTATGGCCTGCGCCCCGAATACATCCGCCTCGATGCCGCCGGCATCCCGGCGGAGGTGGTGGTCATCGAGCCGACCGGCTCGGAGACGCACATCATCATCAGCTTTGGTGGCGGCGAGGTGACCTGCGTCTTCCGGGAGCGGGTGACCGCCAAGCCGGGCGAGAAGATCAGCATTTCGATCGATACCGAGCACGTCCACCTCTTCGACGAGGAGAGCGGCATGAGGCTCGTCGACTGATTGCGTGACGGCGGGTCGCCTTAAGGAGGGAAGGGAGCCCTCTTTACGGCGAAACCGGCAGGCGGAACCTCCGTCCGACCGGCTCCGCCCCGCGATACCAGGCCTGCGCCATCCGGGAGAGCGCATGCCGCAGCACTTGCATCCCGGCTTTTGAGGAGGAGCATGATGACGATTAAGAGAAGAACATTTCTCGCAAGCACCGCCGGCCTTGCCGGCATGGCGGGCCTGCACGGACTTGGCTTCCGGCCTGCCTTCGCGCAGGAGCCGACCTACACGCCGGAGCCGGGCGCAAGCCTGAGGCTCCTGCGCTGGTCGCCCTTCGTGCAGGGCGACGAGGACGCCTGGCTGGCGAACACCAAGAAGTTCACCGAAGCAACCGGCGTCGAGGTGCGCATCGACAAGGAAAGCTGGGAGGACATCCGTCCGAAGGCTGCCGTTGCCGCCAATGTCGGCTCCGGTCCGGACATGGTGCTGTGCTGGTTCGACGATCCGCATCAGTATCCCGACAAGCTGGTCGATCTGACCGACCTCGGCAACTATCTCGACGGCAAGTATGGCGGTTTCTATGACGGCCTGAGAGGCTATGCGACCCGTGACGACAAGTTCATCGCCTTGCCGCTGGCAGCGATCGGTAACGCCGTCTGCTACCGTCAGAGCCACATGGAAGCGGCCGGCTTCAAGGAATTCCCTAAGGATACCGACGGCTTCCTGGAACTGGTCAAGGCCATGAAGGCCAAGGGCACGCCGGCAGGCTTCGCCCACGGCAAGGCCGTCGGCGACGGCAACAACTACGCCCATTGGCTGCTCTGGAGCCATGGCGCGATGATGGTCGACGAGAGCGGCAAGGTGGTGGTCAACTCCAAGGAGACCATCAACGCGCTGAACTATGCCAAGGCGCTCTACGAGAACTTCATCCCGGGCACGGAAAGCTGGCTCGACATCAACAACAACCGCGCCTTCCTGGCCGGCCAGGTGTCGCTGACGGCCAACGGCGTCTCGCTCTACTACGCTGCCAAGAAGGATCCGGCGCTGGCCGAGCTTGCCGCCGACATCCGCACCACCAACTTCCCGATCGGCCCGGTCGGCAAGAGCGTGGAGCTGCACCAGACCACCCAGGCGATCGTCTTCAAGCACACGAAGTATCCGGAGGCCTGCAAGGCCTACCTGAAGTTCATGTACGAAGCCGATCAGATGAACGCCTGGATCCAGGGCTCCAGCGCCTATTGCTGCCAGCCGCTCAAGGCATTTGCCGACAATCCTGTCTGGACTGCCGACCCGATCCACGCGCCTTACGCCCGTGCGTCGGAAACGCTGCGCCCGAACGGCTACGCCGGTCCGCTCGGCTATGCATCGGCCGCCGTCATGGCCGACTATGTCGTGGTCGACATGTTCGCCTCGGCCGTCACCGGCGCCATGACGCCGGAGGAAGCCGCGGAACAGGCCGAGAAGCGGGCAAACCGCTACTACCGCGTCTGACCCGTCAAAGGGCAATCGGTGGGGGCGGCATATCCCGTCGCCCCCGCCGCATGACAAGAGACAATCGAGGCGGAGACAGCATGTACACGATTACCGACGCAAACGACGCGACCGCGCGGGCGCCGCTCCTGTCGCGGCTGGGCTCGAACAGGAATGCCATGGGGCTTCTGTTCATGGTGCCGGCTGCGGCCTTTCTTCTGGTCTTCCTGACCTATCCGCTGGGGCTCGGCGTGTGGCTCGGCTTCACCGACACGCGCATCGGCCGCCCGGGCATCTTCATTGGCCTGGAAAACTACCAGTTCCTGTTCAGCGACAGCGTCTTCTGGGAATCGGTGTTCAACACGGTCCTATACACCACCGTCGCCTCGGTGCTGAAATTCGCGCTCGGCCTCTGGCTGGCGCTGATCCTCAACGAGAAGCTGCCGTTCAAGTCCTTCTTCCGCGCCATCGTGCTTCTGCCCTGGGTCGTGCCGACGGTTCTCTCCGCGCTCGCCTTCTGGTGGATCTACGACGCACAGTTCTCGATCGTGTCCTGGTCGCTGATGAAGCTCGGGCTGATCGACACGCCGATCAATTTCCTCGGATCGCCCAACAATGCCCGCGCCTCGGTGATCGCCGCCAATGTCTGGCGCGGCATCCCCTTCGTGGCGATCTCGCTTCTGGCCGGCCTGCAGACCATTCCGGCCTCGCTGCAGGAGGCCGCCTCGCTCGACGGCGCCACCAGCTGGCAGCGCTTCCGCTATGTGACCCTGCCGATGCTGACCCCGATCATCGCCGTCGTGATGACCTTTTCGGTGCTCTTCACCTTCACCGATTTCCAGCTGATCTACGTGCTGACCAAGGGCGGGCCGGTCAACGCCACGCATCTGATGGCGACGTTGTCCTTCCAGCGCGGCATTCCGGGCGGACAGCTCGGCGAGGGCGCGGCGATCGCGGTGGCGATGATCCCGTTCCTGCTCGCCGCCATCATGTTCTCATTCTTCGGCCTGCAGCGTCGCCGCTGGCAGCAGGGCGGCGACGAGTAAGGAAAAAGCCATGACCAGCAAACTTGCAAAAATCCCGGCTGACCTCGTCGATGACGCAGAAGGCATGAGCTATCTCAACCGGCTGCCGCGACGGATCGTGACGATCTACCTGCCGCTGGCCATCTTCGTCTTCGTGCTGCTCTTCCCGTTCTACTGGATGGCGATCACGGCGATCAAACCGAACGCGCAGCTGACCGACTACGACCACTACAGTCCTTTCTGGGTGGTGGGGCCGACGCTCGAGCACATCAAGTATCTCCTGTTCGAGACCTCCTATCCGGGCTGGCTGTGGAACACGATGGTGATCGCCACCTCGGCGACCTTCCTGTCGCTCGCGGCGTCCGTGTTTGCCGCCTATGCGATCGAGCGAGTGCGCTTCAGCGGCTCCCGTCCGGTCGGGCTGATGATCTTCCTCGCCTATCTGGTGCCGCCGTCGATCCTGTTCATTCCACTGGCCTTCATCGTCTTCAAGATCGGCATCTACGATTCCAAGTTTGCGCTGATCCTGACCTATCCGACCTTCCTCATTCCCTTCTGCACCTGGCTGCTAATGGGCTACTTCCGCTCGATCCCCTTCGAGCTCGAGGAAAGCGCGCTGGTCGACGGCGCCAACCGCTGGCAGATCCTGACGAAGATCATCCTGCCGCTCGCGGTTCCGGGGCTGATTTCGGCCGGCATCTTCGCCTTCACGCTGTCCTGGAACGAGTTCATCTACGCGCTCACCTTCATCCAGTCGTCGGAGAACAAGACGGTTCCGGTCGGCGTGCTGACGGAACTCGTGCGCGGCGACATCTTCGAATGGGGATCGCTCATGGCAGGCGCGCTGTTCGGCTCGCTGCCGGTGGTGATCCTCTATTCCTTCTTCGTCGACTACTACGTTTCGTCCATGACCGGCGCGGTCAAGGAATAGCCATATGTTGAAACAATTTCAGATATTTCGGAGGCATTCTTGAATCAGTATGATTTGAACGGGCAGCACGCTATCGTGACCGGCGGCGCCCAGGGGCTTGGATTTGCCATGGCCAAGCGGTTCGTCGCCTCCGGCGCGACCGTCACGCTCTGGGACATGAACGCGGAACTGCTGACCTCGGCCAAGGCGGCGCTCGGCGGCGCAGCGCGCACGGTGGTGGTCGACATCACCGATCAGTCAGCCGTCGAAGCCGCGCATCGTGAAAGCGAGGCCGAGGGCGGACCGGTTTCCATTCTCGTCAATTCGGCCGGCATCGCCGGACCCAACGCGACGGTTGCGGATTACGACGTCGACATGTTCCGCAAGATCATCGACATCAACCTCGTCGGCACGTTTCTCGTGAACCGGGTCTGCGTACCCGGCATGAAGGAACGCAATTACGGGCGCATCGTCAACATCGCCTCGATTGCCGGCAAGGAAGGCAATCCGAATGCCTCGGCCTATTCGGCGTCGAAGGCGGGCGTGATCGGTCTGACGAAGTCGCTCGGCAAGGAACTGGCCAAGCACGACATCGCCGTCAACTGCATCACGCCGGCGACGGCCCAGACGCGCATCCTCGACCAGCTGGCGCCGGAATTCATCGAATACATGCGTTCGAAGATCCCGCGCGAGCGTTTCCTCGAGGTCGATGAAGCCGCCGCGATGGTGACATGGCTGGTCTCGAAGGAAAACAGCTTCACCACGGGCGCGGTTTTCGACCTTTCGGGCGGTCGGGCGACCTACTGAAGAACTCCTTTGCCCTCCCGGCAAAGCGGACTCCCGGATCGCGGCATCTACGGCACTAGATGTCCGCGGTCCGGGAGTTCGGCTGTCAGGCCGCCAGCTTGCGGGCGTATTCGAGCGCTGAAAGCATGTTGACGTGATTGGCGATACCCTTGCCGGCAATATCGAAAGCCGTCCCGTGATCGACCGAAACGCGGTCGATGGGCAGGCCGAGCGAGCAGTTGACGGCGGTATGGAAGGCGATCAGCTTGATCGGGATATGGCCCTGGTCGTGATACTGCGCCACCACGAGATCGAAGGCGCCCTGATAGGCGCGGTGGTAAACGGTATCGGCCGAGATCGGGCCGACGACATTGATGCCTTCAGCCTTGGCCATTTCAACGCCCGGAACGATCTGCAGGTCGTCCTCGCGGCCGAAAAGGCCGTTTTCGCCGCAATGCGGATTGATGCCGGCGACCGCGATGCGCGGGTTTTCGACGCCCATGCGGCGGAAATGATTGTAGCCGGTGCGGATCGTCGCCGCCACGCGTTCAGGCGTGGCCCGGTCGATCGCATCCTTGAGCGAGACATGGGTGGAGACGTGGATGACGTTCAGACGCTCCGATGCGAGCAGCATCCATGAAGACTTGCAGCCGGTCAGGTGCGCCAGCATGCCGGTGTGGCCGTCATAGTGGTGGCCCGCCGAGTTCAGCGCTTCCTTGTTGATGGGGGCGGTGACGATGCCCGCGGCCGTGCCGGCGGCCGCCATGTCGACGGCGGTCTTGATGAACTGGAAGGAGGCTTCGCCGCAGCGCGGCGACAGGACGCCGAATTCGCCCGGCAGACCTTCAACCGGCACGTGAACCACTCGGACACCGCCTTCGGCGCCCGCTTCGAAGGAGAGATCGAGACCACAGGCGGCCCGGGCGCGCTCAAGCGTCGGCAGGTCGCCGATGATCGCGTAGCGGCTGCGCTCGGCGGCAGGCAGGGTCGCGAGCGCCTTCAGCGAGACTTCCGCCCCGACGCCGGAAGGGTCGCCCATGGTGATGACGAATGGCGCGCCGGCGGTGGTACTGGTCATGATGCACTCCTGTTTTGAAGACAGGCTATTTGCCTCATAAATTTACAAAATGTCAACATCGCATATGATTGTTGATTTATTGATTTCATTGTTATTTTCAAATTTAACGTTGGAAAATATCACTTGTTTTGACAAATTTGTCTAGGTACGGTGTGCGTCAATTGAAAGGGTAACTGACGACCATGACAAGACTGCTGATCATCGCGGACGACCTGACGGGTGCGCTCGATAGCGCGGTTCCGTTTGCAGCGCGTGGCCTCAAAACGATGGTTGCCCGCCGTCCGGAAGATCTCGAAAGCCTGTTGCATGGCGATGTCGACGTTGCGGCCGTGTCGACGGCTTCACGCGAAGGCAGCGAGGCGGATGCCCGTCGAGCGGTCGCCCGCATTGGGGCGCTTGTCCGCGCAATGGCCGCTCCTGCTCCCCGTCTGTTCAAGAAGGTGGATTCGCGTCTCAAGGGACATGTCGCGGCCGAGGTGGAGGAAGTGGCCCGGCTCGGTGGTGCCTCAAGGGCCATCGTCTGCCCGGCGATACCGACCCAGGCGCGGACGGTCGTTGCCGGCTTCCTGCGGGGCAGGGGCGTTTTGGAGCCGATTGACATCGCGGCGCGATTGGCAGGATCCGGCCTCTCCATCAAAGCGCCGGATGCCGCCGACAAGGCGGATCTCGCTCGGATCGTTGCGGAGGCGGGCAAGGAGGACCTGCTTGTCGGCGCAGCCGGACTGGCGCTCGCGCTCGCCGATGAGATGGCGCCGGCAGATGCGACGGATCGCAGGGCGCCGCGGCTTGCCGCACCGGCCTTGCTTGCCTGCGGTTCCCGCGACCCGATCACGCTTGCCCAGCTCGAGCGTTTGCGCGCCGTGGCGCGGCCGAACTGGATCGAGGCGCCCAACGGCACGCTGCCAGACGATGGAGATCCGGCCGTTAGGTCCTTGACGGTTCTGCAGATGACCGCCGGCGCGGCTGCCATCGACGGCCACGAGGCCGGCCATAACTTCTCGGCCAGCGTCTGTCGGCTGACGCAACAGGATATCCGCTCCCTGCTGTGCTGCGGTGGCGAGACTGCCGATGCGGTGCTGGGCGCGTCGGGCGTCGGCGTGATCACCCTTGTCGGCGAGCTTTCCCCCGGCGTTCCGGCCGGGATGGTGCGTCTCGGTGACAAAAACATTCTGCTGGCCACCAAATCAGGTGGCTTCGGGGATGTGGACTGTCTGCTGCAGATCGCGGAAGACATTGATTTTCCGAACGCCTGCGAGATAGACTGATCGCAAAAGGAGCCATCCATGTCGGTTGCCAATTCGTCAGACGATGCAGACAAGAACGCGCGGTCAAAAGCGAAGCCGGCGCTCGCCGAGCGTGTCTATCACATGCTCTATGCCCGCATCTCCAATGGCGACTACGCGGCCAATTCCAAGCTTCCGCCGGAGGTCAATCTGAGCGAGGAATTCGGCGTATCTCGGCCTGTATTGCGCACGGCGCTGGAGCGGCTGAGGGCCGAAGGCCTCGTCTATTCCCGTCAGGGCGCAGGCAGCTATGTGCGCGCACCGCAGGGACAGGCTCTGGGCTTTGCCAAGGTCGAGACGATTGCCGATATACAGCGCTGCTACGAGTTTCGAATCAATCTCGAAACCGAAGCCGCAGGGCTCGCAGCCCAACGCCGCAGCGACGACAACCTCAAGTCGATGGAGGAAGCCCTGAGGCTTATGGATGCCGCCACGCTTTCCCACCAGCACCGTGAGGATGCGGACTTCGCCTTCCACCTGGCGGTGGCGGCAGGCGCGCGCAACCATTACTTCGAGGCGTCGATGCGGGCGTTGCGCGAACACATCGCCGTCGGCATGAAGATGCACGGCAAGTCGCTGATGTCGGATGGCCCGAAGGGGCTGCAGGACGTGTTCAAGGAACACTCGGCGATCTTCACCGCCATCAAGGCCCATAATGTGGAGGCCGCGCGGACCCTGATGCGCGACCACCTCGTTCATTCGCGCGATCGCCTGTTTGGCGGCGCGCTCCTGGACCTCAGCCGTTCCTAGGTTCGGGCGCGGCCACGCCCAGTTTTTCTGCCGCTGAGACCAGCGCCGGCCAGATGCCGGGGTGGAAGACGACGCCTTCGGCTTCCGCCTTGCGCTTGCGCGCAAGCGCCGCCTGACCCGGCAGACGCACCGGTGCGTTCGGGTCCAAAGGCGTTGAAGCCTTGCAGGCATCCACCAGCCAGCTGGTCTGCTTCAGGAAAGCATCGCTGCCGCCGAAAGCCTCGGGGTCGTAGACGCTGATGGTGACGGCGGCGTTCGTGCCCTTCGGCGCATCGGCGCGGCCATAGCCGGCGAGCCCCTGTGTGATGGCCTCGACCGACAGAGCCATGCCATAGCCCTTTTGGCCATGATCCAGCCCGCCGGTCGGCAGCAGCGTGCCGCCGCGCGTGACGGCCTCAGGGTCGTCGGTCGGCGTTCCGTCGGCTTCCATGACCCACTTCTCGGCATAGCGCCTACCCTCGCGGATCATGCGCTGGGCCATGTTGACCGTGGTGATGGAGGCGGAAATGTCGATCAGGATCGGGTCGCCCGGCGTCGGAATGCCGTAGGCGACCGGGTCGGGAGTAAAGACGCCAGTCCGGCCGCCGAAGGGTGCCACCTGCGCGCCGGACGGCGACGACGAGGCGATCGACACCATCATGCCCTGATCCGTCGCGATCTGCAGATAGGCGGCAAGCGCGCCAATGTGATGGCTGTCGCCGATCACCAGCGTCGCCGTGCCGAATTGCCGTGCCCTGTCGACAGCGAGCTTGACGCCCTGCGACGTCAGCCAGGCGCCGGGCAGCCGCTTGCCTCGCCAGCAGATCGCCGGTCCCTTGTCGGAGACGACCTCCGGCTCGCCGTCGCAGGTGACCACACCGTCGGCGATGCCCTGCAGATACCAGGGGGCGAGTGCCAGTCCGTGGGTTGTGTGGCCCATGGCATCGGCTTCGACCAGATAGGTCGCAACGGCTGCGGCCTTTTCCCTTGCGAGACCGGCCGCGGAGAAGACGTCGGTCGCAAAGCCGACCAGCGCGGGAATGGGGAAATGGTCCATGATCAGCTTTCGAAGACGTCCGGGTTCAGCACGCGGCGCGGCTTTCCGCCAGCCATCAGTTCCTCGATGTCGGCAATGTTCATCAGGCCGACATTCTCGACGGCCTCGACCGTGTCAGCGCCCGAATGCGGCATGAAGACCACCCGGGGATGCGAGAAGATCGGATGCGTGGTCTCCGGCGGCTCCTTGATGTAGGCGTCTATGCCGGCTCCGCCGAGACGGCCTTCGTTCAAGGCTTCGGCCAGCGCGTCGAGGTCGACCACCTCGCCGCGGGCGAGATTGAGCAGGCGGGCGGTCGGCTTCATCAGCCGCAGCTTGTCGGCATTGATCAGCGAGGCATTCCCGGCACCGCCGAATACGTGGAGCGAGACATAGTCGGCGCGGCCGAGCAGATCGTCGAGGTCCACGAGTTCGATGCCGTTGTCGGCGGCGAAGGCCTTGTCGGCATAGGGATCGGTGGCGACGACGGTCATGCCCATGCCGCGCGCCATGCGGGCGAGCGATCTGCCGATATTGCCGAGGCCGACGATGCCGAGCGTCTTGCCGCCGATCTGGCTGCCGACCTTGCGGTCCCAGCCGCCGGTGACGACGCTCTGGTGGCCGGCCGGGATATTGCGGGCAAGCGACAGCATCATGCCGACGGCGAGTTCGGCAACCGCATCGGCATTGGCACCGGGCGTGTTGGCAACCGGCAGCCCCCGGGCGGTGCAAGCGGGAATGTCGATATTGTCGACGCCGACGCCGTGCTTAAGGACGGCTTTCAGCTTCGTCGCACCTTCCAGCATCTGGGCGGTCACCGGCACGAGGCCGACGACCATGTAGTCGGCGCGGGCGATGTGGGCCGAAACCCCGCCGTCCGGCAGGCTTGTGTCGACGCAGCGGATCAGTTCCCAGCCAAGCTCCTTCAGGCGCTCCGGTACGCGGCCATGCTTGCCGAAGCCCGGCGATGTGGTCAGGATGACAGTCATCAGGCGCGGCCGTACTTCTTCAGGATTTCAAGGACCTTGGCGTCCTGCTCGGCGTTCGGCAGCAGGGCCGGCTGGCGGCTGGCGCCGACGGAGCTGTCCATGAGGAAAAGCGAACGCTTGACCAGCGCCGGCGGGAAGCCGAGTGCGTAAAGATCCGTGCGGAAATTCGTGTAAATTTCCTGGTTTCGGAGGGCTTCTTCGCGATCGCCCTTGTTGAAGGCGTTGATGATATTAGCAAGCACGTCTGGCAGGACGTTGCCAAGGCCGGAAATGCAGCCGGCGGCGCCGTTTTCCAGCGACCAGAGCACAAGGTGGTCGGGACCCGAGTAGACGTCGAAGCCCGGCATTTCGCGGCCAACGGCCATGTAGGCGGCGAGCGTTTCCTGAGCGCCGCCGGAATCCTTGATGCCGGCGATGTTGCCGTGCGCGGCGAGCTTGCGGGCCGTTTCCGGCTCGATGTGGTTCTGGGTGCGGGCCGGAATATCGTAAAGGTAGATCGGCGTGTTGACGGCGTCGGCGACCGTCGAGAAGTGCCGGATCAGCCCCTCCTGCGTGCAGGCGATGAAGAACGGCGTGATCACGGCGATGCCGTCGACGCCGATGCGATCGAATTCGCGGGAGAGTTTCACGGTCTCGAACGTCGCCGGCATGCCGGCATTGACGATCACCTTCACCTTGCCGGCCACTTCGTCGACGACTTCCTCGGTCAGCCGAACCTTCTCCTCGAAGGTCAGCGCGCTGAAGTCGCCGTTCGTTCCGGCGCACAGGATGTTGTTGCCGGCGGCAATCTGGCGGCGGACCTGGGCGCGCGTCGCCTCGTAGTTGATGGTCTCATCTTCGTTGAAGCAGGTGACAAGGGCGACATAGGCCGATTTGGACATGGGTGTACTCCTTGAGACTCAGGCGGCGGACGTCTTGGCGCGGCGGGCCTGGATGAAGGGAAGGGCGAGCGAGACGATCGACAGGCCGAGGAAGAGAAGCGTGATCGGGCCGGAGACGAAGGCGAGCACATCGTCGCCGGTCTGCAGCAGGCCGCGGCGCAGATTGGCTTCCGCCAGCGGGCCGAGGATCAGCGCGATGCAGAGGGCAGCCTGCGAGAAGCCGTATTTCTGCATGCCCCAGCCGAGAATGCCGAAGCCGACCATGGTGTAGAGATCGACCGGGTTGAGGTTGATCGCAAACGAGCCGATGAAGCAGAAGACGACGATCGACATCGTCAGGATGCGACGCGGCACGAGCAGGATCTTCGAGGCGATCGGGATCAGCAGCATGCCGAAGATGAACATGAAGAGCGTCGCGATGAACGTGCCGCCGAAAATGCCGACGATGACGTCCGGGCGCGACTGGAACAGCATCGGTCCGGGCGCCAGGCCCTGGATCATCAGGCCGCCCATCAGGACGGCGGTGACCACGTCGCCGGGAATGCCGAGGGCGAGAAGCGGAATGAGCGCGCCTGCGCAAACAGCATTGTTGGCGCTTTCCGTCGCCGCCACACCCGGTGCATACCCCGTGCCGAAAAGATGCGGCTTCTTCGACGTGCGCCGTGCCTCATTATAGGAAATCCAGGATGCGGTGCCCGAGCCCGTGCCCGGAATGATGCCGATGATCGTGCCGATGATGGAGCCGCGGACCAGCGCATTGGCGCTTTCGCGCATGTCGCGGCCGGACGGCCAGCGGCCGGAAACCTTTGCCACCGTGCCGTCGCTGCGACCGAGATGCTCGAGCTGGGTGAAGACTTCCGAAAGCGCGAAGAGACCGATCAGCGCCGGCGTGAAGGAAAAGCCCGACGCGAAGCCGGATACGCCAAATGTGTAGCGCAGGACGCCGGAAATCGGATCGGCGCCAACGCAGGAGATCAGCACGCCGAGGCACCCGGAAATGGCGCCCTTCAGAAGATCGCCCGAGAGCGACGCGATGATGGTGAGACCGAAAAGCGAAAGGGCGAAATATTCCGGCGCACCGAACTTCAGCGCGACGGTTGCAAGCTGCGGGGCGAGCGTGGCCAGCACGATCGAGGCAAACAGGGTGCCGACAGCAGACGCGATCGTCGCCATGCCGAGCGCCTTGCCGGCCTCGCCCTTCTGCGCCATCGGGTAGCCGTCGAGAACGGTTGCTGCGGAAGCCGGGGTGCCGGGCGTCCGCAGCAGGATCGCAGAGATGCAGCCGCCATAGATGCCGCCGATATAGATGCCGATGAGCATGTTGATGCCCATCACCGGCGCCATGCCGAAGGTCAGCGGGATCAGCAGGGCAACGCCCATGGTGGCCGTCAGGCCGGGCAGCGCGCCGATGACGATGCCGCCGAGCGTGCCGAGTGCGATCGCCCAGAGGACGTCCGGGTGGAACAGCGGAAGGAGGTAGCTGAGATATTCCATCATGCGGAGCTCATCATGTCGTGAAGCCGGGGCGGTGTTGCCGCCCCGGCGGGAGAATTGCGGCGGACCGGACTTACTTCTTGTTCATCTGGTACATGCCCAGATCCTTGATGACCGCCTCGGCCGTGTCGCTGTCCTTGCGGGCGCGCTTTTCATATGCGGCGGCATCCTCGTATTGGATGAACTCGCCCATATCCTTCATCTTCTTCTGGAATTCCTCGTCCTCGACGGCGGCCTTGACGCCGGCGCGCAGGATTTCGAGGTCTTCAGCCGGGATGCCCTTCGGACCGATGATGCCCTTCCAGGACGACCAGGTGAAATCGACGCCCTTTTCGACGGCCGTCGGCGTGTCGGGGAAGATGTCGATGCGCTTGTCTTCCTCGACGAAGAGCGGCTTCACGGTGCCGGCATTGACCTGCGCCAGCGCTTCGGCCGGGGAGGCCACCATCGCCTGGATGTGACCGCCCGCGCAGGCCGCCATGGCTTCGGAAGAGCCGCCGAACGGCACGGATTCGACCTTAATGCCGGCGGCCTTGGCAAAGGCTTCCGTAGAAATGTGGTTTGCACCGCCGGCGCCGGAATTGCCGATCTGCGGCGCCTTGTCCTTGGCGTAGGCCATGAAGCTGTCGAAATCGGTGAACGGTGCGTCCTTGCAGGCGATCATGACCTGCAGGTTGCGGCCGACGAGACCGATGAACTCGACGTCATCGATCGTGTAGTCGGCGCTGCCGAGGTGCGGCAGGAGGGCGAGAGGGCCCTGCGCGCCGGCGCCGACCGTGTATCCGTCCGCACGAGCGTGAACCGCGGCCGAGGTGCCGATCGCACCACCGCCGCCAGGCTGGTTGCGCACGATGACGGTCGCGCCGTCCATATGGCGCTGCATGCTTTCGGCGAGCAGGCGCATGGAAAGGTCGGTGCCGCCGCCGGCGGAATACGGAACGATGATCTGGATCGGGCGATCCGGGAACGCGTAGGCGGTGGTTGCGGCAAGTGTGCCGGCCAGTGCTGCGGCCAGGGCCAGGGTCTTTTTCATGGTAGTCCTCCTCGATGAATGGGAAATGTGGTCAGGTCAGGGAAGCCAGACCTGAAGGAAATGCGTGAAGCCGAACCAGACGGCGCCGGTGATGATGGCGGGCAGGATCAGGAACATCAGCGGCTTGCGCTCGCCCATCAGCAGCATGCCGATGACGAACACGGCGTAGGTCGCCGGCAGGTATCCCACCGGCATGAAGGCGGCGGAATAGGCGACGAGCATCGCGGCAAAGATCCAGATGCGCCGCAGATTGCGTTTTCCGAGGGCGGCATCTTCCTCCTGCTCCGTCGTCACCGGCCCGACTTCGGGGCTTGCTGCCGCGGCAGCCCGGCGGGCACGCATCAGCAGCGCAATGGACAGAAGCACGATTGCGGCGATCATCAGCCAGGGGAGAAAGGACGGGCCGGCGACCGTACCGACGCTCTGGCCACCGATCCTCAGGCTGCGCCATGCTGCAAACGCAGAGAACGCCAGCAGGCCGCAGCCAATGACCGCATCACTTCCCAATTTTCGCATTCTTACTCCCTGACGCCGCGCGAACGCATGTGCGCGGCTCCTCTTTTGTTGGCCGGATCATGGTGACAAATCGTAAATATGTCAACTTATTCTGGAAAAGATCGATTATTTTCTGTGCATTTCGTCCTCTTTTCCATTCGGATTGCGTCCGCTCGTGATCTGGATGTATTCTATAAGATATTGAGATATAACAATTATATTTCGGATCCCGGCATTTTGAGGCGGCTGACCTTTGGCGCCTGCTCCGGCTTTCATTTCTCATTCTTATGAATTGACAAATATGTAAATTCTGCCTTAGTTGTAATCCACGAATGGGGAGGAAATGCGCCTGGCGCGATGGTTCTAAGCCAACTTGTCAGCGGTTTCCCAAATGTCAGCGCGCTCGAAGACGCGCATTATCTGGAGAGTGATTCATGCTTGCCCTCAATCATCCGTTGGAAATGTTGCGGCCGCCGATCGTTCAGTTCGGCGAGGGCACGCTGACGAAGCTGGCCGCCTGGGTGGAAGCCCATGGCTACCGCAAGCCGTTTGTCATCGCCGACACGGTCAATGCCGCGCGTCTTCATGTGCTTGGACTTGGCGACGTCGCCTGCTTCGGCACCGTTAAGCCGGAACCGGATCTCCCGAACCTGATGGAGGCGGTTCATGCCGCTGAGGCGGCCGGCGCCGATCTCGTCATCGGCTTTGGCGGCGGCTCGGCTATGGACCTTGCCAAGCTCGTTGCGGTGATGGCCGGCAGCGGCAAGGCGCTTTCCGACATTTCCGGCCCGCACCGTGCTCCGGCCCGCACCCGCGGCCTGGCGCAGATCCCGACCACCGCCGGCACCGGCTCGGAAGTGGGCACACGGGCGTTGATCACCGATCCCGCGACGCAGAACAAGGTGGCGACCGAAAGCGTCTACATGCTGGCCGACATCGCCATCATCGACCCGGAGCTGACTGCCACTGTGCCGCCCTTCATCACGGCCGCCACCGGCGTCGATGCGATGGCCCATTGCGTCGAGGCCTATACCTCGAAGCGCGCTCATCCGCTGATCGACGACTATGCGCTGCGCGGCATTGAGCTTGTCGGCGCGAACCTGAAGCGTGCGGTCGAAGACGGCTCCGACATGAAGGCGCGCTCGGCACTGGCGCTGGCCTCCTTCTATGGCGGTATCTGTCTCGGCCCGGTCAACACGACGGCCGGCCACGCGATCGCCTATCCGCTCGGCACGCGCCACAAGATTGCCCATGGCATCGCCAACGCGCTCATCTTCCCGCATGTGCTGGCGGTCAATGCGGCCGCGGAGCCGGAAAAGACGGCGCTGGTCTGCAAGGCGCTGGGCTTTGAAGGCGGTTCTGCCGAAGCGGTGCTGAAGGGCGCTCAATCCTTCTGCGAAGGTCTGGGTCTCGACATGCGCCTGCGTGCGCACGGCGTGCCCGAGGACGACCTTGCCAACATGGCGCGCGAGGCCCATGCCATCCGCCGGCTGCTCGACTGGAACCCGGTCGATCTCAGCGAGCAGCAGATTCAAGAGATCTATCACCGGGCCTGGTGACCGGCAACCGTCACACCATTTCTTCCCAAGACGACATGAGAAAGGGCGGATATTTCCGCCCTTTCTTGCGTTCCAACGGTAAAGGTTTCGTCTAGTCCGCCTTTGCCAGATGGCAGGCGACGAAATGTCCGGGCAGGACCTCGCGCCATTCCGGCACCTCGGTTCTGCATTGCGGCGCCGCGATCGGACACCGCGTATGGAACCGGCAGCCGGCCGGCGGAGAGAGGGGGCTTGGCACGTCACCCTCGAGAATCTGGCGCTGCCGTTTGCGTTCCAGTTCCGGGTCCGCCTCGGGGACGGCCGAAAGAAGAGCCTTGGTGTACGGGTGAAGCGGCTTGGCGAACACGCCGTCCCTCGGCCCCAGCTCCGCGGCGCGTCCGAGATACATGACGAGCACGCGCGAGCTGATGTGGCGCACGACCGCGAGATCGTGGGCGATGAAGAGATAGGTGAGGCCGTATTTCGCCTGCAGGTCCTTCAAGAGGTTGATGATCTGTGCCTGCACGGAGACGTCGAGCGCCGAGATCGCCTCGTCGCAGACGATGAACTTCGGATTGCAGGCAAGTGCGCGGGCAATGGCGACGCGCTGGCGCTGTCCCCCGGAAAGCTCGTGCGGATAGCGGCGGGCAAATCGTGCGGGCAGGCCGACATCGTCAAGAAGCCGCTCGACCTTGTCCTTCAGTTCCGCCTTCGTCGCCAGCTTGTGAAACAGCATCGGCTCGCCGATCGCCTCGCCAATGGTCATGCGCGGATTGAGGGTCGAGTAGGGATCCTGGAAGATGATCTGCAGGTCGCGGCGGAAGGGCTGCAGGCCCTTCTCGTCGAAGCCTGCGATATCCTTGCCCTGATAGACGATCTTGCCCTTGGTCGGCCGGTGCAGCTGGAGGATGGTGAAGCCGGCGGTCGACTTGCCGCAGCCGCTCTCGCCGACGACGGACAGCGTCTCTCCGGACATGATGTCGAAGGTCAGGTCATCGAGCGCGTAGACCACCGCCTCGGTTTCGCCGAAAGCCCCGAGCCTGACGTGGAAGTGCTTGGTCAGCCCCTCGATCTTCAGCAGCGGATCGGTGTTGGTCATCATGTTCATGCGGCCATCTCCGCAAATCCGGTTACGGCGAAACAGGCGACGCGGTGCCCTGCCACATCGCCGACATCGGCGAGTTTCGGAACGGCGGCATTGCATTCGGCACGGGCGATCGGACAACGCGGCGCGAAAGGACAGCCAGCCGGTCTGCGGCCGGGCTCGGGCGGCGTTCCCGGAATGGACGGCAGCTTCTCGCCGGGATCGCCGGTCAGATGCGGCAACGAGGCGAGCAGCCCCTGCGTATAGGGGTGAGACGGCGTCCTGTAGAGCACATCGACCGGCGCATCCTCGACGACCGTGCCGGCATAAAGCACGACGACGCGGTCCACGAGCCCTGCGATCAGCGCCAGATCGTGGGTGATCCAGACGATGGACATGCCGAGCTTGGTGCGCAGATCCTTGACGATGTCGACGATCTGCGCCTGGATGGTGACGTCCAGGGCCGTGGTCGGTTCGTCGGCAATCAGCAGTGACGGATTGCAGGCGAGACCGATGGCGATCATGACACGCTGGCGCATGCCGCCGGACAATTCGTGCGGATAGTTGTCGAGCCGTTCCTGGGCGCCGGGAATGCCGACCAGCGCCAGAAGCTCGCCGGCGCGCTTGCGGGCTTCGGCCTTCGACATCCGGTTATGGTAGATGAGCGGCTCCATCACCTGCAGGCCGATCTTGACGACCGGGTTCAGCGACGTCATCGGGTCCTGGAAAACGAAGCCGATCTCGCCGCCGCGCACCTTGCGCAGCTCCGATGATGACATCGCCAGGAGATCCTTGCCCTTGAAGTTTGCCGTGCCGCCGGCAACGGAAATCTTGTTCGGCAAGAGCTTCAGCAGGCTCATCATCGTCAGGCTCTTGCCGCAGCCGCTTTCGCCGACCACGCCGAGCGTCTCGCCCTTGTCGACATGCAGCGATATGCCGTCGACGATCCGGGCCGGGCCGCTGCGGCCCATCACCTCGATCGCCAGGTCTTGAACGTCCAGCAGTCTTTCCGCCATTATTTCTGCCCCTTCGGATTGAGCGCATCGTTGAGGCCGTCGCCGAGGAAGGAGAACGCGACGGTGGCGACGGCAAGCATCAGCGCCGGCGAAATGAGGAGGTGCGGATAGTTGCGCCAGACGCGCAGGCCATCCGAGATCATCGCACCCCAGCTTGGGGTTGGCGGGCTGACGCCGACGCCAAGGAAGGAGAAGGCGCTTTCCAGCACCATGGCCGTGCCGAGACCGGCGCTGACGGCGACGATCAGCGGTCC
Source organism: Rhizobium sp. NRK18 (assembly GCF_024385575.1). NCBI lineage: Bacteria > Pseudomonadati > Pseudomonadota > Alphaproteobacteria > Hyphomicrobiales > Rhizobiaceae > Rhizobium > Rhizobium sp. NRK18. Next base: position 22,182 of record NZ_JANFMV010000004.1, on the reverse strand, counting down.
GAGCGCATTGGGAATGATGTAACGGCGGATGATCAGGCTTGGCGGCAGGCCGAGCGCACGGGCCGCCGTCACATAGGGCCGCGAGCGAACGCCGAGCACCTGTGCGCGCACCAGGCGGGCATATTGCGGCCATGTGACGAGGGCGATCGTACCGAACACCAGCACGAAGTCGATGAGCACGGTGTTGCGATAGAAGGGATTGAAGGTCGCCTGGTATTGCGCCTCCATCCACTTGCTGAGCGGCGGCTTCAGCGAGGCGTTGATGACGACGACCAGCAGGATCTGCGGCACGGACATGGTCATGTCGGTCAGCCACATGATGAAATTGTCGATGAGCCCGCCGAAATAGCCGGCTATGGCGCCGAGCACGGTGCCGATGACCATGGCGATCAACGTCACTGACAGGGCGACGATGAAGGCCGTACGCGTGCCGTAGATGATCCGCGACAGCACGTCGCGTCCGAGATCGTCGGTGCCCAGCAGATGCGCCATGGTCGGCGGAACGTTTCGGGCCGTCAGGTCCTGGCTGAGGAAGTCATATGGCGTCAGCCACGGGCCGAAAATGGCGGTGAACGCAAGCAGTCCGATGATGATCAGGCTGGCGAGCGACGCCTTGTTGCGCTTCAAACGCGTCCAGGCGTCACGCCACAGGTTTGCCGGCGGCTCTTCGGCGATGGCAGGTGTGTGGATCGTGGCGTCGGCCATTATTTCGCCCTCCGCGCATCCGCCGCGCGCGGGTCGAGCAGCGGGTAGAGAATGTCAACGAGAAGATTGGACGCCATCACCATGAAGGACCCGATGACGGTGATGGCGAGAATGACGGGATAGTCGGAGTTCATCAGCGACTGGATTGTCAGCCGCCCGAGCCCCGGAAGGCCGAACACCAGTTCGACGAAGATCGCGCCGTTGAGCAGGATGATCATCATGATGCCGAGCTGGGTGACGATGGGCGTGAGAACGGGACGCAGGATGTGGCGCAGCGCCACCATCAGTTCCGGTACGCCCTTGGCGCGGGCGGTGCGGACGAAATCCTCGCTGAGGATTTCGATCACCGCGGCGCGCGTCTGTCGGATCGTCAGCGCGATTGGCTGGAACGACAGGACGATGAGCGGCAGAATGATCCGGGCGTCGAAAAGTCCACCCCAGCCGTAGGGAATCTTGGCGCCGGGCATGACAGTGATCAACACCACCATCAACACGGGGCCGGCCACATAGGCAGGGATTGCCCAGGCAAACAGCGCCGAAGACAGGATGACGTAGTCGAGCTTGCTGTTCTGCCGGAGGCCGGCAATCATGCCGAGCGGGATGGCGATCAGCGCCGAGAACAGGATCGTGATGACGCCGAGCTGGAAGGTGACCGGCGTCGCCGCCTTGATCATCACCCAGACCGAACGTCCCGATACCAGCGAGTTGCCGAAATTGCCGTGGACGAAATTCCAGACATACTTGCCGAACTGCACGAGGAACGGCTGGTCGAGGCCTGCTGCCTGACGCATTGCCTCGATGCGCGCGGGATCATAGGCGACGTCGCCCGGGGCGCGGATGAAGATCAGCTTGATCGGATCGCCGGTGCCGTAGAAGGCGAGTGCGTAGACCGCGAGAACGACCAACAGGACGGACGGTATCCACAACAGAAATCGTTTGGCGACATATCGCAGCAACGCGCATCCTCCCTGTCATCGGCTGCCGGTCTTCCTCCAGCCGGTAGCCGAAGGCGGCCGAATGGGCCGCCTTCACTGTTAGTGTAGCAGATTTCAGTCTCAGGCGATCTCGATCAGCCAGGGCTTGGCGACCTGCCAGTCCAGGTTCTTGTCGATGTTCTTCACCGACGGCAGAGCCCAGCGCGAGATGACTTCGACGTACCACGGGATGAAGCAGTAGTCGTCGCGGAACAGCTTCTGGGCTTCCTGCGCCTTCTTGATGCGCTCCGGGTCGTCGGCGGCAAGCACGGCGCCATCCGCCAGAAGCTTGTCGACCGCCTCGTTCTTGTAGCCGCCGAGCTTGTTCGTCGCGTTCGACGAGCTCGAGGCAATGCAGCTCTGCAGGTAGGCGATCGCATCGGGAACGCGGGTGCCGACGTCATCGCGGATGACCTGGACCTGCGATCCTTCCGGACCGAAATCGTCCTGGCTCGGCTTCATGTCGACCGCGCTGATGCCGAGGTTCTGGCGCCATTGCTCGGCGATGAACTGGGCGGCCAGCTGGCGGGCAGGTGATGATGCGCCGGCGATCAGGATCTTCGGCAGCCGTTCCGGTCCGCCATACTTGGATTCCTTCAAGAGCGCCTTTGCCTGGTCCGGATCGAAGGGGTAGGGCTCGAAGCCGCTGTCCTCGGAGCCTGGCACCGGCGTGATGATCTGGTCTGCCTTGGCGTAGGGGCCGTCCGGGAAGGTCGCCTTGATCAGGCCTTCGCGGTCGACGGCAAGGATCAGCGCCTGACGCACCTTCGGATCATCGAACGGCGCGCGCGAAGTGTTGAACCAGAAGTGCTGGCTGGTCGGGATCAGCGGACCCGAGGAGAATTCCTTGCCGAGGTCCTGGATGATCGTCGACGTGACGAGCTCGGTGTGGGCGTTGTAGTCGCCGTTCTCGAGGAGGGCGGTGGCCGCGACGGAGTCTTCGACCGTATTGATCTCGATCTTCGTCAGCTTGGGCGCGGGGCCGAAGAAATTCTCGTTCGGCTCCATGACGATCTTGCCGGCGTCCAGGTCCATGCCGGTCATCTTGAACGGGCCGGAAACCACGCCGCCATTGTCCGGCAGGAACCAGTCCTGAACCTCGTTGCCGTCGGCGTCGCGGGCTTGCGAGGCCTTGACGATCGGGATGATGTGGTTGGCGAGGCGCATGTAGAAGATCGGGTCGGCATTGGTCAGCGCAACGACGACGGTCGTGTCATCCGGAGTGGTGACGCCGGGAAGTTCCTTGCCGTTGCCGTTGGACACGGCGTCGTAGCCGTCCACGCCGGAGAGAACCTGGGCGGCGCGCTGGCTCTTCGTCGCCGGCATGGCGCAAAGCTCCCAGGAACCCTTGACGTCGGCTGCGGTGATCGGGCTGCCGTCGGAGAACTTGACGCCGTCGGCAAGCTTGAAGGTCCAGGTCTTCTTGTCGTCGGATGGCTCCCAGGACTGGAAGACGTAGGGCTGCAGCTTGGCATCGGTGTCGAAATACATCGGCGCTGCCCACCAGAGTGAGTTCCACCGGAAGCTTTCGCCACCGCCACGCAGGGGCGACCAGTCATTGGTGAAGACAGGGTGTGCGACCATCAGCACCTGCTCGGTGGCGGCCGCGGCAAAGCGCATGCCCATCGCATAGACCGACACGCCGGCCATGGCGGCGGCGCCCGTTTTCAGCAGGCCGCGCCTCGACAGTTCAAATCGTGCATTCTTCTCGTCCGACATGATTCCTCCCTCCATATCGACCACGGGTCCAGCCAGGCATTCTCCAGATGCCAAGCGTCCCGGAATTTAGAACGAGTAAAACCTGTTCTCAATTTGTAAATATGTCAATGAAAAATTCGACGCAGACTTGATTTCTCGAGTTACCATATGAAATTAATGATTTTTTTGTCTGTTCCTGACTCTATTGCGCCGGCCTTGATGGGGTAAAATCAAAATCCTAACTTGACAAATTCATAAGAAGGAAACACTTGTGCATTCAGTTCCGGCAGGAGGCCGGTCAGGGCAGCCGCGACCATTCATGTCGCCTGCCGATGGGGCGTAAGCCCTTCCTTGCTTTGCTTTCGGGAGGAAAGAATGCAGGTACAAAACGCATTGCCGGCCGTGTATCCGGCGCTGAATCCGCAGAACGTCCATGACCATATGGATGGCATCATTAGGCCTAATCCGGGTGACAAGGAGCGGGACGAGGCCTGGCTTGCCTGTCCCGAGCCGCAGAGCCATGCGGCCAATCTTGCCGAACTGAAGAACGGCGATCTCGCCTGCGTCTGGTTCGCCGGCTCGCAGGAGGGCAAGGGCGACGTCTGCATCTATTTCTCGAGACTCAAGAAGGGCGAACAGCACTGGCAGCCGCCGGTGAGGCTGACCGATGACATGGCGCGGTCCGAGCAGAACCCCTTCCTGTTCACGGCGCCGGACGGGCGGCTGTGGCTGGTCTACACGTCGCAGATCCTCGGAGATCAGGCGACGGCGCTGGTCAAGTACCGCATTTCCGATGACAACGGCGAGACCTTCGGTCCCGTCGGCGTGCTGTTCGACGAGCCGGGCACCTTCGTTCGCCAGCCGATCATCGTCAATGCCGCCGGTGACTGGCTGTTGCCGGTATTCCTGTGCCGGGCCCCTGCAGGCAAGCGCTGGAAGGGCCATCGCGACACGAGCGCCGTCTGCATATCGTCCGATGAGGGAAAGACCTGGCGCCGCGTGGCGGTGCCTGACAGTCTCGGGGCCGTGCACATGAACATCGTTCCCCTCGATGGTGACCGCATGATCGCCGTCTATCGCTCACGCTTCGCCGACCACATCTTCCGCAGCTATTCGAATGACGGCGGCCTGAGCTGGAGCGCGCCGGAACCGACCGACCTGCCCAACAACAATTCGTCGATCCAGATGGTCCGGCTGCAGGACGGCAAGCTGGCGGTGATCTACAACCACAGCTCTGCCAGCGAAGGGTCGGCCCGCCGGGCCGGGCTTTACGACGAGATCGAGGCTGACGGCAAGGACGAGGACCAGCCGGATCCCGGCCAGCCGGGCGCGGTCTGGGGCACGCCGCGTGCGCCGTTGACGATCGCCATCTCCGAGGACGAGGGCAAGAGCTTCCTGATCCGCCGCGACGTCGAGGTGGGGGACGGCCATTGCCTGACCAACAATTCGGCCGACAAGCAGAACCGCGAATTCTCCTATCCGAGTATCATTCAGACGGATGACGGCGTGATCCATCTCGCCTTCACCTATTATCGGCAGGGCATCAAGCATGTTCGCTTCGGTGAGGACTGGGTGCTGGCGGCACGTCCGCAGGCCTGATCGGGAGATCGATCGATGGAGGCGGCACTCGACTATTTCATGATCCCGGCGACGGTCAGCGCCTTCCTGCAGGTGGTCATGATCGACCTCGTGCTTGCCGGCGACAATGCCGTCGTCGTCGGCATGGCGGCGGCGGGTCTTTCAAAAAAGGACCGGCGCAAGGCGATCATGGTCGGCATTGCCGCCGCCACGGTTCTGCGCATCCTGTTCGCGCTGATGGCGAGTTACCTCCTGTCGATCATCGGCCTTCTGCTTGCCGGCGGTCTGCTCTTGCTCTGGGTATGCTGGAAGATGTGGCGGGAGCTGCGCGACCAGCAGGCGGAAGAAATCGTCGCCGAAGGCGGCAGCCCACCCGCGCCGCGGAAGAATTACCGGGAAGCGATCAAGCAGATCATCATCGCCGACGTTTCCATGTCGCTCGACAATGTTCTCGCCGTTGCCGGTGCCGCGCATGAACATCCGGTGGTGCTGGTCTTCGGGCTCTGCCTGTCGGTCGTGCTGATGGGCTTCGCCGCTTCCCTCATCGCCGGCCTCCTCAATCGCCATCGCTGGATTGCCTATGGTGGCCTGGCGATCATCCTTTTCGTGGCGGTCGAGATGATCTGGCGCGGCGGCATCGACGTCGCCTATGCACTCTGACGAGCACGCAGGCCGTCAATCCACCGACTTGCGCCGGTAAAGCCGCCCCAGGAGTAGGGGCGTGAGATACATCGGAATCTGGTAGCAGGCGACGAACAGCAGCAGCGGCGAGGTCAGCGCGGCCGGAAGGGCGGCTATGAACAGCATGATGTTGCGGTTGCCGGCGGGGATTGCGTAGGCGACGTCGTGGCCGTCGGACAGTCCGGTGAGACGGATGCCGGCAAAGACGAAAAGTTGCAGGCCGAAATTCAGTGCGAACGCGGCGACCAGCGTCAGGGCTAGAAGGCCCGGCCGGTCGATCAGCGCCGGACCGAAATCCGCCATCAGGGCAATGACCACCAGCGCCATGGCGAGAACGGACAGTCCGTCGATCGCTGTCAGCGTCGGCGGCGCGGGGTTCCTCAGCAGGTAGGCCCGGATCAGGAAGGCAAGAGCCGTGGCGCCGGCAATCAACGCCAGCAGCCTGAACGACGAGTGCAGCACCGCGCCGGCGTCGCCGAAGTCTGGCCAAAGGATGAAGGCGGGGAAGATCGTCAGCGGCAGAAGGGCGGTTCCGGCGATCAGCGTCCGCAGCGCGGGGGCGGGATCGTTGCCGGTCAGAATCACGAGGTTCGGACTGCCCGAGATCGGCGGCGCCGTCGTTGCCAGCACGATGGCGTTGGCGACCGGACCGTGAAAGCCGATCATCTTGAAGACGATGGCGAAGAGGCAGGGCACGGCAACCTGGAACACAGCGACGGCGCCGAGCGAGGTCCGCATCTGCGACAGGCGCCCGAGGGCCTCGCGCGGGCCGATGCGCAGCGCCGTGACGAACAGCATCAGGGCGGCTGCCTGCGGAATCAGCGGCTGCAGCGACCTGGCGAGTGTCGGGAAAACTATGCCGACGACAAGACCCGCCACCAGCACCAGGCGTCCGTGCCTTGCCAGAAAATTCAGCGGCAGGAAGGCCGCGTTCATGCAAGTCCCCGATAGATGAGCATGGCGGCGGCGATCGAGGCGACGATGAGGAGTGCCGGGCGGAAGCGCCGGTCGAAGCGCGCGCCGAGCCCGCGGGCAATGAAGGTGCCGATCAGCATCGGCGGTACCATGAGCAGCGCCAGCTCGAAATCGCGCAAGCCGGCCCAGCCGCTGAGATAGAGCCCCGCCAATGAAAGCGCGCAACCGATGGCGAAGAAGGCGGCGAGCGTTGGCCGTGCGTCGCGCGCTGGGCGGTCCTGATAGATCAGCGCCATCGGCGGCGCGCCGACGGAGGTGATCGTCCCCATCAGCCCGGAGAACGAGGACATCAGAAGCAGAGTGATCCTGTTGAAGGCCATGCGCCAGCCGCTGACGGAGAGAAGCACGGCGCTGGCGATCAGGAGACCGAAGATCAGCATGAACAGGCGCCGGTCGCTGAGGCTGGCGAGGATCGCCGATCCGGCTATGACGCCGGCAAGTCGCCCCATCATCCCGAGCCCGACCTCGTTCCAGTGGATGGCGTCGCGCTCGCGCCACGCTCCCCAGGCCGATGTCGCCATGCCGAGAAAGAGGACGGAGGCCGGGACCAGATGCGGGTCGATCAGCGCCAGAAGCGGTGCCGCCGTCTGGCCGAAGCCCATGCCAAGGCCCGCCTGAACGATGGCCGCGACGACGACGATGCAGAAAACCGCCGCCAGCAGTCCGGGGGATGATAGGATTTCCATGATACGGGCTAGATTCCGATCTCGCGCATATGGGCGGGCAGCCAGGTGGCCAGTTCCGGGAAGGCGATCAGGATGAACACCATCACCACCATGATCAGGAACATCGGAAAGGCGGCGCGGGCGATGAAATTCATCTGATGCCCGGTCATGCCCTGCATCACGAACAGGTTGAAGCCGATCGGCGGCGTGATCTGCGCCATTTCGACGACGACGACGATGAAGATACCGAACCAGATGATGTCGATGCCGGCCTGGCGGATCATCGGCTCGACGACCGCCATGGTCAGCACCACCGACGAGATGCCGTCGAGGAAGCAGCCGAGGATGATGTAGAAGACCAAGAGCGCCATCAGCAGTTCGAAGCGGGTGAGGCCCATGGAATTGATCCATTCGGCGAGCGCGCGCGGCAGACCGGTGAAGCCCATCGACAAGGACAGGAAGGCCGCACCGGCAAGGATCAGCGCAATCATCGCGGAGGTGCGGGTGGCGCCCATCAGGCTTTCGAAGAACGAGTGCCGGGTGAGCGAGCCTTGCAAGGCGGCAAGCAGCAGCGAGCCGATGACGCCGAAGGCGGCGGCTTCCGTCGCCGTCGCGAAACCGAGATACATCGAGCCGATGACGACGAGGATGAGGCTGATCACTGGTACCAGGAAGCGCGAATTTTTCACCTTTTCGGCAAATGTCATCTCCGGTTCGTCGTCCGGCGCGAAGTCCTTCGAGACTTTCGACATGATGGCGATATAGGCCATGAAGAAGGCGGCCAGCACGAGGCCGGGCACGATGCCGGCGATGAACAGTTTGGTGATGGATTCGTTGATGGTGACGCCGTAGACGATCAGGGTCAGCGACGGCGGGATCATCAGGCCGAGGGTCGCGGCGCCCGCCAGCGTGCCGATCACCATCGTCTCGGGATAGTTTCGCCGGCGCAGTTCCGGCACCGACATCTTGCCGACCGTCATCAGGGTGGCGGCAGACGATCCGGAGACGGCGGCGAAGACCGTGCAGCCGACGACGTTGGTGTGCAGCAGGCGACCGGGCAGCTTCGCCATCCACGGCGACAGGCCCTTGAACATGTCTTCCGACAATCGCGTTCGAAACAGGATTTCCCCCATCCAGATGAACAGCGGCAGCGCCGTCAGCGTCCAGGACGAGGAGGCGCGCCAGATGATCGTCATCATCGCGTCGCCGACCGGCCGGTTGGTGAAGATTTCCATCCCGAACCAGGCGACGCCGAGCAGGGCCAGACCGACCCAGACGCCGGAACCGAGCAGCAGGAAGAGGATGAAGAGGAAAATGGCGATCGGGGCGAGTTCAGCCGTCATGTCTTATTCCCCATGCGCCTGTTCGGCACTCTCGACGATGTTGTCGCGGCCGTTGATGATCAGGGAGACGAGATTGTCGGCAAAGCAGATGGCCAGCAGTACGGCGCCTGCGGCCACGGGGATCTGCACGTACCAGAGCAGCGTGGCGTCCTGGCCCTGGCTGATGTCGTGCAGCTTGCGCGACCAGTAGACGAGCTTGACGGCGTACCAGGCGAGATAGCCGGACGCTGCCGTCGCGATTGCCAGGCACCAGAGTTCGGCCCAGAACTTGTGCCTGCCAAGCGCGGTCAGCAGGAGCCCGACCCGGATATGCGATCCGTGGTTCAGCGCATGCGCAAAGGCAAGGAAGGACGAAGCCGCCATGAGATAGCCGGCATATTCGGCGCCTCCCGGAAAGGTCAGGCTCGACCAGCGCGCCACCATCTGTATGACGATGACGATCAGGAGCGCCATGAGGCATGCGGCGGCGAGATAGCCGGCGAAATCGTAAAGCCCGTCCAGCGTTCTGCGGACCGGATGCTTGCGGGAAGGTGCGCTCATAATGCCCCCTGACGGAAATGGATCAACAGCCCGGCCTCCGCTTGCAGAGGCCGGGCGGCTTTTGTCACGGGGCTCAGTTGGCCTTGTAGGCGTCGATGATGGCCTTGCCCTTGTCGCCGGCGTTCTTAAGCCATTCGTCTGTCATCGTCGCGCCGAAGCCTTCGAGATCCGACTTCAGCTGATCGCCCGGGCCGGCGACGGCCATGCCGTTTTCGGCAAGCGTTTTCAGGTATTTGGCGGTCAGATCCTTGGCGGTGTCCTCGCCGCGCTTGGCGGCTTCCGCGCCGCAATCCATCACGGCCTTCTTGCCGGCGTCATCCAGGCCGTCGAACGAGCCCTTGTTGACGAACACGACGTTGCGCGGCAGCCAGGCCTGCACGTCGTAGAAATGGGTCAGGCTTTCCCAGACCTTGGAATCGACGCCTGTGGAGCCCGAGGAGATGAAGCTCTCGGCCACGCCCGTCGCCAGCGCCTGGCTGAGTTCGGCGGCCTCGATCTGCACCGGCACCATGCCGGCAAGCTCGGCGATGCGGGCGGTCGCCGCATTGTAGGCGCGGAACTTGATGCCCTTGAGGTCGGCAGCCGAGTTGATTTCCTTTTTGGTGTAAAGGCCCTGCGGCGGCCACGGCACGGAATAGACATAGACGAGGTTCTGCTCGTCGAGCGCTGCCTTCACCTGATCGAGCGCAGCCGACCACAGCTTGTCCGAGGCGTCGAAGGAGGTCGCGAGGAACGGAATCGAGTCGACACCGAACAGCGGATTTTCGTTGGCGTGTGCGGAGAGCAGGCGCTCGCCGATTGGCGCCTGGCCGGTCTGGACGGCGCGCTTGATATCGTTGCCGGCGAACAGCGAGCCGTTCGGATGCGTGACGATGTCGAGCGCTCCGCCGGATTTTTCACCAACGCACTTGGCAAATTCCGCGCCGTTCTCGCTGTGATAGTTGCTGGCCGGATAGGCCATCGGCATGTCCCAGCTTTCGGCAAACGCACTCGTTGCAGCCGTCAGGCCGATGGCGGTGCCGGCGAGAAGATATCCCAGTTTCTTCATGTTCAGTTCCCTTCCTGTTTTTATTGGTACGCTATTGAAACCTCATCGGAGCATAAGGGGCAAGGTCCAAATTGGATTGTTGCCCCGAGATCATCTGCGACAGCAGGTAGCCTGTCTTCGGTCCACCGGTCAGTCCGATGTGATGATGGCCGAAGCCCATCCAGGCTCCGGGCGCGTTCGGCACCTTGCCGATGACCGGAATGGAATCGGCCGGCGCGGGCCTGTGTCCCATCCATTCGGTCTTGTCCTTCCAGGACAGCCCCGGCATGGCAGCGCGGATGTTGCGCATCAGGAGATCGAAGGGCGGACGCGAGGCGGGGGCATCAAGCCCACCGAATTCGACGACGCCGGCCAGCCGGATACGGCCTTCCATCGGTGTGATGACGAACTTGCCGGAGGCGATCATGGCCGGCGAGCGCGGCATCATGTTCGGCTCCCAAAGCTCTATGTGATAGCCCCGCTCGCTTTCCAGCGGCACTTTGAGCCCGAAGGTTTCGGCGAGAGGCTTCGACCAGACGCCGGTGGCGATCACCGTGTCGTCGAAGGACAAGGTCTCGCCGCCGGTCCGCACACCGGTCACCTTGCCGCCTTCGCGAACGAAGCCGGTAACATCGGCCTTGATCAGGCGTGCGCCGTTCATTTCGGCATGGGCGGCGAGCGCCTTCACATAGCCGCCGGGATCCTTGATGACGCCATGATTGCCGAGCCGGACGCCAAAGCCGAGTGCAGGGGCAAGCGTCGGATCGTATTCGCTGAAGGCGCGGCCTTCCAGTTCGTCCCATGAAAATCCGTGGGCGCGGCGGATGCCCCAGCCGAAGGCGTCGCCCTCGAAATGGGCACGGTCATTGTAGACGAAGACATAGTCTGACGGCACCAGGAAGCGCTCGGCGCCGGTGCCTGCAGAGAGCGCCTGATGGTCGGCGAGGCTGTCGCCGACAATACCATGGACTGCGGAGGCAATCCGCTTCACGTCGTCGGCGTTTGCGTGGGAGAGGTACTTGACGAGCCAAGGCGCGAGTTTCGGCAGGTATGACCACTTGAGGAACAGCGGCTGGTTCGGATCGAACAGCATGCGCGGCGCCTTCTTGAGGAGGCCGGGCACGGTGACCGGGACGATGGAGCAGGAGGCGAGCACGCCGCCATTGCCGTAGCTCGTACCCTCGCCGGGGCCGAGCCTGTCGATCAGCGTCACGCGATGGCCGGCCCGCTGCAGCCAGATGGCCGTCGAGACGCCGACGATGCCGGCACCGACAATGCCGATATGTTTTGCCTCTGTCCCCATCATGCCACCCATTCGCTGACTGGAGCCGCGGCTTCGTGCAGCGGCTGCGAAATGACATCAATCAGTGTCGGGCCGTCAAAGGCAAGCGCTTCTTTCAGCACCGGTTCCAGCATGGCCGGATCCTCGACCGTCCAGGACTTGACCCCGAAGGCGCTGGCGACGGCAGCGTGGTTCGTGCGGTTGAAGTCGACATTGTAGAAGCGCTGGCCGAAACCGGAGTTCTGGCCGGCCTTGATCCAGCCATAGGTCGCGTTTGAAAAGACGATCGAGGTGATCGGCATCTTGTGCCGGACGATGGTTTCGAATTCGCCGCAGCAGAAGCCGAAGGAGCCGTCGCCCATCACCGCGACGGTCTTTGCCGATGGACGGCCTGTATGCGCGCCCATCGAGGCGGCGAGCGCGTAGCCGAGCGCACCATGCGCGCGATTGGTGATGAAGTTGCGGCCGGGCTTGCGCCAGCGGTAATGCGCCGAGAAGTACGGGCAGGGCGTGCCGGGATCGGCGACGATGATCGCGTCGTCGTCGAGCAGCTTCGACAGGGTCGCGACCACGCGTTCGGGGCGGATCGGTCTGTCGGTCGATTGCGCCAGCGCCTCGAAGGCGGCAAGCTTTTCCGCCCAGGCGGGGGACACCCGTTCGCGGCCGGAGAAGGAAATCGACGGATGCCGGGCGGCGACCTCATCGGCAAGGGCCGAAAGCGCCAGGCGGGCATCGGCAACGATCGCCACTTCCGTCTGATAGTTGGCGCTGATCACCTCCGGATCGCTGTCGATGTGAATGATGCGTGTGCCGGGCTTCGGCGAACGCCAGCGCTCGGTCGTCACCGAACCTGCACGGCAGCCGATGAAGAGCACCAGATCGGCGGCATCGACGACGGCCCGCGTGGCGGGAACGCCGCCGTTCGAACCGACGACGCCGAGCGAGAGCGGATCGGTCTCGGCAATCGAGCCCTGGCCGGAAACGGTCGTCGCGACCGGCATGTCGAGCAGCCTGGCAAGACGTAAGAGGTCGGCCTCCGCGCCGGCGATCACCGGGCCGCCACCGCAGATGGCGATCGCGCTTTTCGCCGACAGAAGCGCATCCGCCGCGTCCCTGATCGCATCCGGATCAGGTCCCACCCGCTCCGCCGGAAACGCCTTGTGGCGCGGGTCGGCCCAGATGTCGGCCGCATCGCTCGCGCCTTTCTGGGTGTCGAAGGGCAGCGCGATATGGGCGGAGCCGGGGCGTCCGGTGGTCATGGCGCGGAAGGCGGCGCGCATCATCGCCGGCACCTTGGCCGGATTGTCGATCGAGGCGTTCCATTTGGTCAGCGGCCGCATCAGCGCCACCTGGTCGAGTTCTGTCAGCGGATAGCGGCCGCGCGAGGTGGTGGCGACGTCGGTGGTGATGGCGAGGATCGGGACCGAGCTTTCGTTTGCCTCGACGAGGCCGGGCAGGATGTAGGTCGCGCCGCCGCCAGACGGGCCCTCGCAGACGCCGGGCTTGCCGGTCACCCGCGCGTAGCCGTCGGCCATGTAGGCTGCATGCCGCTCGTCGCGCGTCAGGATGTGGGTAATGCCGTGATCCAGCTGCGCCATCGCGTCATAGAAGGGCAGCGTCGTGTCGCCGCACAGCCCGAACATATGGGTCACCCCATGGGCTTCCAGCATGCGGACCATGGCTTCGGCCCCTGTCATGGTGTTGCTGCGGCTCTGCTCCGTCATTCTCTCTCACTCAACTGATTGGAATCTGCATTTCGTACTGTATACAGCACTGCATGTTGATTGCCGCTCGGACTTATGTCAAGGATTGAATCGACAATGGAAGGTGATGGATGAGCGAAGGACGCGTCGGCGCGCTCTATGCGCAGCTGAAGGAAATGGCGGTGAATTTCCGGATCCGGCCCGGTGAGCGGATCAATGAGGTGACGCTTGCCCGCGAACTGGACGCCAGTCGCACGCCGCTGCGCGAGGCGTTGAACCGCCTCGTCGCCGAGCAGCTTCTCGATTTTCAGCCCGGCAAGGGCTTCTTCTGCCGCGAGCTGGACGCACAGTCGATCTTCGATCTTTACGAGGTCCGCGCCGTGCTGGAGGAAACCGCCGTGCGGCTTGCCTGCGAGCGGGCGAGCGACGCGGCGCTGGAGCGCCTCAAAGCCAACGAATATGCCGACGGGCTGATCTATGCCGGGCGCACCATCGGCGCGGCCACGGCTGCCGACGAGGCGTTTCACATCGCGATTGCCCGGCTTTCGGGAAACGGCGAGATCGTCCGTCAGCTCGAACACCTGAACGAGCGCATCCGCTACATCCGCTGGGTCGACATGGCCTCGGCGGTCGCCCGCACCAAGGGCGAGCACAAGCTGATCATGGAGGCGCTGGCCGCGCGCGAGTCCGACCGGGCGATTGCGCTGATGCGGGGCCATGTGGTCAAGCGCATGGACCAGATCGTCGCCTCCGTTCGCGAAGGCTATTCCAACATCTACGTCGCCGGGCCGGAGGAAATCTTCGAGCGCCGGCTGGAAAACGAAGGCTGAAAGTCATGAAGGCAAAGGGCGGCAAGGCGGTCTACGGCGCATCGGTGGGCATTCTGATGCTGGAGGCGCAGTTTCCGCGCATTCCCGGCGACATGGGCAATGCGCTGACATGGCCGTTCCCGGTTCACTACAAGGTGGTGCGTTCGGCCACGCCGGATCTCGTCGTGCGCAAGGGGGCTGCCGGCACGCTCGACATGTTCATCGCCGCAGCCCGCGAACTCGTGGCCGACGGCGTCGACGGCATCACGACGAATTGCGGCTTCCTCGCACTCTTCCAGGAAGAGCTGGCAGCGGCTGTGCCGGTTCCGGTCGCCACCTCGTCGCTGATGCAGGTGGCGCTGGTCAACCGGCTGCTCGCGCCCGGGAAGCGCGCCGGCATCCTGACGATCTCCGGTACTGCGCTCACCCCGCTGCATCTGGAAAAGGCCGGCGTGCCGGAAGGAACGCCGATCGGCACGACGGAGGGCGGCCGCGAATTCACCCGCGCCATTCTCGACAACGAACTCTATCTCGACGTCGATGCCGCCCGTCTGGACAATGTCGATGCGGCGCTGAAGCTGCAGGCGGACAATCCCGATCTCGGCGCGATCGTGCTGGAATGCACCAACATGATCCCCTATGCCGCCGACATCCGGCAGGCGACGGGCCTGCCGGTCTTCTCGATCGAGACTTTCGTGCGCTGGTTCCAGGCGTCGCTGGTCCCGACCCGTTTCGACATGCGCTAGGCCGTCAGCCGAACTTGTCGCTGGCGTCGGCCTTGCCGAGCGTCCAGTAGCCCGCTGCCTTCGTCCAGCCGAGCGGATGGCCGCGCTCCTCGACGAGATGCGTTCGGATCGCTCTCGCAACGCCGGCTTCGGCCGCAATGAAGACGAATGTGCCGGGTGCAATGTCCAGACCCTGAAGGGCTGCGAGGACCGGGGCCGGGTTGGCCGCTTGCTTCACCGAGCGGTAGACCCAGTGCACGGAGAGTTCGGCGTCCGTCTCGAAGACCTGCTGGTCGGCCGGGCTCGGCACGGCAAGGATCGCCGTCATGCGCATGCCCTTGACGGCCTCCTCGATCCGCCGTCCGATGGCCGGCAGCGCCGTCTCGTCGCCGATCAGCAGCCAGTCGGTGACGGCTGGGGAAATCACCGCCGATCCGCGCGGCCCGCCGACCGTCAGCGTATCGCCCGGCTTCGCGGAAAGCGCCCAGAGCCTCGCCGGACCGGCGTCATGGACCGCGAAGTCGATCACCAGCGTCCGCGCCTCGTTGTCATACCGACGTGGCGTGTATTCTCGAAGTTGGGGCTCGCTTCCCTCGACAGGAATGATGAGCTTGACGTGATCGTCGGCGCCAAGGCTGACGAAATCAGCGAGATCGTCACCTTGGAATGTGATCCTCAGCATGGCCGGGGTGAGGCGTTCGACGGCTTTCACCGTCAGCTTGCGGCGCTTCAGGTCGTGCCTGATGCGCTCGATCTCCGGCGCTGCTTGAAGGGTGAGTGAAGAAGTCATTGTCATTCCGTATCCTTATGAGCCCGGACGGCCTGATCTGCGGACACAGTCGCGCAGACCGAAACCGCCGAAGCCGTTCGATCATGCGCGTTGAGTGACGTTAACGCTTACGTGCGGGATGATCCGCAGGGGCGATGTCTTGGCTATATTATATGATTTTTATAGTCAAGAAATTGCTTCTGGCTTTCGTTCAATAGCCCCGGTCGAGATCGACAGTGGTGGGAAGCCTGCCGTCTTTGCGCCAGCGCTCGACATTGGCGGAGACGACGGAAGCCGCCGATTGCTGGGTGGTCGGTCCGGAAATGTGCGGCAGCACCGTCACCTTCGGATGGCTCCAGAAGCTCGAGCCCTGCGGCAACGGCTCGTTGTCGAACACGTCCAGCACGCAATGGGAGAGATATCCGCTGTCGAGCGCGGCCAGCAGGTCAGCCTCGACGATCACCGGCCCGCGGCCGAAATTGATGAGCGCCGCCCCCTTTTTCATGCGGAACAGGCGCGTGGCGCTGATCAGGCCGCGCGTTTCGGCGGTCAGCGGCAGCAGGCAGACGACGATGTCACTTGATGCGAGCATGTCGAAGAGGCCGTCTTCCCCGCTGAACGTCTCGACGCCGGCGATCTCCTTTTGCGAACGGCTCCAGCCCTTCACGCCGAAACCTGCCGCCGTCAGCCGGTCTGCGGCGGCCTGGCCGAGAACGCCGAGGCCGAGAATGCCGACGGTCATCTCGCCCGGCTGGCGATAGGGGCGGGGAGCCCATTCCTTTTGTTCCTGGCTGTGCCGATAGAAGGGCATGTCGCGCTGCAGGTAGTAGGTCCAGGCGAGCACGGCCTCGGCCATGACCCTGGAGAGTTCCGGGTCGATCAGACGGGCGATCGGCGGGGCCGGCTGCGGCAGTTCGGCGACCAGCCGCTCGACGCCAGCCCACAGGCTGTGAATCCATTCAAGATTGGGCAGCGCCTTGATGTCGGCCGGGTCCGGATTGGCGACGATCGCCAGTTTCGCGGCATTCCGCTCCTCGGCGCTCATCGCGTGAAACGGAAGGATGGTTTCCTCCGGCATGGCCGCGCGCAGAGCGGAGAGCCAGGCCTCCTCATCCGATGCGTGGTCGACGCGGGCGACGAAGGCGACGGTAGAGGGCATGCGGCACTTTCTCCATTCTTCAGGCTGAAACGCAGACCGGCGGAGGTGGCTTTTCCATCCGGCGGATGCGGAACTTTGACGGTGGTGCGACATTCCCTTCTTTAGACAGGACATGCAAGGCAAAGGAGCATCGAAATGGCCCACAAAGTGGAAATCCGCGAAATCAAGCCGCTTGGCGAGACGGTGTTCCAGTACGAGGTGGAAAAGCCGAAGGGATTCGATTTCCGGCCGGGCCAGGCGACCGAGGTCTCCATCGCAAAGGACGGCATGGAGGACGAAAAGCGGCCCTTTACCTTCACCTCGCTGCCTTCCTGGGAGCATCTGCAGTTCACCATCAAGAGCTATCCAGACCATGACGGCGTCACCAGGAAGCTGATGGAACTTCGCGCCGGAGATCACCTGCTGATCCGAGACCCTTGGGGGACGATTGAATACAAGGGCAAGGGTGTCTTCATCGCCGGTGGGGCAGGCATGACGCCGTTCCTGTCGATCCTGCGCGATCTTCAGTCCCGCAATGCGCTTGCCGGACACACCCTGTTCTTCGCCAACAAGCGCGAGCGTGATATCTTCGACAAGGAAGAGCTTGAAGCCATGCAGGGCCTCGACGTCCACCATGTCCTGAGCAAGGAGGACAAGCGGCCTTATCTGCATGGCCGCATCGACAAGGCCTTCCTCAAGGACCATGTCGAGGACTTCAGCCAGAAATTCTACGTCTGCGGCCCGGACGAGATGGTCGAGGATGTCAACGCCGCGCTGAAATCGCTCGGCGCCGATCCAGACGGCCTCGTCTTCGAGGAGTAGTCGCTCAGACGCCGCGCAGATTGCCCCAGATGAGCACGTGCAGCTGCGGCAGGACGGTCGCTTCGAACCAGCGGTCGGCGGCCACCTTGTCGATCAGCCAGCGCATGCGAGCCATGATACCCTCCATGTCCGGCGCGGCGGTTTCGCCGTCGGGGTGTGGTGGCGTATGGTTGCCGGGCTGCAGGAAGACGGGAAGCGACGGATAGCGGGCCGCCACCTCCTGCGCGTAGGCATAGTCGACGTCGTCGAAAACCACGACCTTCAAGGCGATCTTGTCCGGAAGGCCGGCGGCCGTCATGCACTCCGACAGTGCCTGCCAGTCGGTGGTCATGCCGCTGGACGGCGGCTTCGGGCTCAATGTCAGCACGTCGACATCCGCAAACCAGTGCTGCGCAAGGCTCCCCTGCGTCTCGAGCGCAAAGCTGTAACCCTTGCTGTGGCCGAGATCGATGAGGTCGCCAAGCGGCTGAATCGCCGGATTGCCGCCGGAAAGCGAGACGACCAGCGGCTTGCCGCCGGTCAGGCGCTCGACTTCGGCCATGATCGCCTCGGCCGACATCGGTTTCCAGTCGTGCCGATAGGCGGAATCCACCGCATGCAGCGTGTCGCACCATGAACAGCGGTAATCGCAGCCGCCGGTGCGCACGAAAACGGTCGGATGGCCGATCAGCGCCCCTTCGCCCTGAATGGTGGGCCCGAAGATTTCGCTGACCCGGATATTGGCTTCCAACGTCACGGGCGATATTCCGCCATGGTTTTCGGGGTTTCGTGCACGCGCACGGCCGAAACCTCCGGCCAGCGCTCCCTGCACCAGTCGAAGAAATGCTTCGCCATCCGCTCGGCGGTCACCCCGTCGTCGCCGAAGACGTCGTTCAGATGCTGGTGATCGAGCTCACCGTCGAGATAAGTCTTGAACGGTTTCAGGTCGAGGTAATCGCGCACGAAGCCGACCTCGTTCAGCCGTTCCGACTTGAGTTCCACCACGACCACGTAGTTATGGCCGTGCAGCCGGGAGCAGGGGTGATCGTCGCCAAGCGCCAGCAGTTGGTGGGAGGCGGAGAAGTGGAATTCCTTGGAAATCCGATACATCAGCATCCTCCCTCACGGCCAGTGCCGGCCGGGCTGAGAAAATGCGGACAGTGCACCAAACAGGTGCGGTTCCGCTCTCGCGAGCGGATCAAAGAACAGGTCATGTCATTGGCCCTTGTTTTCGCTATGACCGGGTAGGCTGCGACCGGTTGCCGCCTTCATCGACGGGCGGCGGACGTTCTAGTCATTCTTGGGGGTATGTCAATCTTTAACTGGCTCGCTCCATCGGTCGGCGAAGATCAGTTCGTCGAGCGGCGTGCGCTCGCGCCAGCCGCGCGCTTCCAGTTCCGGGCGGGTATAGAGCGTCTTCACGTAGCCGAGACAGAGATAGGCGACGATGCGGATTTCCGGCGGAATGCCGAGAATGTCCTTGACGTCCTCCTCGCGGAAAATGCTGACCCAGCCGACGCCGACGCCTTCAGCGCGGGCGGCGAGCCACAGGTTCTGCACCGCGCAGACGGTCGAATAGAGATCGGTATCGTTCTGGTGGGTGCGGCCGAGCACCACCGGTCCGCCGCGGCTGCGGTCACAGGTGATGCAGATGTTGAGCGGTGCTTCCAGTATGCCTTGCAGCTTCAGCCGCCGGTACTGCTCGCCCTTTTCGCCGGCAAACATGTCGGCGGCCTCCGCGTTTGCCTTCGCGAAGGCCTCGTGGACAGACGTCCGGACGTCGGGGTCACGGATGAGAATGAAATTCCATGGTTGCGACAGGCCGACCGAGGGGGCGGCATGGGCGGCCTCGAGGATGCGCCGCAGCACATCGTCCGGCACCGGGTCCGGCAGGAATTCGCCGCGCACGTCACGGCGCTCGCGCATCACGCGATAGACGGCGTCCCGCTCTTCGGCGCTGAACGGGCCGGCGCCGGCAGTGTCTGCCTCCGGCTTCATGCAAGCATCGGTGATCGGCAGCGAAGCCTCTTTCACGCCGGTCATGCTCCGCACCCGCCTACTTGTCGAGCAGCGGTTCGTACCGCTTGTCGGTCAGCGTCTTAAGAAAGGCGACGATGGCGTCGATGCGTTTGTCATTGAGGGCGGACCCGGCGGTCAGCTCCTTCGTCGCGATGTTCTCGGCCACTTCCGGCGGCCCCCAGGGCTTGCCTGTTTCGGGATTGATCTGCGCCGACGGAGCCTTGCTGTTGTACTTGTTGTAGAACTTGACGACGGTCCGCAAGTCCTTGAACACGCCGTTGTGCATGTAGGGGCCGGTGACCGCGACATTGCGCAGCGACGGCACCTTGAACTTGCCGCGCTCGGCGGCCGGATCGTCGACCATCGGGTTCTGCGCCAGGCCAGTGTCGATCGTGCCCTTTGCCGTGCCGTTGACCATGCGCACCGACGTGTTTTCCGGCACGCCGATGTTGAAATACTTGTGGTTGGTAAAGAGCGCGTGCTCGAAGCCCGATGGACCCTGCACTTCATGGCACTGGTTGCAGTTGGTGAACTGGTGCGAGAAGAACAGCACCCGGCCAAGTTCCTCCTGGTCTGTGAACTTCACTTCGCCGCGCAGATAGCGGTCGTATTTGGAATCGAACGGTGAAAATTCCTCGGTCCGCTCATAGGCGGCGATCGCCTTGGTCATCGCCGCATAGGTTTCGTCCGGCTGGGTGAAGATGTCCTTGCCGAACACGCCCTTGAACGAGGCGACGTAGTCGGGGTTTTCCTCGATCCGCTTTGCGACCGCCGCCTTGTCGGGCATGCCCATCTCGATCGGGTTCAGCGGCGGGCCGCCGGCCTGATCCTCAAGCGTCGAGGCGCGTCCGTCCCAGAACTGGCCGCCGACATACTTGCCTTCCGCGTCCTTGTGGAAGGGCGGCGACAGATGCGCATAGGCGGCGCTCGGCACGTTGCGGTCGCCGAGCGACTTGCCGTCGTCGCCGAGCGCGACGGCGAGGCCGACCGTGGAATCGCGGCCGTCGCGGAAGCCCATGCCCGGCATGTGGCAGGTCGCGCACGCCTCCGTGCCGTTCTTCGACAGGCTGGCGTCATTGAACAGCGCCTCGCCGAGCGCTTCGGGCGTCTTGTAGCGCTCTTCGCCGGCGAAACCGGCGGAGGACAGGGAAAGGGAAATGGCCGCGACAAGCACGGAATTAAAGAGGAGTTTAATGGTCATGATATCCGCAATGTCTTTTCGTGCCCCGGCCCTGTCAAGTGGGTCAATAGCGCGCAGGACGGGCGCGCGGCAGTCTATCGGCGGCAATGCCATGCACATTGACGCCGATCAAGGCCTCAATGACGATGAGCTGTGTCCATCCATGATATCGTCCTCACCCGGGCGACGGAGAGTGCCGGAAGGTGTTTGAAGAGCTCCGTCTCCAGCCGCTTGGCGATTTCTTCCGCCTCGGTCAGCAGAAGGGCCTTGTCAACTTCTATCGACACGTCGGCGTGCAGCTTGTGACCGAGCCAGCGGGCCTTGGCCTCCGGGACAGACCGGATGCCTGTCACATGTTCCGCGGCATGCCGGATCTCGTCGATCACGTCCGGCTCCACCCCGTCCAGCATGCGGGTCAGTACCGATCGGGCGGATTGCCAGACGATCCCGAAGATGGCGATGGTGATCACCAGACCGATGATCGGGTCGGCGAGCGGAAAGCCGAGCCATACGCCGACGGCACCGAGTACGACGGCGAGGCTCGTCAGCCCGTCGGTGCGGGCGTGATAGCCGTCGGCGACGAGGGCGGCGCTGTTGATCTGGCGGCCGATGCGAATGCGGAAGATCGCCACCGCCTCGTTGCCGGCAAAGCCGATGATGCCAGCCGCGGTCAGCCAGCCAAGATTGGTGACGGGCAGGGGATTGAGCAGGCGGTCGACGGCCTCGTATCCGGCAACGATCGCGCTGAACAGAATGATGGCGACGATGGTGATGCCCGCCAGATCCTCGGCCCGGCCGAGACCATAGGGGAACCGCTTCGTCGGCTTGCGGCGGGCGAGCACGAACGCGATCCACAGCGGGATCGCCGTCGTCGCATCGGCGACGTTGTGGATCGTGTCCGCCAGCAGCGCCACGCTTGACGAGATGGCAACGACGACGATCTGCATCAGCGCGGTCGCGGCCAGGATGACGAAGGACCGTTTGATGGCCCAGATGCCCCTTTCGGTGGTGGCGATCGTCGCGTCGATCACGCCATGGGTATGTCCATGCGATCCATGTTCATGATGCCCGTGCGCATGGTTTCCGTGATGCCCGTGATCTCCGTGGGAGTGGCCGTGTCCACCGAAGCCCAGCCAGTCGAGGATCCGTGTCCACATGGCGGCCATCACAGATACTTGGTGATGGTCTTGAATTCGTCGATGGTTCGCCGCTGGCCGTGGTCAAGCGCACCGACCGTCTCGTCGAGGCAGTGATCGAGATGATCCTGAATGAGCGTGCGCTTGGCCTGGCTGATCGCCTTTTCGACGGCATGCAGCTGCTGGGCGAGATCGAGGCAGGGCTTGCCGTCCTCGATCATCTTGATGACGCTCTTCAGGTGTCCCTCGGCGCGTTTCAGCCGCTTGGCGATGTCCGGGTGTGTGCTGTGACGATGTTCTGACATGGCCATAACCTATCCCCCTGGAGAGGATATGGCAAGGTGCAATTCTCTAGGTTGCCGGCCCTTGTCGGGCCGGCAACCTTCGCGGCGTCTCAGTCCTCGTGGATGCGATCAGCGGCAAATTTGCCGCCC